>CAZIUJ010000053.1:0-10581 GCA_964542345.1 uncultured Alistipes sp.
TCCGTTGCCCTTTCTATTGCGAAGTTCTTCTACTTCACTGGTGATGAAATAAATACCAGCAGGTTATCTCAAAGATACGAAAAGTTGAGCGCAGAAGCAAGCGACAGCTTGATTATGCCGAGACGGAGTATCTTCGATGAAATCAAAGATACGAAAAATTAAGTTGAAAATCGAAAGGTGCGGGGCTGCGGGGAACGGAATTTGCCACAAGGAGCGCATTCACCCCTAAAAACGAAAAACGATGATCGAAAAGGCAACGGTCTCGATGACCGAAGACGGAAAATTCCGGGCGATCGACGGCCCCGGTTGCAACGAGATGAATCCCAAAGAGATGCTGCTCCATGCCGCGGCGCAATGCGGAGGCCTCACGGCCCTCATGCTTATGCAGAAGATGCATCTTGCACCCAAGCGGTTGGAGATCGCCTACTCGGGCGAGTTGGACACGGAGACGCTGCAAGCCGAGAGTGTATTCCGCTCGTTCCATGTGGTTTACAACGTCGCCTGCGGCCCGGGCAGCGAACAGGAGAAAGCAAGCCGCGCCCTCGAACTTACGCACGAGAAGTATTGCGGCATGGCGCAGATGCTCCGCAAGATCGCCCCGCTCACGTACGAAATCGCCGTCGTGAGCACGGAGCCGGAAGTGGTGAACGAGTAGGAAAAGCTATTCCGCCGCCGTGATCCGGAAGTAGTCGGAAACGGCGACGGCATAGTTGTAGCGGGCCGTGATGTCGTTGGTATAGAGCTGGATCCAGCTGAGCTGGGCCTGCAGCACGTCGAGGATCGTAACCAGTCCCTCGCCGTAGGAGTAGGTGCTGATGTCGAGGTTCTCGCCGGCGATGCGCAGGCTCTGCTCCGAGGCATCGACCTGCGCGCGGCTCTGCACGATGGCCGTCCAGCCGTTCATCTCCTCGCGGAGGATGTCGTCCTGCAGCTGCGCGGCGTTCCACTCGCTTTCGAGCAGGAAGGCCCGCGCCACCCCCGTCGCCCGGCGCCGCTCGCCGCCGTGGAAGATCGGCACCGAGAGACGGACGAACGCCGAGCCGTCGACCGCCGTGGCACCCGTCCGATTGGGCGAACGAGGCTGCCATGCCCCGCCGATGCCGACGCTGAGCTGCGGATTGAAGGGAGCCCGGGCCACCCGGACCCCCGCCTCGGCCTGCACGGAGCGTAGCTGCGCGGCCGCATAGTCGGGACGCCGCGACAGGGCCTCCGCGCAGCAGACCCGCAGCGGCATCCGGATCGAATCGCGCACGCCGTGGGCGAGGCGCACACCCTCGGAAGGATCGGCGCCGCGCAAGACGTTGAAATTATGCAGGGCGGTTTCGGCCTGCCGTTCGGCCGCTACGAGCTGATAACGGGCCTCGCTCAGGCGGGCGTCGATCATCAGCACGTCGCCTTTGGCGATATACCCCTCCTCGAAGCGCCGGTCGACAATCTCCTTGAGCGACAGGATCAACGCCACGTACTGCCGCATGGCTTCCGTATAGAGTTCGATGGCCGAGAGATTCCAGTAAGCGTAATCGGCCGCATAGCGTACCTCCAGGCGCGAAAAATCCTCCTCGCAGAGCGCGATGCCGTAGCCGGCCTCGGCCCGGTCGGCCCCGGCGCGCACGGAACCGCCGCCGTAGACGACCTGCACGAGCTGCGGCAGGAGGCCGAATGTCCAGGGCTTCACGCCGTCGTCATGCCGGACGGTGGCGGTGAAGCTCCCCTCGACGGAGAGGCGGGGCAGAAATCCGGTGCGGGCCTGCCCGAACGTCTGTGCGGCAGCCTGGGTTCGGGCGACGGCGGCCCGCAGCTGCAGGCTGTAGTCGAGCACAGCGCAGCGGTACTCCTCCAGCGAAGTCTGCGCCGCGAGCGGCAGGGAGAAGCCGGCGAACCAAAGAAGAAAGAATCGTTTCATGAGCGGCGGATGCGATAAAACAAGGCGTAGACCACGGGCAGCACGCAGACAGTGAGCAGCGTGGCGACGAAGAGCCCGCCCATGATCGTGGCGGCCATCGCCCCGAACATGGAGTCGAACAAGAGGGGCAGCATGCCGAGGATCGTCGTACCGGAAGCCATCGCCACGGGGACGATGCGGCTGCGGGTGGCCGAGAGGAGCGCATCGTAGGGCGCGACGCCCGTGCGCCGCAGCTCCCCGATCCGGCCGACGAGGACCACGGCGTTCTTGACATTCATGCCCACCAGTCCGAGCAGGCCCAACAGCGAGAAGAAGTTGAAGACCTTGCCCGTGGCGACGAGCCCGAGGACCACGCCGATGAAGATCAGCGGGATCATCGAGAGGATCACGACCGGTTCGCGATAGTTGCGGAACAGCAGCAGCAGGACGATGAAGATCAGCACGAGCGTGAGCGGCATATAGCGGAACAGCGCGTCGTTGGACTCCTGACGGCTCTCCTGCTCGCCGAAGACCTTCATCGAATAGCCCTCGGGCAGGACGATCCGCCGCTCGATGGAGTCGCGCAGGGCGGCGAAGAGCTGCATGGTGTTGACCCCGCGCGCGGGATCGCACTGCGCCTTCATGACGCGCCGGCGGTCGTAGCGCTTGATGACTCCCAGGCGGAAGTCGAAGCGGAACTCCTCGACAGCCTGTCCGAGCGAAAAGACGCGGCCCGACGGGCTGAAGACGGGCAGCGCCTGCAGGTTGGTGAGGTTGTAGGAGGCGACGTTCTCGTCCTTGAGCAGAATCGGCAGAAAGAGGTCGCCCTCGCGGTATTCGCCCAACGCATAGCCCTGCGTGGCGAGGGTGATGCCCTGCGCCATCTGACTGCGGGCGATGCCGATGCGCTGCCCCTTCATCTGAGAATAGACGGGCATCCAGGCGGGTTCGCGGTTGCCCCAGCTGTTGCGGATGCGCGTGGCGCCGGGCGTCTGCCGCATGATCCGCTCGGCGGCCTCCGTCAGCCGGCAGAGGGTGTCGATGCGGTCGCCGATGAAGCCGAACTCGATGGCGGCGTCGGGCACGGGCGAGAGCTTGAAGAGCGACGAACGAAGCCAGACGTCGGGAAATTCGGCCGCGACGTAGGCGTCGAAGCGCTCCTCGACCGAAGCGGTCTGCCGCCGGTCGTGCAGCTCGACGAGGATGTTGCCGAAGTTGGGCCGCAGGGAGACGCTGCCGCTGGCCAGGTAGTAGCGCGGCGGCGTGGCGCCCATCGTAACCGACACGTGCCGGACCTCGGGCTGCTCCTGCAGCCACTGTTCCATGCGCAGCAGGTTGCGCTCGGTTTCGCGGATACCGAACCCCTCGGGCAGGAGCACGTCGGCCCGGAAATAGGGTTTGTCGAGCGCCGGAAAGAAGTTCTGAGGCAGGCGTCCCATGACGACAAGCGAGAGCCCGAAAAGGAGGAGAACGCCGGCGACGACGCTCCACCGGTGGCGCAGCAAGAGAGCCAGCAGCCGGTCGAAGAAACGGTAGAAGCGGCGGTCGTAAGCGTGCGGCTGCGGATCGACGCGCAGCATGAAGCTCCCGAACAAGGGGGTCTGCGTGAGGGCGAGCAGCCAGCTGAGCAGCAGCGACAAGGCCAGCACGACGAACAGGGGCCGGACGATCTCGGCGACGGACGAAGGAGCGAGGTACAGTGGCAGGAACGAGAAGACGGCGATCAACGTAGCGCCCAGGAGGCTCCAGCGGGGAGCGTCGGCACCCTCGACGACGGCCCGCCGGCGGTCGATGCCCCGCAGCATGGCCTGCCGGGTATTGTCGGTAACGACGATGGCGTTGTCGACCAGCATGCCCATCGCGATGATGAAGCCGGCGAACGAGGTGCGGTTGAGCCCCTCGCCGAGAAACTGCATCAGGAGCAGCGTGCCGCCGATCGAAAAGAGCAGCGACGAACCGATCAGCACGCCGGCGCGGAAGCCCATGACGAGCATGATGACGGCAACGACGATGGCGACCGATTCGGCGAGGTTCCGCAGGAACGCGCCGTTGGCCTCGCGGGCGATGCGGTTCTCGGGATAGAGCACCGTGAGTTCCATGCCCACGGGCATGCGGCGCGTCTCGGCGGCGAGCAGGCGCGCGATCCGGTCGCCGGTCTTCACGACGTCGGCCTGCGCCTCGGTCGAAATGCCGATGCCGACGGCCCGGCGTCCGTCGACGCGCATCAGGGTCTGCGGCGGCTCGGCATAGCCCCGCTCCACGCGCGCAATGTCGCCCAGGCGGAACTGCTGCCCCGACGAGGAGATCAGAAGCTGGTCGGCAATGTCGTCGAGGCTCCGGTAGGCTCCCTCGTCGAGCATCCGGATTTCGAGCGCCCCGGCCTGCTTCTCGCCGCTGCCGACCACGGCGTTCTGCTGCCGGATCGTGGCGGCGATCGTCTCGGGGCGGATCGAAAAGTTGGCGAGGGTCGCCATACCCGCATAGACGTTCACCACGGGCGTCTGCTCGCCGAAGAGCACGACCTTCTGCACGCCCGGCACGGCGACAAGGTGCGTCTTGAGCCTCTGGGCCCACTCGCGCAGCTCGCTCCACGAGAAACCCTCGTCGACCGAGAGGCCGTAGTAGATGCCGTAGAGGTCGCCGAAATCGTCGGCCACGACGATGGGCGAAGCCCCCTCGGGCAGGCGGGGCTGGATGTCGAGCGCCTTGCGCCGCAGCTCGTCCCAAAGCTGGGGAATGTCGCGCGCCGACGTAGCCGGGTCCAGCTCGACGAGGATTTTCGAACGCCCGTAGGAAGATTCCGACGTAACCTTGTAGACCCGGCGCATGGCCTGCACCTCGCGCTCGATGGGCTCGGTGATGAGGGCCTCGACCTCTTGTGGTGCGGCACCGGGATAGGTGCAGAGAAGCGACGCGCTTTTGATGACGAACGTCGAATCCTCCTTCTTGCCCAACGTAACGAAACCGGCCGCGCCGCCCGCGAGCAAGAGGGCGAGGAAGAAAAAGACGACTTTCGCGTTGCGCAGCGAATATTCGGAGAGGCTCATGGCGATGTTATGGCAAGATTCGCACCTCCTCGTCCGGCCGGAGGCGGTAGACGCCCGCCGAGACGACCCGCTCGCCCGGCGAAAGGCCGCGGTCGATCACGACCCGGTCGCTGCCGAACAGCTCGCCGAGGGCGACCTCGCGCAGCGAGACCCGGCTATCGGCCCCCACAATCCAGACGAAAGTGCCGCCCCCGGCAGGCGCATAAATGGCCGACAGGGGAAGCGAAACGGCATCGGGCACGGGGTCGGCCGAAAACATGGTAACGGTGCACGACATGCCGGGCGAGATGTCGTAACGCAGGGTATCGACGGCAGCGAGGCGCAGAGAAACGGGAAATCCCGAAGCATCGGACGACGTGCGGGCGTAGTCCTTGAGCCGTGCGGCGAAGCGCACGCCCCGGAAGTTGTCGAACTCGACCTCGAAGCGGGCGGAGGAGTCGGCCAGCGACGCCAGGCCCCGCTCGGGCATGGTGAACTTGACGGTCGTCGTACGGGGAGCGACCAGCCGCAGAATGGCCTGTCCGACCTGCACCTGCTGGTAAGAGTCGACGTAGGTGGTCTCGATCACCCCGGGAAAGGGAGCCCGCAGGCGGGTGTCCTGCAAGAGGTCGAGGGCGTTTTCATAGAGGGAGCGGGCCTGCGCGAAACGAGTCCGCGCCGCCTCGGCCTCCTGCCGCGAGACGGCCTCGTGGGCCAGCAGCCGCTCCATGCGCTGCTGCTGCGACTGCGCCTCCTCGAATGCGGAACGGGTGGCGGCGACCTGCAGCTCGACGTCGCGGGGATTCAGCTCGGCGAGCAAGGCGCCGCGCGCCACGCGCTCGCCCTGCGAAACGGGAATGTCGGCGACCTGCCCCGAGAGCTTGAAAGCAAGGGTTACGGCGTCGTCGGGGGTGGCCATGCCGGCGAAATCCTTTTGGAGGAAGCCGGCGCCGGCAGCGACGACGACCTTGACGGGACGCACCGCGACCGGCTCGGCAGGCCGGGGATGGCAGCCGCCCGCGACCAGCAGGAGAGACGAAACGAGGGAAAGACGCATACGAAGAAAGTTGACCTCGCAGCCCGAAGTCAACTTTCATACCAGATACCGGCGGAAAAGAGGGTTAATCGTCTATATCCCTGCAATTCATTTTGGCCGAGATCGTTCCGTCGTCCAGGACGACCAGTCCGTTGCGGGCCCGAAGCAGCGTTTTCAGGGTCGAAGCGTCGATGTTGTAACAATGGACCTCCACCCGGCCGAAGCGATGCCGGTCCTCGCCGTGCAGCGGGTCGGGCGTCAGGCAGACGACCCCGGCACCCTCGGCAAGGGCCCGCTCCGCCAGCCGCTCCATACGCCGGGCGCAGCGCTGCGGCAGCCGGTCGAACTGCGAGACGCACAGCAGGTAGAGCCGCCCGGGTGTAGAGAGGAGGCGCTCCGTGGCGTTGCCCGTGGAGTCGTACAAGGCGAACTCGCCGATCATCAACCGCACGACGTCGGGCTCCTCCGAGGTGCGGGTATCGACCCACTCCCACTTGTCGGCATCCTGCCAGGCGGTGTCGTCGAGCGAAAATTCGCGCAGCCGCCCCGTCCTGCGGTTGCGGTAGACGAGGACCGTTTCAGCGACGACGGATTCGTTCTCCGCCTCCCGCATCGCCTCGCGGATATTCACGCCGACCTTGTAAGGCAAGAAGTCGACGAGCGGCAGATGGCGGTAGCAATAATAGCCCAACGACATCGAACCGACGAAGAAGATGCAGGTCAGGGCGATCTCCGCGGCATTGAAAGCGAAAATCTTGTCGGGCCGGTAACGCCACCAGACGACCACGGCCATCGGCAGCAGCACGAGGTTCTTGAAGAAAGTCTGCCACAGGCCGAGCTTCAGCGCCTCGCCGAAGCAGCCGCAGTCCTCGACGGGAAGCACCGTAGCGCTCAGGAACGTGAGGACGGTGAAAAACAACATCGACAGCAGGGCAAAGATCGAAATGAGCCGGATGCGCACCTTGCAGAGCAGCATGCACCCCATCATCAGCTCGGCGCCGCACAGCCAGATCGAGAAAGCCATGCTGGCCCCTTCGAGGTACTCCATGCCGTAGATCGAGAGGTACTCGTTGACCTTGAGGGCCGTGCCCCACGGATCGACCGACTTGGTGAAGCCCGAGACGACGAACGTGCAGGCCAGCACCAGGCGGCAGACGTTGGCGATGAGTTTGAAAATCCGGCTACTTCGCATCGTTTTGCAACAGAGGGTTCAACAATTCGCGGATGCGGGCGAAGATGCCCTCGGGCGTCTCCATGCCGCCCTGCGCATCGCGGCAGTCGACGATCCGCAGGTGCGGATCGAGCGTCGCCGCGGCGAGGTAGACCTCGCGGACGGCGCGCTGCAGGGCGAGCGACGATTCGTGGATGTCCTCGGCACCCTGCAGGTAGCTGCGGTCGTCGCCCTCGCGGGCCGCGGTGAGCTTGCGCTCGGTGAACGAAAAAGGCACGTCGAGAAAAATCGAGAGGTCGGGCCGCGGAAGCCCGTTATGGCCGAATTCGAGGTCGACGATCCACCGGGCCAGCCGCTGTCGTTCGTCGCCCGCCGGCAGCTTGGCGCACTGGTACCCGACGTTGGAGTAGACGTAGCGGTCGAGGATCACGGCCCGGCCCTCCGCGATCCACTGCCGAAGCTGCGGCGCGGCATCGGCCCGGTCGCCGGCGAAGAGCAGAGCAACGAGGTAAGGATCGACCTGATCGGCCGCGCCGAACTCGCCCCGCAAGAAACGAGTGATCAACTCGCCGTAGACCGGCGCCTCGTAACGCGGAAAGTGGACGTAGGAGCTTTCGATCCCCTGCCGGGCGAAGAAATCGCGCAAGAGAGCGATCTGCGTGGACTTGCCGGCGCCGTCCAAACCTTCGAGAACGATAAACATGGGCTTCAACTTTAACATTTAGGGTCGCAGCATCCCGACGGCGCGCTGCACGCCGTCGGCCAACGCATCGACCTCGGCGAGGGTGTTGTAGAGAGCCAGCGACGCGCGGCACATGCCCGCGACACCGTAGTGGGTCATCACCGGCTCGGCGCAGTGCTGTCCGGTGCGGACGGCAATGCCGAGCTTGTCGAGGATCATCCCCATATCATAAGGGTGCACCCCCTCGACGTTGAACGAGAGAATGGCGCACTTGTCGGGTGTCGAACCGTAAATCCGCAGGCCGTCGATCGTGCGGAGACGTGCCTCGGCATGCCGCAGGAGCGCCGTTTCGTGGGCCTCGATCGCAGCGGGATCGAAGCGCTGCAGGAACTTCACGGCCTCGCCCAAGCCGACGGCGCCGATGAAGTTGGCGGTGCCGGCCTCGAACTTCAGCGGCACGGGGGCGTAGGTCGTGCGGGCGAAAGAGACGCGGTCGACCATGTCGCCGCCGCCCATGAAAGGCGGCATGGCGTCGAGCAGGGCCCGCTTGCCGTAGAGGACGCCGATGCCGGTCGGGCCGTAGAGCTTGTGGCCCGAGAAAGCATAGAAGTCGCAGTCCGCGGCGCGGACGTCGATCCCGCCGTGCACGGCGCCCTGGCACCCGTCGACCACGAAGAGAGCCCCGACAGCATGCGCCGCATCGGCGATCGGCCGCAAAGAGGGCCGGGTGCCGAGCGTATTGGAAGCCTGCGTAACAGCGACGAGGCGCGTCCGCTCATCGAGAAGCTCCCCGAGCCGTTCGGTGCACAGGCGTCCGTCGTCGTCGAAAGGCAGAACGCGGATTTCGGCCCCCCGGCGCTCGGCGAGCAGTTGCCACGGAACGATGTTGGAGTGGTGCTCCATCTCGCTGACGACGAGGTTATCGCCGGCCCCGACGAAGCGGTCGCCCCACGCATAGGCCACGGTGTTGAGCGATGCGGTGGCGCCGGCCGTGAAGACGACCTCCTCCCTTTCGGCGGCGCCGATCCACGCGGCGATCCGGCTCCGGGCCTCCTCGTAACGCTCGGTCATCTCCTCCGAGAGGAGGTGCACGCCGCGGTGGATGTTGGCATTCTGCTCGCGGTGCAGCCGGTCGAGGGTCTCGATCACGGACAGCGGCTTCTGCGCCGTAGCCCCGCTGTCGAGGTAGACGAGCGGCTTGCCGTAGACGGTGCGCGCGAGAATCGGGAACTCCGAACGTATCTTCTGAACGTCGAACATGGCTACATCCTCTCCATTTTGCGGGCGACGGCCTCCATGAGCGCCTCGCCCAATTCGCCGAGGCCGCAGCGCCGCACGACCTCGCCGGCGAAACCCTCGATCTGCAGACGCCGGGCCTGCGCGAGGCTCAGACCGCGCTGCCGCATGTAGAAAATCGCCTCGGCGTCCATCTGCCCCACCGTCGCGCCGTGCGAACAACGAACGTCGTCGGCGTAGATTTCGAGCTGCGGCTTGGTGTCGATGCGGGCCGTCTCGCTGAGGAGGATGTTGCGGCTCTGCTGCCGCGCGTCGGTGCGCTGGGCGTCGGGAGCGACATAGACCAGCCCGCGGAACTCCCCCACGGCCGAGCCCCCGGCGATGCCCTTGACGAGCGAATCGCTGGAGCAGTCGGCGACGTTGTGCGCGGTATGCAAACTCAACACGCAATGCTCGTCGTCGGCTGCCAGGAACAACCCGCCCAACGAATTTTCGGCATGCGCGCCGTCGAGGTCGATCCGGCAGGAAGCATGGGCTCCAGCGAGCTGCACGACCGTGGCGCAGCAGGCACTGCCGGCCGCCTGCACCACCGCCGTCTCGGAGACGGCACCGGCCAAGAAAATCTGAGTAAGCTCCAGCCGGGCATCCTGCTCCAGGAGGAACGAGAGGGCCGAAGCCCCGGGCTTTTCGTGCACGACGACCAACCTGGCCGAAGCCCCGGGTGCGACCTCGACGCGCAGCTTCGACGGATCGACGGCGACCAGCGGCTGCGGTTCGGGAACCGTGATCCTCAGGGACCGGCCCCCGACGGCCCGGAAAGTGCGGAGTATGTCGGAAAGAGCGGCCATTACTCCCTGCAATCGTTGATGAGCCAGTCGTAACCCTCCTTTTCGAGCTTGAGGGCCAGCGACTTGTCGCCGGTATGGATGATGCGGCCCTTATAGAGCACATGCACGACATCGGGGACGATGTAGTCCAGCAGCCGCTGATAGTGCGTGATGACCACCGTGGCGTTCTGCGGCGTATGCAGTTTGGTAACGCCCGTGGCGACGATGCGCAGGGCGTCGATGTCGAGGCCCGAATCGGTCTCGTCGAGGATGGCGAGCTTCGGGTCGAGCATGGCCATCTGGAAAATCTCGTTCTTCTTCTTCTCGCCGCCCGAGAAACCCTCGTTGACGGCCCGCGCCGTGAGCTTGGGATCGAGCTCGACGACGGCGCTCCGCTCGCGCATGAGGCGGAGGAAGTCGGCGGCCGACAACGGCTCCTCGCCCCGGGACCTGCGCTGCTCGCCCACGGCGAGCTTCATGAAGTTGGCCATAGTAACGCCCGGAATCTCGACGGGGTACTGGAAGCCGAGGAACAGCCCGAGCCGCGCGCGCTCCTCGACGGACATCGAGAGCAGGTCGCGGCCCTCGAACGAAGCGGAGCCGGCCGTAACGGTGAACTTCTCGCTGCCGGCCAGGACGGACGCCAGCGTGGACTTGCCCGAGCCGTTGGGGCCCATGATGGCATGCACCTCGCCGGCGCGGACTTCGAGGTCGATGCCCC
>CAZIUJ010000054.1:0-1260 GCA_964542345.1 uncultured Alistipes sp.
AGGCCAAGTTCTCCGAGCCCAACGAGGTCGAGACGGCTATCGGCAAGCACTGCGCCGCCTTGATCGAGGACGGAGCAACGCTCCAGATGGGCATCGGCGCCATTCCCAACGCCGTGCTGAGCCAGCTGGGCGGCCATAAGAACCTCGGCATCCACACCGAGATGTTCGCCGACGGCGTGCTGCCGCTCGTCGAAAAGGGCGTGGTCAACGGCGAGGCCAAGAAAACCGACCCCGGCAAAATGGTCTCCACGTTCCTCATGGGTTCGAAAGCCGTCTACGACTTCATCGACGACAACCCCGGCGTGCTGATGATGGACGTCGGCTACACCAACGATCCCTACATCATCTCGCAGAACGACCGCTTCGTGGCCATCAACTCGGCCTTGCAGGTCGACCTCACGGGACAGGTTTCGGCCGACTCGCTCGGCACCAAGTTCTGGTCGGGCGTCGGCGGACAGATCGACTTCGTCTACGGAGCTTCGCTCTCCAAAGGCGGCAAGGCGATCATCGCCATGCCGTCGATCACCAACAAGGGGGTTTCGAAGATCTGCCCCACACTGCTGGACGGCGCCGGCGTCGTTACCACACGCAACCACATCCACTGGTTCGTTACCGAGTTCGGCGCCGTCGACCTCTACGGCAAGAGCATGCAGGAGCGTGCCCGGCTGCTGATCTCCATTGCGCACCCGTCGGCCCAGGAGGAGCTCGACCGCGCTGCTTTCGAGCGCTGGGGGTCGCACCACCACTACATCAAGAGCTACATGAAGTAGTCGCCCCATGCCTTTCAAAAAAGGGAACTGCCACTTGCCGGTCGTTCCCTTTTTGTTTTATCTTTGCACCGCAGCTTCGACCCAGAGTGGCGGGTGTTACGGCTCCCGCCAGCGCGGTCCGCAGATTCAGCAATCCCCTGACGGTGCAAACTTCGGCGCCGTCAGTTATGCACTCCAGTCTGCCGGAAAGCCTGTATCGCACTCTTCCCGGTATTCATTCAAGCGATTGCTTCATACGCTCCTGCTTCGGGCTTCCGCACCAATACGACGGGAGGCATGGATGCCGTCGGCACATACGGCTTTGCCTGGTGCTCTGCAGCCTCCGCGGCCAGCAATTCCAGCGCCAGCTTCATGCGCTTTTCCTCGTCGTCCGTGGACCCGTCGACCAGCGGCAACCGCGCTTACGCCTTCCCCGTGCGCTGCGTCCAGCATCTGCAGGCTGCTTTTTTCAAAGAATCATCTATATTTGCTCTAACAAAGCAGCTTCGGT
>CAZIUJ010000054.1:1360-10220 GCA_964542345.1 uncultured Alistipes sp.
CCGGAGTGGTGGAGGGCTAAGGTTTCCGCCAGCGTGGCCGCAGATTCAGCAATCCACCTATGGCATACCAGTGCGATGCCATGTAGGTTATAAACCCCAGTCTGCCGGAGGGCCGTTCGCTCCGGTATTCATTCAAGCGATTGCTTCATGCGCCTGCTTCGGGCAACCGCAATCGTGCGACGGGAGCATTGGCGAGTGTCGGTGCGAATGGCGACTATTGGTCTTCGGCTCCCTATGCTGCCGGCCACTCCAACGGAGGTTTCCTTTGGTTCAATGCAGGCAACATGAACCCGTTGCATGGCGACAATCGCGCTTTCGGCTTCCCCGTGCGCTGCGTCCAGTATCTGTAAAGCTGCTTTTTCAAAGAATCATCTATATTTGCCCCAACAAAGCAGCTTCGGTCCGGAGTGGTGGAGGGCTAAGGTTTCCGCCAGCGTGGCCGCAGATTCAGCAATCCGCTGACAGTGCAAACTTCTGCGCCGTCAGTTATGTACCCCAGTCTGTCGGGAAGCCTACACCGCACTCTTTCCGTCATTCATCCAAGTGATTGCTTCACGCGCCTGCTTCGGGCTACCGCATCAACACGACGGGAGCCCTGACGAATGTCGGTACGGGCGGCTGGAGCTGGAGTTCTTCCGCCTCTTCTGCCGGCGGGACCGGTGCGAGCCGTCTGTACTTCAATTCGACAAGCGTCAATGTCGTGGGCGACATCCAGCGTGCCAACGGCTTCCCCGTGCGCTGCGTCCAGCATCTGCAAGGCTGCTTTTTTCATAGTCATCCAATCTTTCGGCCTATCTTTTCAGCATATTGATCGGCCCGAGATTGTTATAATTATAACGCAATAAGCTCTTTTGATTATTCTTTTGGTCCAAAATTTGTGGGGGGGGGAATTTTCGTATCTTTGCACTACGTCGAAGATACTTCGCCTCGGCCATGCTCAAAGAAATTTGGCATAGCACTCGGCTTAATCGTATCTTTGCACTACCGAGCGACGCTGGACGCCCGGAGCTGGGATGAAGACGCAACTCACACCCACTGGAGACATTGCCCGGAACAGGTCCGGGCAATGTCATTTTTATCTCCTACCATAAAAAACAAGCAGCTCGCAGATGCTGGACGCAGCGCACAGTGAAGCCATAAGCGCGGTTGATGCTGTACAACGGATACGAGCGCGACGAACGGAACTCAAAGGAGCTCACATTGGCATTGCCTGAAGCATACGGCGACGAAGACCAACACTCACCGTACGTGCCAACGCTCGTCAGGTCTCCCGTCGTACGCTCGCGAAAGCCCGAAGCAGGCGCGTGAAGCAATCGCTCGGATGAATACCGGAAAGAGTGCGGTGCAGGCTTTCCGGCAGACTGGTCTACAGAACCGACCTAAGTGCTAACCCGGTTTTTTGAAAGCACCTTTCTTAAAACCGGCCTCTTAGGCCGGGGATTGCTGAATCTGCGGCCGCACTACCGAAAACCGTAGTCCCCGATATTCCGGACCGAAAGCTGCCAGGCGGAGCGGAATCAGAGGTCGTCGTCGGAGCCGTCGCCCGAGTCGGAGCCGTCGTCCTGAATCTCGTCGGCACCCTTGATCTCGTCGTCGTAATAGTCTTTCTCGTCCTCCTCCTGCGCGTTATCGTCGATCTTGACGTCGATCTTCACTAAGTAGGAGACCTCCTCCGTCTCGAAAGGAACGGCATAGAAAAAGTCGCCGTTAGGCTTGTCGACGCGCATCATGGCGTCGGTGAAACCGGTCGGATATTTCTCCCGCAGCGCCTCCTGCAACTCGGGAGCGAGGTTGCGGTAACTTGTTACGATATGCTTCTTCACCATAATCTGTTCGGTCGTAGTGTCCGGAAATTTTCTGCAAGTATAAACAAAATTTGCGTACAGCGCTACATCCGTATTTTTTTTTTGCATTTTTTTTGAATTTAATGGCTCTTACGAACAAATTACGTACCTTTACGCATTGTATCGCCCGCCTGCGCAAGGCGACGGCGACCGCAGATTCAGTCTACACACCTTGTAATATATGGACCGCGTAAGGATCGAGGAGTTGCGCCGCCAGCTCGAATACCACAACCGCAGATACTACGTCGACAATGCGCCCGAAATCCCGGACCGCGAGTTCGACGAGCTGATGCACGAACTGCAGGAGCTCGAACGCCGGCATCCCGAATATGCCGACCCCAATTCGCCGACGCAGCGCGTGGGCAGCGACCTCACGGCGGAGTTCGAGACCGTGCGGCACCGCTACCCCATGCTGTCGCTGGGCAACACCTACTCGCTCGATGAGCTCCACGAATTTCTGGACCGCATCGAGCGCGAAGCCGGCGAAACGGAGTATGTCTGCGAACTGAAGTTCGACGGCACGGCGATCTCGCTGACCTACGAAAACGGCGAACTTCTGCGGGCCGTAACGCGCGGCGACGGCGTGGAGGGCGACAACGTAACGGCCAACGTGCGGACGATCCGCACGGTGCCCCTCCGCCTGCAAGGCTCGGGGTGGCCCGCCTACTTCGAAATCCGGGGCGAGGTGCTGATGCCCTACGCCTCGTTCGACAAGATCAACGCCGAACGCGAAGCGGCCGGCGAGACGCTCTTCGCCAATCCCCGCAATGCGGCGGCCGGAACGCTCAAGCAACAGTCCTCGGCCGTGGTGGCACGCCGCGGACTGGACTGCACGCTCTACCAGCTCTCGGGCGACGACCTCCCCTTTGCGACCCACTGGGCGAGTCTGCGGCAAGCCCGCGCCTGGGGATTCAAGGTCTCGGAACATGCCCGCATCTGCCGCACGGTGGCCGAAGTGGACGCTTTCATTGCCCACTGGGACGAGGCGCGGCGCGAGCTGCCCTTTCCGACGGACGGCGTAGTCATCAAGGTGAACGACTTCGCCGAGCGCCGCCGCATCGGCTTCACCTCCAAAGCCCCGAAGTGGGCCGTGGCCTACAAGTTCAAGGCCGAGCAGGCATTGACGCGCCTGCAGAGCGTCGACTTCCAGGTCGGCCGCACGGGCGCCATCACGCCGGTGGCGAATCTGGAACCGGTGCAGTTAGCGGGAACGACGGTGCGCCGCGCGACGCTCCACAACGCCGAGCAGATGGCGCTGCTGGACATCCGCCCGGGCGACATGGTTTATGTGGAAAAAGGCGGCGAGATCATCCCCAAGATCACGGGGGTGGAGCTTGCCGAGCGTCCGGCCGACAGCCGCCCGTTCGAATACATCGCCGTCTGCCCCGAATGCGGCACGCCGCTGGTGCGCTACGAGGGCGAAGCGAAACACTACTGTCCCAACCAAAGCGGCTGCCGCCCCCAGATCATCGGCCGCATCCTCCACTTCATCCGCCGCAAGGCGATGGACATCGAGGGGTTGGGCGAGGAGACCGTGGAGCTGCTCTACGAAAACGGCCTGCTGCACGACCTGTCGGACCTCTACGACCTGAAAGCGCCGCAGCTGGCTCCCCTGCCCCGCCTGGGCGAGAAGTCGGCGGAAAACATCGTCCGCTCGATCGCGGCGTCGCGCGAAGTGCCGTTCCACCGAGTGCTGTTCGGACTGGGCATCCGCTTCGTAGGCGAGACGACGGCGAAATATCTGGCGGAACATTTCCGCTCGTTGGACGCTGTGATGGCAGCGACGCACGAAGAACTGGAAGAAGCGGCCGAAGTGGGAGCGAAGATCGCCGATGCGATCCGCGACTACTTTGCCGACGCGGAGAACCTGCGGATCATCGGCCGCCTGCGCGAAGCGGGGCTGCAGCTGGAAGCGGTCGCCCGCGAACGGGCCTCGGAGGTGCTGGCCGGCAAGAGTTTCGTGATCTCGGGGAAATTCGCCAGCCACAGCCGCGACGAGATCAAGGAGCTGATCGAGCTGCACGGAGGCCGCAACCTGGCAGCTGTGTCGGCGAACGTGGACTACCTTGTGGCGGGCGAAAACATGGGGCCGGCGAAGCAGAAGAAAGCTGAGAAGTTGGGCGTGCGAATCCTGTCGGAAGCCGAGTTCATGGCCCTGCTCGGCGGCGCAGCGCCCGCACCGAAAGAGGAGGCGAAACAAGGAAGTTTATTCTGAGGTGAAAGGTGGAAGGTGAAAAGTTCAAAATCAACTTTTGCATCTTGCTTTTTACAAGAATATCATTCCGAACTCGACGTCGGAGCCGTCAAGCGGAGGACGGACTAAAAGCGTCGCGCAGGGGCCGGGTTATACCCCGCGAACAGGCGCCCGGAGCAGCGTTAGTCCGTCCGTAGCCGGCGGAGACGTCCGTGAGGAGAGGTTTTTCCGCCGCTTTTTGCCGGAACAAAAAGCGGCAAAATAGAACCAATATGAAAATGCTTAATTTTTAATTAAGGCAATATGCTACGACACAAACTTGCAGGAGTAGGAGTTGCGATGATCACTCCGTTCACGGCCGACGGCCGGGTAGACTACGAAGCACTGGGCCGCATGGTCGATCATGTGATCGACGGAGGCGTGGACTACATCGTGGCCCTCGGCACGACGGCCGAGACCCCGACGCTCTACATGCCCGAGCGGGCCGTCATCACGATGTACATCGCCAACCACATCGCCGGCCGCGTGCCGCTGGTCATCGGCTGCGGCGGCAACTCGACCTCCGAGGTGCTGGACCAGCTGCGCGAATTCGACCTGCGGGCCGCCGACGCCATCCTGAGCGTAACGCCCTACTACAACAAACCCTCGCAAGAGGGGCTCTACCAACATTTCCGGACCGTCGCCGAACACTCGCCCCTGCCCGTCATCCTCTACAACATCCCGGGCCGCGCGGGCGTGAACATGACGGCCGAGACGACGCTGCGCTGTGCCTGCGACTTTGACAACGTGATCGGCATCAAGGAGGCGTCGGGCAACATCGACCAGATACAGACGATTCTGGACCACCGTCCGGACGACTTCCTGGTCCTCTCGGGCGACGACGGCATGGCGCTGGACGTAATGCGGCGCGGTGGCGACGGCGTGATCTCCGTAGCGGTGAACGCCTTTCCGGAGCGCTTCATGCAATGTATGAACCATGCCAAAGCGGGCGACTACGCCCAAGCCGAGGCGGAATATGCGGCGCTCGACGACGCGGTGAAGGCGCTCTTTGCCGAGGGGAACCCCACGGGCGTGAAGTGCGCCCTCTCGGTCATGGGCAAGATCGGCCCGACGATGCGGCTGCCGCTGGTGGAAGGCACCGCGGAGCTGCGCGAACGCTTCCGGACGCTGATCGCGAAATACGATTTGCGCTGAAAAAAGCGTTCCTATGCAAAAACGCACCCGCATGAAACGACTTTTGCTCCTGACGCTGCTGCTGCCGACGCTGGCCGCGGCGCAGGCCCCCGTGGAAGAAGACATCCTGACCCGCACGCTCGATGCCGCATCGCCCTACTACTACACGGGGCTGATGATGCGCTACAAAGCGGGAGACGCGACGCTGACGGACGCCGACTACCACTACCTTTACTATGGCTACGCCTACCAGGACGAATACAAGCCGCTGGAATCGAACCCTGCGCAAGACAAGCTCCTGCTGCTGGCCGCGGCCGTCGACCCGGAACATCCGCAGCGCGAGACGCTGGAAGCGGTGATCTCGGCAGGCAACGAAGCGCTGGCCCGCGACCCGTTCAGCCCCAAAATCCTGAACCTGCTGGCCTATGCCCATGACACGCTGGGCGACAAGGAAGAGGCGGCGGCCTATGCGCGCCGCATGAACGGCGTGCTGCGTGCGATCCTGGCGTCGGGCGATGCGCTAACGCAGAAGACGCCGCGCCACGTGCTGATGTTCGACCATGCGCTCGACGCCCTGGCGGCGGAAGGATTCGACACGGGCAAAGCCCGCATCATCAGCCGCACGGTGGAGTACATCCCCCTGCTGACGCCCTACACTGTGGCGGGCAAGAAACGCCGCGGCTTCTACTTCGACTTCGGCCGTGTCTACCGGAACAAACCCGAAGGCTACACCTACAAACGCGACCGCACATGGCAGTTCAACAACCTCAAACCCCGCACCTACAAATGATCCGACGACGCCTGCTCCTCCCGCTGCTGGCCCTGCTGCTGACGGCCTGCCACGACAAGATCGAGACGCCCCGGCCGGAGAAACCGGTCGAACGGACCGTGCTCATGTACTTCCCGTGGTCGGTGAACCTGACGTACTACTTCAGGCAGAACATAGCCGACATCGAAGCCGTCGTAGCTGCCGGAGCGCTGAAAGACGACCGGATTCTGGTCTACTTCATGAACTCGGCGACAGAAGCCGAGCTATTCGAACTCCGCCAACAAAAAAACACGTGCGTCCGCATCCCGAAAAAGAAATACGACCCGGTGCCGGCGTTCACGACGGCGGCGGGCATCGCCTCGATACTGGACGACGTGCGCCGGCAGGCCCCGGCCGAGCACTATGCCATGACGATCGGCTGTCATGGGCTGGCATGGCTCCCCGTTACGCAAAGCCGCGGCCGGATGCAGACGGGCGAACGGGAAAAGGAGTACTGGGAATACGAAAGCGAAGGTCGCCCGCTGACCCGCTGGTTCGGCGGCACGGAAGAAGAGTATCAGACCGAGATCGCGGAGCTGGCGGCCGGCATCGAGGAAGCCGGCATGAAGATGGACTACATCCTCTTCGACGACTGCTACATGGCCTCGGTGGAGGTGGCCTACGCCCTGCGCCGCGTAACCGACCACCTGATCGGCTCGACGTGCGAAGTGATGGCCGTGGGATTTCCCTACGGAAAGATGGGTGCCTACTTAGTCGGCGAAGTCGACTACGAAGCGATCAGCCAGGCGTTCTACGACTTCTACATGGCGTACCAATACCCCTACGGCACGATCAGCGTAACGGTCTGCAGCGAAGTGGAGGCGCTGGCCGACGTGATGCGCCGCATCAACGAACGCTACACGTTCCCTGCGACGGAAGCGAACCTGCGGCGCCTGCAATACTTGGACGGCTACTCGCCGGTATGCTTCTTCGACATGGGCGACTATGTCCGTCAGCTGTGCAAGGATGAAGCGCTGCTGGCCGAATTCGAAGAACAGCTGGAACGGACCGTGCCGAGCGCCTGGCACCGCCACACGCCGATGTTCTACTCGATGAGCAACGGTACGAATCCGATCCGCACCTACTCGGGCATCACGACCTCCGACCCGAGCATCCACGCCAAGACCCTGCAGACCAAGCAAGAGACCGAGTGGTGGCGAGCGACGCATCCCTGAAAAAAAGAAAAGTCCGCTAATGCGGACTTTTCTTTTTTTACTCGTAGCGGCCGGACTTGAGGCGCTCGACCTCCTCGCGGGTGAGGAAGCGCCATGCCCCGCGCTTGAGATTTTTCTTGGTGAGACCGGCGTAGTAGACGCGGTCGAGCTTCGTAACGGTATACCCCAGAAATTCGAACATGCGCCGCACGACGCGGTTGCGGCCCGAGTGGATCTCGATGCCGACCTCCTGCTTGTTCTCCTTGACGTAGGAGATTTCGTCGGCGAAAATCTCGCCGTCCTCCAACGGAATGCCCTCGGCGATGCGGTCCATGTCGGCGCGCGTGAGGGGCTTGTCGAGCGAGACCTGGTAGACCTTCTTCTTGAAGCAGGAGGGATGCGTGAGCTGGCGCGTGAGGTCGCCGTCGTTGGTGAAGAGCAGAAGCCCGAGGCTGTTCTTGTCGAGCCGCCCCACGGGGTAGATGCGCTCCTCGCAAGCCCCGGCGACGAGCTCCGAGACGAGCTTGCCAGCATGGGGGTCGTCGAGCGACGTAACGTAGCCTTTGGGCTTGTTCAAGACCAGGTAGACTTTCTTTTCGCCCTCGACGCGGCTGTCGTTGAACTTCACCTCGTCCGACGGCATGACTTTGGTGCCCAACTCGGTAACGATCTGTCCATTAACCGAGACGAGGCCCGCCGTGATGAAGTCGTCGGCCTCGCGCCGCGAACAGATGCCCGACTGGGCGAGGAAGCGGTTGAGGCGCATCTCGCCGGTCTGCCGGGCGGGGTCGTATTTGGGATAGGAACGCGGCTTGTCGTCCTGCTTGCGGAAAGCGGGCTTCTCCTTGCGGAAGCCGGGTTTGTCGCCGTATTTTTTGGGGCCGAACTTCTTGGGACCGCCTTTGGATGCGAACTTCTTGGGGCCCTTGTCGTAGGCGGGACGGGAATCCCCGAAAGCGGGCTGCTCGCCGTCCTGCCCGTGGTCGCCGAAGCGATTTTGAGTGCCGAAACGGGGTTTGTCGCCGAAGTGCGGCTTCCCGCCTCGGAAGGGCTTGCCGCCCTGCGGCCGTCGGGGCCGCTCGTCGAAGCGCGGCCGGTTGTCCTGCGAGAAATTGGGGTTGTACGAAGCCCGCTTGCGGCCCTGAGCCGGCTGCTCCGAATCGGCGGTCTCGCGCTGCGGATGCTCCCGACGCTCGACGCGCTGCGCCGAGACCGTTGCGGTGCGCGGCCGGCGATCGCGGCCGAAACGTTCGAGCACGGCGGCCGAGTCGTTTTTCTGATCTTTCATACCTGTTTTCGTTCTCTGCCGCGCCGGCGCCGCCCTTGCCGGACCGCCCTGCCGCGCAGCAGCTTGTGCGCTGCAAAGGTAGCAGAATTTTCCGGATTCGGGCACACGGACCCTGCCAATTCGGCCGAAAAGCCGGGAAGTGCCACGTTCCGGTCGAAACAAGCGGCCCGGCGCGAAGCCGGACTGCTGCGGAATAAGGCCCTGCGATTTTTGATTTCGGGAATTTAATTCTAACTTCGCGGCGCCATGAAGAAAATGAACGTTTTCGATAAGCCGGGCGCAGAAGCCGCGGAAAGACCGGGCCGAGGCGAGAAAAGAGGCATGAAGATGAACCGCGAAATCATGCGCATCGCGCTGCCGAACATCGTGTCGAACATCACGGTGCCCCTGATGGGCATC
>CAZIUJ010000055.1:0-9905 GCA_964542345.1 uncultured Alistipes sp.
ACGAGATCGAAAAGGCCCATCCCGACGTCTTCAACATCCTGCTGCAGGTGCTCGATGACGGCCGCCTGACCGACAACAAGGGACGCACGGTCGACTTCCGCAACACGATCGTCATCATGACCTCGAACATGGGGGCCCACGTGATTCAGGAGCGCTTCGCCGCCGCGGCCGAGGGCGGGAAGATCGACCCGGAAACGGTGGAGAAGACGCGCGACGAGGTGGTCGACCTGCTGAAGCAGCACCTCAAGCCCGAGTTCCTGAACCGCATCGACGAGATCGTGATGTTCGAACCCCTGACGCGCGCCGAGATCGAACGCATCGTCGACATCCAGCTGGGGGCCGTGCGGAAAATGCTCGCCGAGAACGGCATCGTCTTGGAGTACACCGCGGCGGCCCGCGCATGGATCGCAACGGCAGGCTTCGACCCGCTCTACGGCGCGCGGCCCGTCAAGCGGACGATCCAGCGCTACGTGGTCAACGACCTCTCGAAGCGCATTCTCGCCGGCGACGTCGACCGCACGCGACCGATCCGCATCGACGCGACGGACGAGGGGCTGACGTTTGAAAACTGAAAAAGGGAAGGTCTGCAAATGCAGACCTTCCCTTTTTCATAATCCTTTCTTGGCGAGGAGCCATGCCAGCCGGTTGTAGAAGTTGAGCACGGGCGCGCGCCAGGCGACAGGCAGGGCATTCAGAACGCGAACTTTGCGGAGCGTGCGGCGGTAGGTGCGGGTAAAGCCGAAAGTGCGGATCGCGCGGGCGGCCTCTTCGGTGCCGCCCTTTGCGCTGAGGACAAGGGCCTTGCCCAAAGCGGCCCGGGCGATGAACTCGCGCTCCTCGACGGGTGCCGCCGGGTCGTAGAGCTCCTCGAACGAAAATGCGGTCTGCTCGGGAGTATAGATCGCCGACGAGCGGTTCGACGCCACTTTCGAATACCGGCAGAGCCGCGCGGGCGAAAAGCAGACCGGCCAGCGGCGCGCGATTTTGATCCACAGATAGAGGTCCTCGCCGATCTTCATGCCGGGCGGGAAGCCGTCGACCTCCTCGAACACCGCTCGCGGAATAGCGCTGGCCGAGGGAATGGCAATGTAGCGATGGGCCGAATCACGGAAGAAGTTGTCGACGACGCCCCGCCGCTCAGGGCAAGGAGCCGGGAAACGCCCCTCGCGGTCGACAACCCAGAAAGCGGTGGAATAGATGCCGCAGCCGGGGAACTCCGCCGTCAGTGCAGCGATTTCGGCCAAATAACCCGGTTCCCAGCAGTCGTCGGCATCCAAAAAAGTGATATATTCGCCCTGCGCCTCGGCCCCCCCCCGATTGCGAGCCGCGCTCACCCCGGCATTGGCCTGACGGACGAGACGAATCAACCCCTGACCTTCTTCGGCGGCCACGGTTTCGACAACGGAAGCGCTCCCGTCGGTCGACCCGTCGTCCACGACGATGATCTCTTTCGGCCGGAGCGTCTGCGCCAGCACGGAACGGAGCGTGGCGCCCACCTCGTCGTGCTTGTTGAACAACGGCACGACTACCGAAATCGCGGGACTCTTCATAACCGGGCTTTTCTTGCGAAGATACCGATCTTTTGCTACTTTTGCAAATAAAACCATTTCGGGATGACCGCTTTCGAAAACATAGACCGCTTCGTGCGGAACCTCTACGAAACGGCTTTCTACTTTGCCGTCATGGCCGTAAAGGAAAACTTCCGCAACTACGTAGGCTGTGCCGGCACGGTCGGTGCGCCGGCCCCGACGATGGCGATTCTGGGCAACGGGCCGGCGCTGGCCGCGGAGCTGCCCTGCCTGCTGGCGCATGCGGACGACGGCACACGCGATTTCCTGGCCGTGAACTTCTTCGCCGAAGACGAGCGCTTCTGCAAGCTGCACCCGGCCTACTACGTACTCTCGGACCCGATGTTCTTCCGCGCGAGCGCCGAGCGCGAACGGGTCATGGCGTTCTACCGCACGCTGAACGAACGGGTCGCGTGGCCGATGAACCTCTACGTACAATATTATAATCCCGAGCGCTTCGACTACCGGGCCGTGCTGCCCAACCCCCATATCCGCATCGTGAAGTTCCACACGCAGGTGTACCGCGGATTCCGCTCGCTGGAGTTCCGGCTCTACCGCCGCGGTCTGGGCAGCGCCAACTTCGGCACGGTGGTGCAGGTGGGCGAATACATCGCGCTATTGCTGGGCTACAAGCGGATCGAACTTTACGGCGTAGACCACACGCTCTTGGAGGGGCTGTGCGTCGACGACGGAAACCGCCTTTGCCGCACCGACCGCCACTACTACGACGGAGCGCCCGCCGCCCCGAAACCCATTTTTCAGAAAGTCCCGCACCGCCCCTACACGATGTCGGTCTACCTGGCCGAGGTGGCCGAGCTGTTCCGCGGCCACGAGGTGCTGCGCGACTACGCCGCGACACTGGGCGCGAAGATCGTCAACTGCACCCGCGGCTCGATGATCGACGCTTACGAAAGGGAAAAGTAAAAAGTCGCCTGCGCAAAATTTTTCACTTTTCATCTTCCATATACCGGTTCACGAACGCTTTCACCCGCTCGGTGTACTCCTCACGGTTGTCGCGGTAGGAAAGGGCATGCGCGGCGCCGGGCACGACCCACAGTTCCTTGTCGCCCTGCTGTTTGGCCTCGTAGAGCGGATAGACCATGTCGGTCGGCACGAAGTCGTCGGCAGCGCCGTGGATGAAGAGCATCGGCAACGTGCTTTTGCGCACCTGCTCCAGTGCCGAGGCTTCGCGGAAGTTCCAGCCGTACATCCCCTCGCACAGCGCACTCGCCACGGGCAGCAGCGGAAAGGCCGGCAGGCCGAACCGCTCCCGCAGCTCTTTGGCGAACTGGTCGCGGACGCTCGTATAGCCGCAGTCCTCGACGAAGCATTTGACGTAGGGCTGCTGCTCCTCGCCCGAGACCATCATCGTCGTGGCGGCGCCCATCGAGATGCCGTGCACGACCATCTGCGTATCGCCCCCGAAAATCGAGTCGGCGACCTCCATCCAGCGCAGCACGTCGAGGCGGTCTTTCCACCCCATGCGGATCGCGCGGCCCTCGCTCCGGCCATGATAATAAAGGTCGGGCAGCAGGATGTTGAACCCTAAGTCGTGGTTGTACAGATAGCCGATCATCAGCATGCGCACGGCGTTGTCGGTATAGCCGTGCACGATGACGGCCGTGCGGTCCGTCGGCTCGGGCGCCGCGGCATAGAGGGCATGCAAGCGCTCGCCCCCGGCACCGACGATCGTCGTGTCGCACAGGGCACCCGTCGTTTCGAGGCTGTCGAGCCACGGCCCGAGAAAAGGATATTCGGCGACCATATCGGCGCGGGCCGACGCATTCCTGGCCTGCATGATCTTCCGGGGCGTCAACGAATAGGCAAGCAGATAGCAGCTGCCCGCCAGGATGACCGCCACGACCGCCGCCACGGCGACGGCCGTCCAACGTAACGTTTTTTTCATTCTGTTCGTCATTCGATCGATCCCGAAACTGTCCCGCCCCGCGGCAAGAACCGCGCCGGAGCTATTCGGCCGCGCCGAACTTCCGGCGGATATGCTCCAGCATGTCGTCGGTCATGCGCGCAAGGTCCCATTCGGGCTTCCAGCCCCACTCCTCGCGGGCGCAGGTGTCGTCGAGCGAGTTGGGCCAGCTCTCGGCGATGGCCCGCTTGACAGGGTCGACGTCGTAGGTCATCGTGAAGTCCGGCAGACGCTTTCGGATCTCGGCATAGATGATCTCGGGCGTGAAGCTCATCGATGCGAGGTTGAAGCTGTTGCGGTGCACGAGCTTCGCAGGGTCGGTCTCCATCAGCTCGACGCAGGCACGCAGGGCATCGGGCATGTAGATCATGTCCATGTAGACGTCGGCCGGAATCGGGCAGGTGAAGCGCCCCGACTTCACGGCCTCGTAGTAGATCTCCACGGCGTAGTCGGTCGTGCCGCCGCCGGGCAGCGTAACGTTCGAGATGATGCCGGGGAAGCGCACCGAGCGGGTGTCGACGCCGTACTTGTGGTGGTAGTAGTTGCCGAGCATCTCGCCCGTATATTTGCAGATGCCGTAGATGGTCGTCGGCTGCATGATCGTGTCCTGCGGCGTGCCGTCCTTCGGCGACGAGGGTCCGAAAGCGCCGATCGACGAGGGGGTGAAGAGCGCGCAGTGGTGCTGCCGCGCCACTTCGAGCGAGTTGTTCAGGGCCCCCATGTTGACGCTCCACGCCATCTGGGGATTACGCTCGCCGACGGCCGACAATAGGGCCACCAGGTTGAAGATCGTGTCGATATGGTAGCGGGCCACGACCGAGGCCATCGCCGTGGCATCCAGTGCATTGAGCACCTCGAAGGGGCCGGATTCGCCCAGCTCGCGGCAGTCGCGCATGTCGGTGGCCACGACATGCTGATCGCCGTAGATGCCGCGCAGGTAGGAGGTCAGTTCGGAACCGATCTGTCCGCCGGCCCCGACGATAAGGATTTTCTTCATGGGTTTCGCATGGTTTTACGCAGGTAAAAATAGAAAAATATTGCGAATATCGCGCAATTTTTTTGTCATTTCATTTTTCTTGTGTACTTTTGCATCGCTCTTCGGGGCAGCATGCTGTCTTAGCTCAGTGGTAGAGCACTTCCTTGGTAAGGAAGAGGTCGTGAGTTCAAGTCTCATAGACAGCTCGCAGTCAGGAGGCCGTCCGTCGGGACGGTCTCTTTTTTTTGGCGGTCTCTCTCTTTTTTTGCACTCCGTATGCCGAACCTGTCCGACATCGAACCCCTCCGCTTCGCGGGCGTCGAAATGCGCCGGCCGCTCGTCATCGCCGGTCCGTGCAGCGCCGAGACCGAAGAACAGACAGTCGCGACGGCCCGCGCATTGGCGGCCGGGGGTGTCCGCATCTTCCGCGCCGGCCTCTGGAAACCCCGCACCAAGCCGGGCGGCTTCGAGGGCGTGGGAGCTGTGGGGATCGGCTGGCTGCAGCGGGTCAAGCGAGAGACGGGCATGTATGTGGCGACCGAAGCGGCGACACCCCGCCACGCGGAGATCGCCCTCGCCGGCGGCATCGACTTGCTGTGGATCGGCGCCCGCACGACGGCCAACCCGTTCGCCATGCAGGAGCTGGCCGACGCCCTGCGGGGCTGCGACATCCCGGTGCTGATCAAGAATCCGGTCAGCCCCGACCTCGAACTGTGGATCGGCGCCGCGGAGCGTCTCCGCAACGCCGGCATCCGCCGCTTAGGCGTCATCCACCGCGGATTCACCTCGACCGACACGAGCCGCTACCGCAACCGACCGATCTGGTCGATTCCGATCGAGCTGCGGCGCCGCTGTCCCGAGCTGCCGCTCTTCTGCGACCCGAGCCACATCGGAGGACGCCGCGAGCTGATCGCGCCCCTCTCGCAGCAGGCGATGGATTTGGGATTCGACGGCCTCGTCGTCGAGGCGCACTGCGCACCCGACGAAGCGTGGAGCGACCGGGAGCAGCAGATCGACCCGGCGGCATTGGCGCAGATCGTCGGCCGCCTCGTCATCCGCGAAACGGCTCTCCCGACCGAAAACCTCCACGAGCTGCGCGAGCGGATCGACCGGCTCGACGACCGGCTGCTCGAACTACTGGCCGACCGCATGCGCGTCGCGTGCGAAATCGGCCGTTACAAGAAAGAGCACGGCATGCCCGTCCTGCAGGCCCGCCGCTACGAGGAGCTGCTGGCCCGCCGCAGCGCACAGGCCGCCGAGCTGGGCATGGACCGCGAATTTATGCGCACGATCCTCCGCACCATCCACGAAGAGTCGATCCGCCAGCAGATGCAGGTGCTCGACGAAAAGCAAGACTAACGTCCGTTCCGGGCCGCCCGGCGGTCTGCGAGAATCTCCTCCATGTGCTCCCCCGCCCAGGCGAGCAGCGCATGCACGTGCGGCAGCAGCGACTCCGCCCGAGGCGTAAGACGGTATTCCACCCGGGGCGGAATCTCGGGATAGGCCATGCGGGCGACCAGCCCGTCTTCCTCCAGCGTGCGGAGCGTTACGGTCAGCATCTTCTGCGAAATATCGGGCAGGGCCCGGAGCAGCTCGCCGAACCGGGCCGAGGGCATCCGGTCAAGCGTAAAAATCACCAGCAGCGACCATTTGTCGCCGATCCGCGCCAGCACGTTGCGAATCGGGCAGCCGGGATGCAAGGCATCGCAAAGCGTCGTACGATCCATATTTGTTGCAATCTATTTACGCTACAAAAGTAAGTAAAATTCTTTCTGAAAGAATTTAGATAAAGAATATTATTTTTTCGCCGCCGCAACTTCCTCGGTCTCAGCAATCGTTACCGAAAAGTAACTATCTGTGATCCACGTACCTACTTGACAAATTCATTGTTTCGAATTAGCTTTGCATCCGAAAAGTTAGTTGAATACTTTTATTAACTATTAAGATTAAAACTACGACAATGAAACAGATCGAAAAAATCGCTGCGGCCGCCCATTTCAGCGCGGTCAGCGTAGGCAAGCTCAGCGAACTGGGCGACTACCTCTTGGAGTTGGGTCCCGAGATCAAGATTCCGGGCAAGGTGTTCGGCGGCGCAGCCGCAGGGGCGACGGGGGCCGAGTTCTCGTTCCAGATGTTCCAGCCCGGCACCGAAACCGGGTTCCTCCACACGCACAAGACGCACGAGGAGCTCTACTTCTTTCTCTCCGGCAGCGGCGAGTTCCAGGTCGACGGCCAGGTGTTTCCCGTCGCCGAGGGCAGCGTGGTCCGCGTCGCTCCCGCCGGCCGCCGCTCGGTGCGCAACAACGGCACGCAGCCGCTGACGATGCTCTGCATCCAGTATCGGGGCGGCACTTTCACGGCCGAGGACGCCGCCGACGGCGAGCTGCTGCAGGAGCCGGTCGTGTGGTAGGCCGGCACACGGAGGTGCAAAAAAAGACGGAGAGTGGAGATTTTTTTTCATTCTCCGTTTTTTATTGCTATCTTCGTCCCCGCAAAGGTTTCCCGAGCGCCCTCCGGCGCGACGGAATGAAAAGGGAATGCAGTGAGAAGCTGCAACAATACCCGTTGCTGTAAGTTCCGGCTCCCACAGGGGGAGCGAAAAGATGCTGCAATCCGCCACTGGCTTCACGGCCGGGAAGGCGCAGCAGAGGAACAAGTCAGAAGACCTGCCGATGCACGACAGAGAGGATTGCCTGCGGGAGTACGGGCGAGAATCGGAACGACGACGCCCGAGGCCGCCTCGCAAGCGACCGAAGTGCGGAAACGGCAGAAAGGCTCGCAGCATCGACGTTCCGGATTTTTCGCGGCACCGTGTTCCCCGGGGGACACGGAATTTTTTTTTATTCACCTAAAATAATTGAATGCCATGAAAAAATTCTTCAGACTGCTGCCTTTCGCACTGCTGGGCCTGACGCTCGCAGCCTGCAGCGACAACGACGACAACGAGCAGCCGGCTGCGCTGCGGGTGCTCACCTTCGAGGACAGCGACTACAAGGGCTTCGACAACGGCGGCCGGGGTTTCAGGGATTGGTCGTCGCTGATCGACGAGGCCGAGTACGGCGGGAAGCTTCTCTACCCCGACACGCCCGACTGGCTCTACAACTGGAACGACGACGGCAACACGTTCCTCGCCTCGGAGATCACGAACAACTACGGCGACGGCAAATTCTGGGGCGGCGGCCATGTCCTCTCGAACTACACGGAGACGGCGCTCACGGGCGTCGACTACACCCGTCAGCTTTCGGTCTACGGCACGGCGGGACACAACGGCTCGAAGAACTTCTGCGTGCATAACGGCCACGTCGAGGAGGGCGACACGCACAGCAAGCTGCCGGCGATCCGCTTCTCGGACCGAACGGCCCGCGTCGTCGACCACCTGTGGGTGATGAATACGGCCTACGTCGTGAACGCGCTCGTGAACGGCGACGGCCAGAGCCCGGCTTTCGGCGAGGGCGACTACCTCAAAGCGATCGCCATCGGCTTCAACGAGGCCGGCAGCGAGACGGGCCGCTGCGAAATCCTGTTGGCCGAAGGCACCAACTACCTCAAGGAGTGGACAAAATGGAGCCTCGCCTCGTTGGGCGCAGTCGTCCGGATCGAGTTCAACATTGAGGGCACCAAGAAGAACGCATACGGACTCACCACGCCGGCCTACTTCGCCTACGACGACGTGGCCGTCCGCTTCTGACACCGCGTTCCGTTCGGAATTTCGCGCCGTCCCTGCTATGGGACGGCGCTTTTTTTCGCCGCCCGCCCGAAGCGACGGCAAACACGTCTTCGGGTGCTATCCGGCTTTCGGTCAGCGTCCTGCGTGGCCCGGCGTTTGCAGAAGCAGCAGGCAAACTTCCTCCCGATCATGAAACGGTTTCTCTTTCTGCTGCTGTTCGTGCCATTCGCGGCACAGGCCCACTCGGGCAAGGCGCGCTACCACCTCGTCATCGATACCGACGGGGCGGCCGACGACCTGCGTACGATCTGCCTGTTGTTGGGCAACCGTGAGGCCGAGGTGCTCGCCCTCACCTCCTCCGAGGGGGCTCAGGAGCCCCGGCGCACGGCCGCCTGCCTCGGCGCCCTGCTGCGGTCGTTCCACCACGAGGGCATTCCGGTGGGCTGCGGCCGCTCGACCGGCGTTCCGGCTCCGCCGTGGCGGGAGCTCTCCGGGCAGGTCGACTGGGGCACGCCCGACACGACACCGATGCCCGACGCCGCGGCAGTGCTCGCCGAAACGATCGAAAGCGAAGCGGAGCCGGTCATCGTCCTCGCATTGGGGGCTTTGACCAACTTCGACGAGCTCTTCGCCGCCCGGCCCGCGCTCAAAGGGCACATCGAGCGCATCATCTGGTACAACGACCGGCCATACGCAGGGGCCAATTACGACGCCGATCCCGAGGCGGCCCGGCGGGTGTTGGCAAGCGGCATCCCCACGGTCCTGATCTCCGCGGCCGACCGTCCCCTCCGTTTGGAACCGGCATGGATCGACTCCGTGGCCACCGTGCCGACCCCTTACGCCCGGAAAATCGTCCTGACGCACCGCACGCTTCCCCTCTCGCGACTGATCGAGGCGGGACACCTTCAGGCGTGGGACGACCTCACAGCGCTCTACCTTTTCCGGCCGGAGCTGTTCGACACGGAGCCGCTGACTTCGACCGTCTCGGTCGGCTCGCTGCACGATCCGCAGACGTTCGGCAGCGCCATGCTCGACTTGCTGCGGGGCAGACCCGATTCCGAAAGCCGCGTCTTCTACGGCTTCCCGACTGCCGCCGCATGCTACGCCGAGGACGTCGAACCGATTCTCGGGCAGGCACTGGCGCTCTACGGGCCGAGCGAGTGGCGGGCCGCGGTGCTGACCAACGAACTGCACGGCCATTTGGGAATCTACGCCACGATCGGCGTGAAGATGGGCATCCGGGCCCGCGAATATTTCGACATCGGGGTCGACGACATCCAGGCCACTTCCTACGCCGGGCTCACGCCGCCCGTCAGCTGCATGAACGACGGATTGCAGGTCGGCACGGGAGCTACGTTGGGCCACGGATTGATCCGCATCGCCGAGGGCGACACTCCGCAGCCCGAGGCGCTTTTTCGGTTCCGGAACCAAGCGATCCGGCTTCGGCTGAAACCCGAGTATGCCGAGCGCATCCGGCGCGACGTGAAACGCGGCATCGAGCTGTACGGCGACTGCACGGAGCCTTACTGGCAGTATATCCGCGGGCTCGCGCTCCGGTATTGGTTGGAGTTCGACCGGCACGAGATTTTCGATCTGGAGACCGAGGAACCGCCGATTCGGGCGGTTCCGACCCTCGCCCGACAGGCGGGTTCCCGAAAATTATAGGCGGGGCAATTTGCAGATTTCAGAAAGTTTGCCTACTTTTGGGCCCGTAATCGGAGAGGTGCAGGAGTGGTTGAACTGGCCCGCCTGGAAAGCGAGTAAACGTCA
>CAZIUJ010000056.1:0-9895 GCA_964542345.1 uncultured Alistipes sp.
GCGCCTGTTCGCGGGGTATAACCCTGCCCCTCCGCTAACGCTTTTAGTCCGTCCTCCGCTTAACGGCTCCGACGTCGAGTGCGGAAATATTCGTGATGTTCACCTTTAATCTCTCTTCGAGAGCTTGACTTTGCTCCTGCTCGGCATAGCCTGCAAGCAGTCTCTGCCCTCGCTCAATCGCAAAGTTCAACTTTCACCTTGAAAAAAGCAGCTTGCAGATGCTGGACGCAGCGCACGGAGAGGCCGTAAGTCCGATAATTGTTCCAGACCGGGCCTAAAGTCGTATCGAACAAAGCCAAGTAGCCCGCATTGGTACTGCCTGCCTGAGGAGACGAAGACCAATAGTCGCCATGCGCACCGACATTCGTCAGGGATCCCGTCGTGTAGTTGCGGTAGCCCGAAGCAGACGTACAAGCAATCACTCGAATGAATGGCGAAAAGGACGCTTTCGGAATAAAGGAAGTATTCGCCCGGGCCGGCTGCGGGGGTCGCACCTTCGGTGCGAGCCGGCCCCGGGCGGCAAGGCCTCAGGCCTTGCGAATATTCACTCCATATCGCGAACTTTTTGCCAGACTGGGATGTATACCCTGCTAAACCGGGCGGAGATCGGACAATCGTTCAAAAAGTCCTTTCTTAAAACCGGCCTCTTAGGCCGGCGCTCTTAGCGGGGGGATTGCTGAATCTGCGGCCACGCTGGCGGGGATCGTAACCCGTCGCCACTCCGGGCCGAAGCTGCTAATTTGCCGCTTTTTGTACCGACAAAAAGCGGCGGAAAAAACTCTCCTCACGGACGTCTCCGCCTGCTACGGACGGACTAACGCTGCTCCGGGCGCCTATGCGCGGGGTATAACCCTGCCCCTGCGCGACGCTTTTAGTCCGTCCTCCGCGGAACGGCTTCGACGTCGAGTGAGGAAATATTTGCGGGGTTCACCTTTAACTTTTAACCTTTCAACTTTCACCTTAGAAAAAGCAGCTTGCAGATGCTGGACGCAGCGCACGGGGATGCCGAAAGCGCGCCCCGATAACGTGCGCATGGGGAACACGTAGCCCGATGCGAAGTCCAGCCCGCTCGGAGAGATATTGCCGGCAGCGGCGGCGGCAGAGGACCACGAGTAGCCGTACGTTCCGACAGCCCCCAAAGCTCCCGTCTCACGCCAGCGGTAGCCCGAAGCAGGAGCATGCAGCAATCGCTCGAATGAATGCCGAAGAGAAGCGCCCTCCGGCAGACTGGAATATACACCCCACTAAACCGGGCGGGGACGGATGAGGTGGAACAGAAATACCCTCGTTCTATTTCCCCCTAAAGCCCTGCTCTTAGCAGGGGGATTGCTGAATCTGCGGACCGCGCTAACGAAAACCGTGATCCTCGTTATTCCGGGTCGAAGCTGCTAAGCTATGCAGATGCTGGACGCAGCGCACGGGGATGCCGTGGCCGCGGTTGTGGCTGTACTGTGGTCCCACGATGTCCTCGCGGAACCACAGACCGCCAGCATCGGTGCTCCCGGCCGAAAGGGCAGAAGAACAGAAACAACCGCCCCGCGTGCCGACATTCATATTCATGCAGCTTTTCTCGCCTCGGCAAAGCTCGTGCAAACACGGCTCTGCTCTCGGCTTATCGAAAACCTTTGTCAGGGCTCCCGATGTGAGATTGCGGTAGCCCGAAGCAGGAGCATGCAGCAATCGCTGGAATGAATGCCGGAGAGAGTTCTCCAATGAATAATGAACAGTTAATAGTGAATAATTATCAAAAAGAACCGCAAAGGCGGTTTTTGCGGATTTGTGAACTCATAAAAAATTATTCATCTTCATTATTCAAGAAGTCGGCGACGGGTCTACAACCGCTTGTAATGGCAATAGAGCAAGTCGCCGCAGTCGTCGTGGAGGTGCATGCCGCCGCCGAGGCAATAACGGAACATCTTGCAGTCGGCGCATGCGCCGCGCCGGGCCCACTCCCGGTTGCGGAAAGGCTCGAAACGATGTTCCCACACGTCCCAGAACCTGTCGCGGTAGATGTTGCCCTGGTGGAAGTTGGCGCGGATGGAGGTGCAGCCCGAAATGGACCCGTCGACGCGGATCGAAGCGATCGAGACCCCGGCGGCGCACTGATAGAAGTGCTCGCGGACCTCGGCCTCGTAACCGCCCAGGAAACCCTCGCAAGCGTAGCTGACGTCGATGAGCCCCTCCTTGCGGGTCTGCCGGATGAACTCCAGCACCTCGCGGAACTGCGCATCGGTCAACCGCAACGACGGATCGTCCTTGGCGCGGCCGACGGGAAAGATCGAAAAGAGCCGCCACGCCCGCACCCCCTCAGCGATCAGGAAGTCGCGGAAAGCGGCGAGCTGCGGAACCAACGCCCCGGTAACGCACGTTACGACGTCGTAAGAGAGACCCGGCACGCGGGAGACCCGCCGCACGGCATCGAGTGCCCGGGAAAAGCTGAGCGCATGCCCGCGAATGTAGTTATGCTGGGGTTCGAAGCCGTCGAGGCTGACGGAGATGCTGCGCAAACCTGCGTCGAGCAAGCGCTGCAGGCGCTGTTCGGTCAGTGCCATGCCGTTGGTAACCAAGCCCCACGGATAACCGCGCCGGGCAACCTCGCGCCCCGCCGTCTCCAGATCGTCGCGCACGAGGACCTCGCCGCCGGAGAAGATGACGAGGACCGAAGCGGGATCGACATGCGGCGTGATCTCCTCGTCGAGCACGCGGAGGAAATCCTCGACGGGCATGTCCCTGACGCCGGGGTCAACGCGGCAGTCGCTGCCGCAATGCCGGCACGAGAGGTTGCAACGCAACGTACACTCCCAAAAGAGCGTATCGAGCCGATGCGCGGCGACCTTCGATTTATAAAGGTCGGAAAAGAGATGGAGGGCCAGCCGTTTGCGCAGCCCCAGACGACGCCCCGCCATGACTACTCGACGCTCGGATGCTCCTGTGCGGCGTCGGCCGGACGGACCGAATCGGCGGGCACGACGGCCTCGGGCTCCAAGACGGTAACCTTCGGGCCCTGCGGCGAGCGCACGCCGTACATGGCGACGACGCGATAGTGCGTGGTGTCGGAACGGACCTCGACCCCGATGGCCTCGTGCGGCTCCGAAGAACGGCCGGCCGAATGCTTCGCCGACGAACAGGCGGCCGAGAAGCCCAGCAGAGCCGCCATCGCGAATTTGAATTTTCTACCCATATCGCTGAATTTAGATGCGATTCTTCGGCCAAATATAAAAAAAATCCCGCAAAGACGAAAAAATAAGAGAATAAGTTTTGAAAACCAACCTTTTTTACGTTACTTTGCCGGACACAATAACCCTTAACAACTTTTTTATGAAAGGTCAGGTCAAATGGTTCGATAGCAAAAAAGGCTACGGATTCATTACGGGAGAGAACGGCAAGGAGATTTTCGTTCACTTCTCGGGCATCTTAACGGATGGCTTCAAATCGCTCAACGAAGGTCAGCATGTCGAATTCGAAGTCGGCAACGGCGCCAAAGGCGAGCAGGCCGTCAACGTAACGGTAGTTGAGTAAAGGATCATTACCGCATATCCGTCGGGGAGGTTTCTCATGCAGAGACCTCCCCTTTTTCTTGCCGGATTGAAAAAAAAAGGCTACTTTTGAACGCGGAAAACGAACAACCTCAAAAAACCATAAAACCATGAAAGAAGCTATTGCTATCCTGACGGGCGGCGGTCCTGCGCCCGGCATGAACACGGTGGTGGGCAGCGTCGCCAAGACCTTCCTCCACCACGGTTATCGCGTAATCGGCCTGCACGAAGGCTACACGGGTCTCTTCATCCCCGATCCCCGGACCGTGGACATCGACTACCGCATGGCCGACAGCATCTTCAACCAGGGCGGATCGTTCCTGCAGATGAGCCGCTTCAAACCCAAAGATGCCGATTTCGAAAACAACTTCAACCTGCGGTTCTTCACCGAAAACAACGTCAAGCTGCTGGTAACCGTCGGCGGCGACGACACGGCCTCGACGGCCAACCGCATCGCCAAGTTCCTGGAGAGCAAGAAATACCCCATTGCCAACATCCATGTCCCGAAGACCATCGATAACGACCTGCCCCTGCCGAAAGGCACGCCGACGTTCGGCTACGAATCGGCCAAAGACAAGGGTGCCGTGATCGCCCGTGCGGTCTACGTAGATGCCCGCACGAGCGGCAACTGGTTTGTGCTGGCAGCGATGGGCCGCAGTGCCGGCCACCTGGCGTTCGGCATCGGCGAAGCCTGCCACTACCCGATGATCGTCATTCCGGAGATGTTCGACAAGACGGAGATCACCGTGGAGAAGATCGTCAACATGGTCGTCTCGTCGATCATCAAGCGCAAGATCATGGGCATGGACTACGGAGCCGCCGTGATTTCGGAAGGGGTATTCCATGCGCTGAGCGACGAAGAAATCCGCAAGAGCGGCATCCACTTCACCTACGACGAACACGGACATCCGGAGTTAGGCAAGGTGTCGAAAGCCCACATCTTCAACGAGATGATCGAGAAGCGCGTGAAGGAGCTGGGTCTCAAGGTCAAGAGCCGTCCCGTGGAGCTGGGCTACGAAATCCGCTGCCAGACCCCGATCGCCTACGACCTGACCTACTGCTCGGAGCTGGGCATCGGCGTCCACAAACTTTTCGTCGAAGGCAAGACGGGCTGCATGGTCTACGTAGACTCGGAAGGCAACGTCTCGCCCCTCTACCTCAAAGACCTGCAAGACCCGACGACGGGCAAGATTCCGCCCCGGTTGGTAGACATCCGCTCGGACAAGTTCTCGTCGGTGATGGAAAACATCATCAACGCCATCACGCCGGCGGACTATGAAGCGGCCAAGAAATACGTCCCCAATCCGGAAGAGTTCGACTTCCGCAAGATTCTGAACTGGAAATAACGCCCCCGAGATCATGGAAGAACCGTTCGAACCGATGCCTGCGGAAGAACAGGCGCCGGAAGAAATCCGGACCGAAGGGCCGGAGGCGCTCGAAAGCGAAGCCCGCCGCAACATGCTCTACGGCCTGCTGTGGTGCGTGGGCGGACTGATTTTCAGCTTCCTCTCCTACTACCTGACCGAAGCGGGCAGCCGCTACGTAGTGGCCACGGGAGCCATCGTCTGGGGTGCCATACAAGCCTTCAAGGGGCTGGCGACCTACCTGCAGGCGAAGCGTGCGCAAGGCGACGCGGCGGCCTGCCGGCGGGCGATCCTCCTGGCGGCCTGCACGACCGTGGCGGTGGCCGGATTGGGCTACGCCTCGTGGCGCATGGTGCACACCGGCGAAGTGCGCATCGTAGCGGAAGAACAGACCTACGATTGTCCCGAACTGGGGCTGCGCGTGCACATCCCGGGCGGCTTCTCGGAAGTGGAAACGGAAAAAGAAGCCGAAACCGAAACGACCTATGCCCGCTACCGCTCCTTCAGCAGCAACGACACCCTGCGCATCCTGACCGAAGGGACGGAGGGCAACCTTGCGGAAGATGTGCAGACGGCGGACGACATCGAAGAGTATCTGGTCGAAGAAGCGGAGAAGTTTTTCGATGCGGGCATCGACGAACGGACCTTCGTGGAAATCGGCGGCAAGCGGATGCTGAAGCATGCGGGAGGCCGCACGCAGACCCCGGAGTGGAAGACCGTGATGTACGACCTGACGCACAAGGGCTCGCTGATTACGATCTACTACATAGCGCAGTCGGACGACGCCTCGCGGGAAGCCGACGCATTCGTAGCGGAACACGTAACGCTCTACTGACGCCCGGCGTGTCGAAGAAGAAAGGCGGGGCCTCCTCGAATGGAGGCCCCGCCTTCGTTATTACCTGAAAAGATCGGCGGGCGGCGGAAAAACGGGCCCCGCGGGACAGAGGTTGTCGACGCGCCGGCCGAGGCGGAGGGCCCGCCGCACGGTGTAGGCGGTACCCCCGGGCGAGCCGTCGAACCAGGCGACGAGCTGCGCGGCGTGGTCGACGAGAAAGTTGTTGCGGGCAGAATAGACGCCGCGATGATACCGATCCGCCAAGACGAGGGTGCGCGCGGCGGTGATGACGCGCCCGAAGCGCACGCGGTCCTCCTCGGAAAACATCTCGGCCTGTCCGGGAAACGGAATGACGGCGACGAGCCGCAAGTCGGGGAACTCCTCCCGGCATGCCAAGACCGTTTCGGCAGCCGCGAGGTCGAAACCTACGGCCATGCCGCACAGAAAGGTCCGGCAGCCGCGGCAGCAAGCCTCGCGGACGACGCGGCGCAATGCCTCCTCGGCACCGCCCCGATAGGAGCGGTGGCCGGAGAAAGCGACGCAGGCGGAAAGGTCGTGCAACATGCGGCAAAGATAACGCATTTGGCCCGGACTTTGCAAAAAAGCGGGGTGAATCCATAAAACATCAACAACCATGAAAAACACAGGTCTCATCATCACCTCGCTGCTGGGCGGACTGATCGTCGGCTCGGCCCTCACGATGCTCTTCACCCCGCAGTCGGGCGTCGAAACGCGCAAGCAGATCAAAGACTTCCTCAACGATGAAATCGACAAGATGAAAGAAAAGGTCGAGAAAGTACACGAACAGATCGAGGAAGCGCGCTGCAAATGCGGCGAATAACCCCCTCGCAAAGCCGGAACGCCGCATGACGACGCACGACCGATCCGCCCGGAGCGGAAACCTGGCGGCGGCGCTGCTGATCTTCGGCCTGACGGCCGCGATCGCCCTGCTGCTGCTCATCGCGGCGCTGGTGCTGGGCCTTGCCGAGCTGTTGGGCTCGCTGATCGGCGCGGCGCTGCTTGTCGGCGGAATATTCGCCGCCGGAGCCGCGGCCATCTATTTTCTGGCGATCCGCGGCCCGCTCGAACAACTCCGCGCACGCATCGAGACGGTTTACGATGTGGCCCGTCTCGTGAAGCAAGGCTACGACTGGGTGGCCGACAAATTCGGATTTCTGGTCCGCCTGCGCGACCAGCTGCGGCGCACCGCGTAACGAAAGCGGCTTCCCCGGAATGGGGAAGCCGCTTTGCTTTCATGTCGGGCGGAGCGGCTGCGACAGCCTCCCCCGCCCCCTCGGCCCCCTTTGCGAGGCCCCTCATCGGCCGGTTACTTGAAGTAACGCTTGTAGAGGCCCTCGAAGCCCTTGCCGTGGCGGGCCTCGTCCTTCGCCATTTCATGCACGGTGTCGTGCACGGCGTCGAGGTTCTGCTCCTTAGCCAGGCGGGCGAGCCGCATCTTGTCCTCGCAGGCGCCGCACTCGGCGTTCATGCGCTTGTAGAGGTTGGTCTTGGTGTCCCAGACGACCTCGCCGATCAGCTCGGCGAACTTCGAAGCGTGCTCGGCCTCCTCCCAGGCGTAGCGCTTATAGGCCTCAGCGATCTCGGGATAGCCCTCGCGGTCGGCCTGACGGCTCATGGCCAGGTACATGCCCACCTCGGTGCACTCGCCGATGAAGTGGTTCTGCAGACCCTCCCACAGCTCGGGGCTGGCACCCTTGCCGTCGCCGATCTTGTGGACGGTTACGAAATCGAGGTCGCCCTCCTGCTCCTGCACTTCGACGAACTTCTCCTTGCCGACCTTGCACATGGGGCACTGCTCGGGTGCCTCGGGACCCTCGTGGATATAACCACAAACGCTACAACGCCATTTCTTAGCCATAATCGTAGTTTGATTAGTGTGTGAGTAATAGTTTCTGTTGTCAGGGCAAAAATAGCAAAACGCCGCGAAAAAGCAACCGAAAAACGATATTCTTTTTTTATGCGAAGATAGGATGAGCCTATAAGGCGGCCTGCTCGCGGGAGACGATCGCCGCCTCGACGAGCCCGACGTCGGTGGCATCCTTGACCAGCACACGCTTGTCGCGGTCGAGGAGGTAGAGCGCCGGAATGGCCGAGAGGTCGTAGGCCGAAGTTTCGCGGACGACGCACCCCTTGTCGTAAGCGTTGATCCATGCGGCGGGCATGTGCTCGCGGTAGGCGTACCACTCCTTGAGGTCCTCGTCGGGATAGAACGCCAGGACCTTCAGGCGCCCCGAAGCGATCAGCTCCGAGAGAAGCGGCGAGGCGCAGATCGCGTCGTGAATCTCGCGGCACATGGGGCACCCGGGGTTGTTGACGAAGAGCAGCACGTAGTCGGCGCGGAGCCTGTGGAGCGACCCCGAAGCCCCGGATGCGAGCGTATAGCGGATGTCGTTGGCCCGGTGTCCGATGCGGTTCTGCAGCGCGAGGTCGAGGGCGTACTGCGGCCCGATGCGCTCGTACTCGTCGTAGAAAGGCGCGGCGAGCTGCGCTTCGAGGACGGGGATGTAGAACTCGCCGTTGCGCAGGGGCGAATTGGGATCGGCGAGAATCTGCTCGGCGAGCCACCCGAAATAATCGAGCATGGGGCGCGACACGGCGGCCCGGTTCATCAGCTCCCGCATGGGCGCGGGGTCGGTCGGCCGGTCGGAGATGACGGAAATGAACTCCAGAAAACGGTGGAGCATCTGCATGCTGTCGGCCTTATGGACGAAGAGCGTGTCGGCGAAGTCGAAGCGATCCCAATAATGCGCACGCAGGTAGTCGCGCTTCTCGTCGGGCGACATGGCGGCCGGGGGCAGCGGCGGCAAAAAGACATACTGCTTTTCGGCGGTGCGGACAGAGGGCCGCTTGGCAGCGTTCCGGCCACAGGAGAGGAGCAGCAAGAAAGCGAAAACAAGAGCAAGGAGACGAGACATAGGAACCGGGATTTTTCGAGCGCCGAGCGCTTGCGGCCGGCGCGCGTAGAAATTCGGGGTAAAAATACAAAAAAAGTACAAAAAAAGCGGGTCCCTTTCGAAAAAGGAACCCGCCTTTCGGAATCCGGCGGAGAGAAGAAGCACCCGGGCGAACTTTCGGCAGCCCTCCGGCCTCACTTGGGTCGCCCTCCGGCCCCCTCGCTCCCGCCCCCGGAGACTAACACTCCTGCTCGACGGCCTTGAAGAGGTCGACGTCGTCGAGCGACGAGGTCATGACGTAGGTATGGGCCTCGGCGACCTTGCCCTCGGCGAGCTTGGCGAAGATGCGGGCCGAATGGACGTACTCCTCGCACTCGCCGGCCTGACGGGCCAGCAGGTAGGTGATGATGATGTGGCCGGCGGTCTCGACGAGACGACGGGCGTGGAAGTCCTTGAAGCCGGCTTTCTCCTTGTCGCCCGCCTCGACGTGCCCGATCATCTCGGCGAACCTGGCGGTCAGCTCCCGGAGCTTGGCGACGACGGGCTGCATGGCCTCGCAGTAGCTGTCGGCGGCGTAGCGCTCGATCTGCTCCATGAAGGTGCCCTTCGTAACGGCGTTGATCGCGGCGACGACCTGCAACTGCGACGTACCCTCGTAGATGTTCATGATGCGGGCGTCGCGGTAGATGCGCTCGCAGGGGTAATCTTTCATGAAGCCCGAGCCGCCGTGAATCTGAATGGCGTCGTAGGCGAGCTGGTTGGCGTACTCCGAAGAGAAGAGCTTGACGAGCGGCGTGAAGCCGTCGGCCAAACGGGTATAGAACTTCATCTCCTGCCGCTCCTCGGCCTCCAGCGACCGCTCATGCGAGATGTGGGTATACTGCTTGTAAATCTCGACGAAGCGCGTAGTTTCGTAGAGCAAGGCCCGGGCGCCCTGCAACTTGGCCTTCATGTTGGAGAGCATCTCCGAGATGGCGGCGAACTGGATGATGGGCTTGCCGAACTGGGCGCGCTCGTGGGCGTACTTCAAGGCCTCGCGATAGGCGGCCTCGCACGTACCGACGGACTGGGCGCCGATGCCCAGGCGGGCGGCGTTCATCAGGGACATGACGTACTTGATGAGACCCATCTTGCGGTCGCCGACGAGCTGCGCGGGAGCGTTCGTGAAGACCAGCTCGCACGTAGGCGAACCCTTGATGCCGAGCTTGTTCTCGATGCGGCGCACCTTGACGCCGCCGTCGCGCT
>CAZIUJ010000057.1:0-9154 GCA_964542345.1 uncultured Alistipes sp.
CGTCAAAAAGCTGCTGTCGACCTATGTCGAGGCGCTGCCGCAGCTGGTCAACCGCTCGACGGGCCGCATCCATACGTCGTTCAATCAGGCTGTTACCGCCACGGGACGCTTGTCGTCTGCGAATCCCAACCTGCAGAACATCCCCGTCCGCGAGGAGATGGGCCGCCGCATCCGCATGGCCTTCATCCCCTCGGACGAGGAGCACGTGCTCCTCTCGGCCGACTACAGCCAGGTCGAGCTGCGCCTGATGGCTCACCTCTCGGGCGACGAGTCGCTGATCGCCGCTTTCGAGCACGGCGAGGACATCCACGCCGCCACGGCCGCGCGCCTTTTCGGCAAGCCGCTCGACGAGGTTACGCCCGAGGAGCGCCGCCGCGCCAAGACCGCCAACTTCGGCATCATTTACGGCATCTCGGCTTTCGGCCTGAGCCAGCGTCTCGAAATCCCCCGCAAGGAGGCCCGGGAGCTGATCGACGGATACTTCGTCTCCTACCCGAAGGTCCGCGAATACATGGAGCGCGTCGTCGAGCGGGCCAAAGAGGAGGGTTTCGTCTCGACGATCTTCGGGCGCCGCCGCTATCTCAACGACATCGCGTCGCAGAATGCCGTGGCGCGGGGGTTGGCCGAGCGCAACGCCGTGAACGCCCCGATTCAGGGCTCCGCGGCCGACATCATGAAGATCGCCATGATCGAGGTGCACCGCCGCTTCGCCGCCGAGGGCATCCGCTCGCAGGTGATTCTGCAGGTTCACGACGAACTGGTCGTTGACACGCTCCGCACCGAGCAGGAGCAGGTCGCCCGCATCATCACCGAGAGCATGGAGCACGCCGCCGCGCTCAAGGTGCGCCTTCTGGTCGAATGCGGCGTCGGCAACAATTGGCTCGAAGCACACTGATTTATAAAGTGAAAATTGAGAGGTGAAAATTGAAAGGTGTTTTTCGCCAATGCTTTTCGCCCCTGGAAAACAAATAAGCGTTACTTTTCACCTTTCACCTTTCACGTTTTACCTCGAATAAAATGGCCCGACAACTGACCCTCACCCTCACGCCCCGCGAGGCGGCCGATGCGAAGACCTGCACATCGCTCGCGGCCCGGCGCATGGGCATTGTCGAGCGCGACATCGCGCTGGTGCGGGTCGTCAAGCGGTCGATCGATGCCCGGCAGCGGTTGCCGAAAGTCAACCTTACGCTCGAAATCTATGTCGACGGCGAGCCCGAACCGGCTCCCGTGCACTTCGACTATCCGTCCGTCGCGGGCCGTACTCCCGTAATCATCGTCGGCGCCGGACCTGCGGGACTCTTCGCCGCCCTGCGACTGATCGAGCTGGGGCTGCGGCCCATCCTGCTGGAGCGGGGGCGCGACGTCTCGGCCCGCAAGGTCGACATCGCGCAGATCAACCGCAACGGCCGCGTCGACCCCGATTCCAATTACGCTTTCGGCGAGGGCGGCGCCGGCACCTTCTCCGACGGCAAACTCTTCACCCGCAGCAAGAAGCGCGGCGACTACAACAAGGCGCTGCAGACGCTCGTCTTCCACGGCGCCGCGCCCGAAATCCTCTACGAGGCCCATCCCCACATCGGCACCGACAAACTCCCCGGCATCATCCGCAACATCCGCCGCACGATCGTCGAGGCCGGTGGCGAAGTGCTCTTCGAGCGGCGCGTTACCGATTTGATGCTCCGGGAGGATCGCATCCTCGGCGTCCGCTGCGGCGACGAGGCGATCGAGGGGGCCGCCGTCGTGTTGGCTACCGGCCATTCGGCCCGCGACATCTACGAGCTGCTACATCGGCGGGGTGTCGACCTCGTGGCCAAGCCTTTCGCAATGGGCGTGCGCATCGAGCATCCGCAGGCCCTGATCGACTCGATCCAATACCACTGCGAAAGCCGCGGCGAATATCTCCCGGCCGCCGCCTATTCGCTTGTCAGCCAGGAGCATGGCCGCGGAGTCTACTCGTTCTGCATGTGCCCCGGGGGCTTCATCGTCCCCGCCATGACCGACGCCGCGCAGTCCGTCGTCAACGGCATGTCGCCCAGCGGCCGCACTTCGCCCTACGCCAATTCGGGCATCGTAACGGAGGTGCGCCTCGCTGATTTCGAGCACCTGCGCGCCGAGTGGGGCGAGCTGGCCGGGCTGAAGTTCCAGCAGGGGTTCGAGGAGCTCGCCCGGCAGCAGGGCGGCGACCGCCAAATCGCTCCGGCCCAGCGCGTCGCCGACTTCGTGGCCGGCCGGGCCAGCGGGTCGTTGCCTGCGACTTCCTACATCCCGGGCATTACCCCCTCGCGGCTCGACCGCTGGATGCCCCGCTTCATCGCCGAGGGCCTGCGGGCCGGTATCGCTGCGTTCGGGCGCCGCATGCGGGGGTTCGTTACGGCCGAAGCCGTCGTCGTGGGCGTCGAATCGCGTACTTCGTCGCCCGTGCGCGTGCCCCGCGATCCCGCGACGCTCATGCATCCGCGCATCGCCGGACTCTTCCCCTCGGGTGAGGGGGCCGGGTACGCCGGCGGCATCATCTCCGCGGCGCTCGACGGCGAGCGCATCGCCGAAGCCATTAAGAACTACATACGCTGATCCCATGCAACCCAAAGTAAGTGTCATCATTCCGGTCTACAACTTAGAGCAATATGTCGATGCCTGTTTGGCGTCGGTCGAGCGACAGACGTTCGCCGATTTCGAAGCCATCGTCATCGATGACGGGTCGACCGACGGCTCGTGGGACGCGATCCGCCGCCATGCCGATGCCGATCCCCGGTTCGTGCCGATCCGTACGGAAAATTGCGGCGTCGCCCGTGCCCGCGAACGGGCCTTGAGTGAGGCCCGGGGCGCATGGATCGCCTTTCTCGACGGCGACGATCTTTGGGAACCCGACATGCTCGAACGGCTCCTCGGGGCGACCGACGGCTGCGACATCGTTTGCTGCGACTACAGACGCATTTCGCCGGGAGGTGGCGAGTCGCTCGTGCACAGCCGGTATGTTCAAGACCTTGAGGGCGAAGATTTCTTGATCCGGACGCTGGCCATGACCGATTCGGTGGCGCTCTGGGCACGCCTCTATCGACGCGAACTCTTTGCCGGGCTGCAGCACTACCCCATGCGGCAGGGACAGGATTTGCTGCTCAACATACAGATCGGCTGCCGCCGGCCCCGCGTGCATCATATCGACTATGCGGGTTACGGCTATGTGCAGCGTGCCGGCTCCTCCATCCGCCGCAAGCCCGCTTTCGACTATTGCCGCGCATTCGCCGAGAAGGTGGAAGCGATACTTTCAGCTCCCGAAGCGGAGTTCGGCGACCGGGTCGAATGGTTGCGTCTGCTCAACGCCGTATGGTGGTATGCGAACTATGTTTCGCGCAGCAGCAACCCCTGGAAAGGCGATACGCCTTTCGCCGCATGGGTGCGCCGGGGTGCGGTGCGCTATGGCAGGCAGCTGCGGGCCTATCACGCTCCGATACGGCTGCTCATGATCCGCATGGACGGCCGCCGCTGGCTGCATCCCGCGGTTCTCGCCCTGGGAATGTTACTGCGGTGGAAACAAAGTATCGAACGCCAAATGGCCCACAGAAACCGCAGAGCATGAAACGTAAAGATACCATACTCCAGATTTTCGCCTCTTCGGTATGGGGAGGCGGCGAACAGTTCGTGGCCGACCTTTCGCGCCGGCTCATGGCCGACGGCCGACGGGTTGTGCTCGTTTCGCGTCGCAGTCGGGCCATTGCCGACCGTGCAGCCGACCTCGGGGCGCCGCTCCACCGGTTGCCGCTGAAAGGAGTTGCGGACATCGTGTCGGCGGCGATGCTGGCCCGGTTGATCTTGCGCGATCGGCCCGACGTCATCCATGTCCACCATTTCAAGGATGCTTTCACAGCGCTTTATGCACGGGCCATCGTTCGGCTTTTCGGCATTCGGCCCCGAATCGTGCTGACACGTCATCTGGTACGACCCGGCAAGACGGGGCCGCTCCATGATTGGATGTATCGTCGGCTCGATCGGGTGGCATTCGTCTCCGAGTTGGCCCGGCAGACCTTTTTTTCCACGGCGTCCGCATTGGACCGGAGTCGGACGGAGGTGATTCATAACAGTTCGCCCGACGACCGTACCGCCGGCGATGTTCTCGATTTACGGGCGAAGTATGCCGTTGCTCCCGGGGTGCCCGTATTGCTTTTTTGCGGTCGGCTCGTCCCCGAAAAAGGTTGCGACGTGCTGCTTCGTGCCTGTGCCCGGCTGAAGGGGGAAGGCCGGCGTTATGCGCTCTTTTTGGTCGGAGGTTCCGACGACGAACCCTACCTTGCGTCGCTGCGGCGGCTGGCGGCCGAACTCGGTCCCGGAAGCCAGGTGGAATTTGTCGGGTTCGTAAAAGGTGTCGGTTCATTGCTTGCGCAGGCCGACATCTGCGTACAGCCCTCCGTCGTGGCCGAGGCGGGCAGTCTGACGGTGATCGAAGCAATGCAGGCCGGGTGTGCGGTCGTTACGACGAACAACGGCTCCCAACCGGAATATGTTGTTTCCGATGTTACGGGTTTGCTGGTTCCTCCGGGCGACGAAGAAGCGCTTGCAACGGCCCTGATACGGTTGATCGACGATGCGGAATTGCGCCGCAACATGGGTGCTGCAGCCCGGCATCGTTTCGACGAATATCTTTCCTACGAACATTTTTACCGGAAATATCTTGCTCTGTATGATCGATAAACCACTCGTGATTGCCTACGAGGCCAAACGAATCACCCACAATGCCACGGGGCTGGGCAACTACGGCCGGACGGTCGTGGAGATGCTGGCCCGGCTGGCGCCGCAGAATCGCTATCTGCTTTATACGCCCGATCCGGGGCGCGAGGAGCTGCGGCGTCGCCTGCCCGACGTCGGGCAGGTCGAGCTTCGCCTGCCCCGGACTCCGAAACACGGCTTGATGAAGGCATGGTGGCGCAGTGTCGGCATCTGTCGGGAGTTGCCTGCCGGGTTGTCGCTCTTTCATGGGCTTGGCGGCGAACTTCCTGTGGGACTTCGCAAGCGCGGTATTCCGTCGGTGGTAACGATCCACGATTTGATTTTTCTGCGTTTCCCGGCCTATTACAAGTGGATCGACCGGATGATCTATGCTTACAAATACCGAAAGGCGTGCCGGCAGGCCGACCGGGTGATCGCCATCAGCGAAGCGACGCGGCGCGACATCGTCCGCTTTTTCCGGATTCCCGAGGAGAAGATCGACGTCGTCTATCAGGGTTGCGACGAGAGTTTCAAGCACCCGGTCGACGATTCCGCCCGCGAGGCCGTCCGCCGGAAGTACGGCCTGCCCGATCGCTACGTGCTTTCGGTGGGTAGCATCGAGGAGCGCAAGAATCTCCTGTTGCTGGTCCGGGCGCTGGAGCTGTTGCCGGAGAAAGTGCATGTTGTGGCCGTAGGGCGTCGTACGCCTTATGCGGAGCAGGTGGAGCGCGAGGCCTCCGAACGGGGAGTTTCGCTGTGGCTCCATTTGGTCGAGAACGTCGCTTTCGCCGATCTGCCGGCCATCTATCAGGGAGCCGATCTTTTTGTCTATCCCTCGCGATTCGAAGGTTTCGGCATTCCGATGATCGAAGCGGCGTGTTGCGGCGTCCCGACGATCGGAGCGACGGGTTCCTGCCTGGAGGAGGCCGGAGGTCCCGATGCGCTCTACATCGATCCCGACAACCCCGAACAACTTGCCGCTGCGATCCGTCGGGTTCTCTCCGACGAGCAGCTACGCCAGCGCATGATCGATTGCGGGCGGGCCTATGTCATGCGATTCGAACCCGAAACGATTACGGCTGATCTGCTGCGTGTTTACGAATGTGCGATCGATCGACCGAACCATTCCGAATTATGAAAATAACGGCTCTTCCCGGAAAACTTTGCACGCCTATCAGTCGCTGGGGCGGATTGTCATGCGGCCGCTTTTCGCTGCGTGCGGCAGAGATGCGGTTTTCTTTCCCGCCTCCTCGCATTTCAGTTACAAGCGCATCTCGCTCGGCGACCGTGTCTATATCGGTCCGGGCGCCTTCATGCTGGCGCATCTGAGCCGGATCCGGATCGGCAGCAATACGGCGATCGGGCCGAACGTATCGATCATCGGCGGGGATCATCGCTTCGATCAGGTCGGCCGGACGATCAACGGGTTTCCTCCTCCCGACAAACTTCCGGAAAACGACCTCGATGTGGAGATCGGCGAAGATGTGTGGATCGGTTGCAATGTTACTGTTTTGAAAGGAGTTACGATCGCCCGCGGTACGGTAGTGGCTGCCGGAGCGGTTGTAACCCGCGATTTTCCGCCCTATTCGATTTTGGGAGGAGTTCCTGCCCGGGTGATCGGACGTCGTTTTTCGGATGAACAGATCGTCGAGCATGAACGTTTGCAATGTAATTTATAAAGGATTGAAATACATGCATTTGCGAATGCAAAAATTACTTGATATTAAATTTTATCAAAAAAATTTGAAAAAAATTTAATATAAAACTTGCACGGAAAGATTTTTCCCCTTATCTTTGCAGTGAAGTTTTAAGGTTCATTTAGGTTAGTAGTTTTAGGTTGGTTGAGGAGATCGGCAGGTTGTAACGGGATTTTCCGTTACTAAGACTTCGAGGACGGTGCTCGTCCGAGAGGTCGAATACCTCCGATTCACCCTCGTTTTTCGACGGGGTGGTTCCCGTTGAAAAAAGGTCCGGATCATGTAATGATCCAGGACCTTTTTTTGTTGCCGTTCTTTTTGGGGCGGAGTATGGATTTCCTGTTTGCCGGTCGGGACGATTCCCGCCTTGCCCCACCACTGCCGTCAGAGTGCTTCCAGCTCTTCGCGCGTGATCTCGATGTCGATGTCCCCGTTGGCGTAACAGCCTATTTCATAGGGGTTGTAGTGGAAAATCAGGCTCCGCGGTGTTACGCGGAAGTTGTCCGTTACGTGGATATATTCGGGAAAGAAGCCGATTTCGGAGAGCTCCTGATCGTCGGCTGCGTCGTACTGCTCGCAGAGCTTGGTGCGGATCAACTGCAACAGCGCCTCCATCTTCGCCTCGCCCACGAGGTCCTCGGCCGAGAACTCGTAGCCGTCGAGGAGCGAATAGTTGTGGTACTCGGTCGAATACATGCCGTGTGCGCCGCCCAGGTAACTTGACCGCGAAATCGTGTAACAAAGCAGCGTATCAGCGACGAAGCCTTCGCTCTCGGTCGAAATTTCGTATTCCATCATGTTGCGGACAGAGGTGCGGAGGGGTTCCGGCAGCGTGAGCTCCCGGTCGATTTGTCGGAGCGACTCGGCGGCAGCCTCCTCGGCCGAGCCCTCGAACGCTTCGAGCTCGAAGAAGTAGTCGATGTTGCGCTGCTGGATCGTCCGCAGCGCCTCGGACTTTTCGCTGTTGGCGATCGAGGCGAACCGATATTCTACCCGGCAGGTGTAGGAGGGCTGGGTGAGCAGCGTGTCGAGCGCAATTTCGGTGAAGCGGGGTTCCACGGGTTTGCGGCTGCAGGCGGTCAGCGCAGCGGCGAGGAGGATCGCGGGAAGGAAGCGCAGTGTTTTCATGGTGCGGACGATTTTGGTAAGCGTTTTTCCGGTTCGGGGCTCGGCGGCCGGAGCCGGAGAGCAGGTCGCGCGGGCGCGATATGCTTTTGTAAATATAGGCAAAAAGCAGGGAAAGTACGCCGCGGGGGCAAAAATTTTTACAGAATTGACCGGAAAATTTTGGAGTTTGCCGAAATCGCGCTATCTTTGCACCAAGAACCGGTGGATTCATCTAAGGGTTAGGATACATGCCTCTCACGCATGACATAGGGGTTCGAATCCCCTATCCACTACCAAGCGGCCTTGTATAAGGGCCGTTTTTTTGTTGGGAGCAAGTTGCACCGACTGGGGATGAGAACCCCGGGGTTCGGACGAACGGAGCAGCGAGGGCAAAGCGAACGAGTTCGCTCTGCCGAGTCGCGACGTTCAAAGACAAGCGCTGCGCTGTCAATCCCCTATCCACTATAAAAAACGAGGAGAATCGATCTCCTCGTTTTTTATTGCCGCGGGGCGGATTTCTACTTCTCGAAACCTTTGCCGATGGCGAGGAAATCCTCGGCCTTGAGGGCGGCACCGCCGATCAGACCACCGTCGACGTCCTCTTTGGCGAAGATCTCGGCGGCGTTCGAGGGTTTGCACGAACCGCCGTAGAGGATTGCGCACTCGTCGGCCGCAGCGCCGAATTTCGCGGCGAGCACCTGGCGGATGTGGGCGTGGATTTCCTGTGCCTGCTCGGCCGTGGCGGTCTTGCCCGTGCCGATGGCCCAAACGGGTTCGTAGGCGATGACGAGGTTCTTGAACTGCTCGGCCGTGAGGTTGTAAACCACTTCCTCGATCTGAGCTTTCACCACGTCGAAGTGCTTGCCGGCTTCGCGCTCCTCCAAGTTCTCGCCCACGCAGTAGATCGGCGTCAGGCCGTGGGCGTAGGCCTGTGCCATCTTCTTGTTGAGCGTCGCGGAGGTCTCGCCGTAGTACTGGCGGCGCTCCGAGTGTCCCAGAATCACGTACTTGCAGCCCAATGCCGCGATCATCGAGGCGGCTACTTCGCCCGTGTAGGCTCCTTTTTCTTCGGCGGCGCAGTTCTGCGCACCCAATGCGATGCTGGAGCCTTTGAGTGCTTCGGCCACCATCGAGAGGTGGGTGAAAGGCGGGCAGACGATGAAGTCCACGCACGAACATACCGTGCCGCGGCCTGCGACGACGCTTTTGGCCAACTCTACGCCCTCGGCCGGAAGCGTGTTCATCTTCCAGTTGCCGGCTACGATTTTCTTTCTCATTTTCGGTTTGTTTTTATAGATTATGTTGTATACGATCGCAATCGATAGCGCCCATGCGAGCAGGAGGAGCAGTTTCAGCAGAAACGGGATGCGGCCTGCCGCGCACGGGAAACTCAGCCCCAAAAGGAGCGGAACGAGGCAGGTCCAGCACAGCATCCGGTTCCGGCTTTTCGGCGTCATCTTGGGCAGGACCCGCTGCAGCAAATGCCACCAGGCGAAAAGCAGGGCAAGCGCAGCAAACACAACGAGCGTCATCCGCATCGTCACCGTCGGTTCACTCCTCGCACCACTTTTTGACCTCCTCCATCGAGGGGGCCTTGAGGCCGAGCTTGTTCTTCTTGTTGAAGCCGCAGAGGTCGTTGAAGAACTTGC
>CAZIUJ010000058.1:0-8824 GCA_964542345.1 uncultured Alistipes sp.
ACAAGACGATGGTCTTCTCGCACGGGCGCCTGCTTTTCGTCTTCAACTGGCACCCCGCGGCGTCGATTCCCGACTACGAACTGCCCGTGCAGGAGGCGGGCAAGTACGTGCTCCTGCTCTCGACCGACGAAAAACGCTTCGGCGGGCAGGAGCGGCAGGCGATGGACGGCGAGCACTTCTCGTTCGACGTTCTCGGGGAGGACGGCGCCCGCTACCCCCGCATCCGCATCTACAACACGGCCCGCACGGCGACAGTCTACCTCCGGGCCTGAGCCTTGATCCGCTGCACAGCGGCATCGACGTCGCGGTAAAGCTGCGGCAGGTCGAGACCCGGAATCCGGCGGTCCTCGACGACGACGCGCCCGTCGACGACCACCGTCTCGACGTCGGCGGCCTTGCCGCAGTAGACCAGATTGGAAACGACGTCATGGATCGGCTGCAGGTGGGGTTTCTGCAGGTCGATGACGATCAGATCGGCCAACGCTCCCTCGCGCAGCACGCCCAACTCGCCCTCGCGGCCCATCGCACGGGCTCCGTTCGCGGTGGCCAGGCGCAGCGTCTCGTAAGCCGGCAGCGCAAGCGGATCGGCCGTCGCCGACTTCTGCAGGAAAGCCGCCGAACGCAGCTCCTCGAACATGTCCAGGTCGTTGTTCGAGCACGTGCCGTCGGTGCCGATCGTTACCAGCGCACCCCGCTCGATCATCCGCTTCACGGGCGCCACGCCGCTTGCGATCTTCATGTTGCTCTGCGGGTTGTGCGAGACCGTAACGCCGCGCGCGGCCAGGATGTCGATGTCCCGGTCGTCGACCCAGATGCAGTGGGCGCCGGTCATCCGGGAGTCGAGCAGCCCCAGCGAATCGAGGTGCACGGTCGGAGAAGCGCCGTAGCGCTCGCGGACGATGCGCATCTCGTCCTGCGTCTCGGCGATATGGGTCATCATCGTCAGCCCCAGCTTGTCGGCCAGCGCCTTGCCGCGCCGCAGATTCTCCGGCGAGACCGTATAGGGCGAATGGGGCGCCACGGCAATGCGGATGCAGTCGCGGCCGGCGGCCAGCGCCGCGGCCTCCCCGATCTGAGGCATCACCTCCTCGACGTTATGATCGAAATAGTTGCAGCCCAGCACGGCGCGGATGCCTAAGCGGTCGACCGTCTCGACGCAGCGGTGCTCGCAGTAGTACATGTCGACGAACGACGTAACGCCCCCCAACAGCAGCTCGACGATCCCCAGCGTCATGCCTAACGCCACGTCGTCGGCCGTCTGCCGGGCCTCGAAAGGCCAGATGTAGTCGTTGAGCCACGTCATGAGGGGAATGTCGTCGGCGTAGCTGCGCTGCAGCGTCATGGCCGCATGGCAGTGGGTGTCGACCAGACCCGGCATGAGGAGCTTGCCCCGGCAGTCAAAGATGCGGGCCTCGGGATGGGCGGCGCGGAAAGCCGCCTCGGCGCCGGCATCGGCCGAGACGAGGACGATGCGGTTGCCGACGATGCCCACGGAGCCGCAGAACGTGCGGGTTTCGTCGCCGACGGCGGTCATCGGCAGCACGGTGGCATGGGTGAAAAGGAGAGCGGACATATTTCTATGGCGTTATTCGATCGAATTTCCCTGCACGGTGATCACCTCGCGGCCCGTGGTGGAGTTGGAGTAGATTTGGAGCACCTTGTTGAAAGTCCCCGGCTCGCTCTTGAGGGGTTCGTACGTTACGCGGATCACCCCCTCGCCGCCGGGTTCCACGGGGCGCTTGGGAAACGACGCCTTGAAGCACGAACACGACGTGAGGACGCGCACGATGACTAACGGCGCCGTGCCCTCGTTGCGGAAAACGAAATCCTGCACCAGGTCGCCGCCCTTGCGGGCCACGTCGCCGAAGTCGTGCTTAGCGACGGGGAGGACCAGCCGGGCCCCTTCGCGGGCCTGCGGCGGGCAAGCCGGCGCCTCCTGTGCCCGGGAGGAAGTGATGCCTGCCGCCGCAGCGAGGCAGCAGACGAAGAAAAGTCGGAAAAGTTTCATAACCTGTCTATTTCATGCGAAAAACATAGGTGATCGTACCGCCCTGCACAGCGGCGCGGCTCTCGGTGAAGCGGGCCTTGCGGGCGGCGGCGAGGGCGGCCTCGACCAGCTGAGGATCGCTGACCGTCGAGCCTTTGGGTTCGAACGAAGCGCTCGTAACGTCGCCTTTCGGTCCCACGGTAACGCGCACCACGACCTTGCCGCTTCGGTTGCCCGGGTAGGAAGGCCGCGGCAGCGAACCCACGAGCCCGCGGCCCTGCAGCCCCTTGTCGATCTGGTCCAGGCCATCGGGGCTGAGACCGGGTCCCGTGCCGGACGACTGCTCCTCGCCCTCGCGGGCATGGCGGTTGCCGGCATTCGCAGGCTCGTCGGCGCCGCTCTTGTTCATGTTGAAGAGCGCCTGCGGATTGGGCGTGCGGGTCGTCTCGTCGCGGCCCTCGGTCTGCGCCGTATGCTCCTCGGGAGCGGGCGCCTCGTGCACGCGGGGCTGCGGAGAGCTCTTTGCGGGCGGCGGCGGTTCGGGAGCGGGCGGATCGAAGAACTCGATCTCGATCGTCTCGCCCGGCCGGTCGGCGGGGCGGCGGAAGTCGAAGCTCACATAGGCGAACGACATCCCCAGCAGCAGCGCATAGAGCGCCGCCGCGCTGAGCGCCCACCGCCGCGGACCCCGGTTGTCGCGATCGTAGGGACGCATCGTCATTCGGGCTGGGTCGCCGCCTGCAGCTTGTAGCCGTTGCGCTTGGCGACGTTCATCACCTTGACCACCTCGTCCCACACGACCGTCTTCTCGGCGTGCAGCGACACGGTGGGCTCCTGCTGTCCTTCGAGACGCGCGCGGAGCGCCCGCTCGACCCCCTCGATCGAACCGACCTCCTGCAGCTCGACGTAATAGCGGTACGTGCCCCGGTCGTTGCGGATCGACACCGTGGTCATGGCCTTGTCCTTGAGCTGGTTGGAGCTCTTGGGGAGCATCAGCTTCAGGGCGTTGGGGTTGATGAGCGTGGTGGCGATCAACAGAAAGAGCAACAGGAGGAACATCAGGTCGGTCATCGACGAGGAGGAGAACGACTTATCGACTTTCGAGCCGTGTTTGATTGCCATGATGCGCTATTTTTGAACGGGTTGGTTGAGAATGTCCATGAAGGCGATCGAGTTGGCCTCCATCTGGAAGACCAGTTTCTCGATGCGGGCCACGAGGTAGTTGTAGCCGAAGTAGGCCGGGATGCCGACCAGCAGACCCATCACCGTGGTAACCATCGCCACATACATGCCGCTGGAGAGCAGCGCCAGGTCGACCGTGCCGCCCGCGGCGGACATGTCCATGAAAGTCTGCACCATGCCGAGCACCGTGCCCAGGAAACCGATCATCGGGGCACCGCCGGCGATCGTGGCGAGGAACGGCAGTCCGTTTTCGAGGCGCGAGACCTCCAGATTGGCGACATTCTCGATGGCCGTCTGCACATCGCTCATCGGGCGGCCGATGCGCTCGATGCCCTTCTCGATCATGCGGGCGATGGGCGTGTCGGTCTTCCGGCAGAGGTTCACGGCGACGCCGATCTTGCCGTCGGAGATGTAGTCGCGGATGCGGTTCATGAAATTCATGTCCAGCACCGAGGCCCGGCGGATGGCGATGAAGCGCTCAACGAAGATAAAGATCGTAACGCCGCCCAGCGCCAGCAGCGGCCACATCAGCCAGCCGCCCTTCGTAAACAGGGTCCACAGTCCCATGCGGGTTTCCTCACTCATGGCCGCCTCGCCGGCAGCCTGCAAAAAATTGATCATAACGTTGTTGTATTTGAGTTTTCTAATTTTATCTTTTCGAGGTTTCGCCCCGCTGCCGCTTGCGGATAGCGAAGCGCAGTTAAAGTCTCCTCACAGACGTCGAAGCCGTTAAGCGGAGGATGGCATTTTTAATTCTTCATTGGTTTAATTCTTCATTCTCCTTTTCGGCCTTGCGGGCGGCGCGCCGTGCCTGCCGCTTCTTGTTGGTGAAGCGCTCCCGGACCCGGCGCCGCAGGTCTCGGAAGTTGTTGAAGTCCTCCTTGTAATAGACGCCGATGCCCGTCTCCTGCAGACCCTGGTTCTCGTCGAAGCGGTCGATGGTCTGCGTGAAAGCCTTGAGCTTGAGGGCCCCGGCCCGGTCGATGAGGTAGGTTACGTAGGCCTCGCCCATGAAGTTCGACAGGGAGCCGTTGGCGGCCGCCTGCTTGTTGTCGATCAGGTAGTTGCCCTCGACCTCCACGAGCAGCCGGTCGTTGATGAGGCTCTTCGAGAGACCGAAGTCGACCTCCTCGCCCGTGAGCTCCGACTTGGGACGGTAGCGGATCACGAGGTTGTAGTCGCTCGTCGAGAGCCAGTTGCTCAGCTGGTTGGAGAGGAACTCCAGTCCCGTCGCCGCAGAGAGCGATTCGCCGATGTTGGAGCTCTCCGCAGCGTTGTTCTCCGCGAGGAAGCTGTTGAAGAGCAGCAGGTAGAGAAACTGCATGTTCACCGACTCGGGCGTCGCCAGCGCATTGGCCACGACGACCTGCGTTTCGGGGTCCGAAGCGGGGGCATGGACCTCGAACGTAACGGAGGGATTGGAGAGGCGGTCGCCCAGGTGGATGACGCACTCCACGGGCACCGAACGGTCGGTGCCGCCTTTCTTGGAGGTACCCTGCAGCAGGGGCTGCAGCGACGCCTTGAGCTTGTAGACGGCGTCGATGTCGAGCCGGGCATCCATCGGCGCCCCGGTCCACTGGATCGTCGAGCCGCTGGCGATGGTGAAGCGCTTGTTGATGATGTTCTGCAGCGAGAGCAGGTAGCTTCCCTCGCGGATCGTGTAGTCGCCGTACATTTCGAAGACGTTCGAGCGGGGATCGATCTGCAGGTTCAGCGACCCCTCGCCCCGGGCTTTCACCGTGTTGCCCGAGACGGTCAGCTCGACTTCGACGTTGGGGCGCACGTCGAGCGCCAGCGCGATGTTCATGCGGTTGCCGCTCGTGCGCTGACGCTGGCGGCGGCGCTCGAACGAGAGTTTCTTGCGCATCGCCTGATCGAGGGTGTCGACGGGCGCCGGCTTCTCGAAGACCACGAAGTCGGCATAGGAGATGTTCGACTTGTTGGAGAGCGGCATCGAGAAGCGGGAGTCGCCCTCGGTCTGCGCGGCGATGTCCATGTTGACCTGCCCCTTGTCGCCCGAGATGCGGGCCATGCCCGAGGCGTAGACGCGGCCGTAGAAGAAGTCGTTGTCGTCGTCCGTCGTATGGAGCACCAGCATGCTCTGGGGCGCCACGCGCAGGTCGTAGGCGATGTTCGAGAGATGCTGGAGGTTCAGGTCGATGTCCAACCGCCCGCGGTTGCCCTCCGGGTCGTAGAGCGGGACGTTGGCGGCCCGGAAGCGGTTGCCCTTGACGTCCAGAACCGCTTCGGGCACGGTGTAGGTTACCTGCGTGAAGTCGACCGTCGTGGCAAGGTCGCTGACGCGGATCTGCCCCGTGAGGTCGGCGTTGCGGTGCTCGCCCTGCAGCACGAGGTCGGCCGCCGCGAGCCCCTTCGTCGAGGAGATCACGCCCGAAAGAACCGGATCGAGGAGCCCCATGTCGAGGCTGTCGACCTTGAGGCGGGCGTAGTAGCGCATGCGGTCGGGGGCGAAGTAGCCCCGCACGAGGGTGTCGCGCTTCGCGCGGTTGAAAATCGTAACGCCGGCGCGGCTGCGGGCGAAGTCCCAGCGCGAAAGGAGCCGCAGGGGCGGCGCCGGAATGTTGTTGACCTCCAGCGAGTCGAAAAGGATGTCGGCCCGGAACTCGCCGCCCCGCAGCACGGACTTCATCGTCGCGCCGCCGTTGGTGCGTCCCTCGACCAGATAGCCCAAGCGTTCGACGATCTGCGACAGGGGCGCCACGTCGAAGTTGCGCAGCCGCAATGTCAGCGAGTCGTCCAGGCTGCGCGAAGCGACGCCGTCCAGCAGCAAGTCCTGATCGCGGTGCATCACGAAGAAGCGGTCGATGACGATGCGCGAGGTGTCGATCTGGATCTTGTTGGCGAAAATCTGCCAGCGCTTGTCGTCGCGCGTGATGTGGGAGGGCATGATCCGCAGGTCGACGACGCGGCCCCGGTCCTTGCGGTCCGCGGCTTCGGCCCGCACGCTCAGCAGCCCCGAGAAGCGGCGCAGCGTATCTTCGAAGCCGGCCGAAAGCTGCATGCGGTTGCGGCGGGCGCCGCCCGTTACGGAAAAGTGCGGCAGGTGCAGCGCCCCGGCGTAGAGGTCCTCGGCCGAGGCGTAGACCGTGAGCGAGTCGCCGCGGTTCGAGGCGTTGACGTTCAGGCGCGTGGCCAGCAGGCGCCGGCGCTCGATGTATTCGGCGTCGGCCTTGAGCGAGAGCTTGTCGCTCGCCGGGTTGAAGAGCAGCTGCAGCGAGGCGCCGTCGGCGATCTGCAGGCCCGAAGCCACGGCGTCGGCCACGGGATTGAAGTCGTGGACATGGACCGAGAGGAGCGAATAATCGTCGGCAACAGCCGTCCGGGCGCTCTCCTGCGGCGCGCGGCGCGAGCTCTTGTCGAGGAGCGGCAGGTACTTCCAGGCGCTGGCCCGCAGGTACTCGAAGACGGTGCGGTAGCTGGTCTTCGAGCGGAACGTTACGTCGGCGAAGTCGGAGCGCAGCTCGACATACTTGCTGTGGGCCGAGTTCTCGCCCGTGATCGTGGCGCTGCGCGTCTCGACGACCTTGTCGTTGTAGCGGTAGGAAATGTCCGAAAGGCGGATCACGCCGTTCAGGTCGTCGAGCGAACGGCCGCCGACGTTGGCGTCGACACGCCCGGCGAGCACCGAGACCGAGTCGCGGGGATTGATATGCAGGGCCGAGAGATCGGCCCGCCGGAGGTCGAACGTGAAGTCGTAGTGCGGCACCGGAGCGTTGAAGTCCACGGCGCCGGCGAAGTCGAAGTCGAGGGCCGCATCGCGCGAGGTAACCACGCCGTCGAAGCCGCGGTTGCGCAGGCGGCCGTCGAGGCGGAGCGAGTCGTAGGAGTAACCCCGGAACTCCAGCCGGGCGATGTCGGCGACGACGCGGGCGTCGGTCGTCGCCTGCCCCACGGTGCCGTCGATCGACGCCGAGAGCGAGGCGTCGCCTAACAAATCCGGGCGTCCCAGGAGACGCCCCAGTCGGAAGCGGTCGGTCTTCAGCGTGCCCTGCAGCGAGCGCAGGCCCGTCCCGAAAGGTTTCATCGCCAGCCCGGCGTCGACATGGCCCACGGCGCTCCGGAGGGCGGTCTTCAGGTCGAACGAGGCGAGCGAGCCGCGGAAGCGGGCGTCGAGCGTCAGCCGGCCGGCCCGGCCCAACAGGGCGACGAGGTCGGCGGGGAGCTGCTGCCGCGCGATGCTGCGGGCGAGGGTCTCCATGTCGCGGGCCGAGGAGGTCAGGCGGGGCAGCTGCACGTCGAACGTCGTATGCCGGATGTCGGGCAGGCCGCGGACCGCGGCCGTCGCCGTGAGGTAGCTCTCCTCGCCGAAGTGCAGACTGCGGAGCGAGGCCTCGAAGTCGGCGACCGTGCCGGAGATGTCGGCGTTGATCTCGCCGAACTGCGTATGCCATTCGCGCAGCCTGGGAGCGAAGTAGGCGATGTCGTCGGTCGAAAGCGACGAGTTGCGCAGGGCGCCGTCGATCTGCACCTCGCCGACGAAATCCTTGTAGTCGGCCCACGAGTTGCCGACCAGCGAGATGTAGGGAATCGAGAGGCGCGAGCGGGGCGTGAGGATCGCGGCATCCTCGAAGCCGATGCAGCCGTTGACCAGATAGAAGCGTCCCGACAGGCGGTCGAGGAGGAAGCCGCTGCGCTCGCGGGCCGAAAGCGAGTCGATGGAGGTGCGGATCGTCGGGCCGTCGAGCAGGAAGTCGTCGACGCTGGCCGTCAGGTCATAGAGGTGCATGTGCCCGAAGTCGATGCCGTAGGGCGGGTCGCGGTGGCGGTTCCGCTCTAAGCAGAGCTCCATGCCGACGACCGAAGCCTTGCGCAGCGTCAGGCGGAAGTTGCCCTTGCGGGGCCGGTCGGGGTCGGAGATGCGGTTAACGAGCTGCTTGATGTTCATCTCGCCCTCGGGGGTTTCGCGCAGGCAGAGCTTCGCCCCGACGATCTCACCGTGGCTGAAAGTCAGGCCGCCGCCGAAGAGGCCGAGGCCGGTGATGTAGGCGTCGAGCCGGTCGACGTAGAACAGCGTGTCGCGCTGGTAGTCCTCGACGTAGAAGCCCTCGATGCGGGCCTTGCCCAGCAGGCCGATATTCACGCGGCGGATCGAGACCGTGGTCTCCAGCTTCCCGGAGGCGAAGCCCGCGGCTTTCCGCACCGCGAAGTTCTGCACGGCAGGAATCTGCAGCAGCAGCGACGCGACGAGGGGCAGCCCGACGACCGATAAAACGATCGCCGCGCATATCTTTGCCGATATTTTTATACCTTTGTGCACGAAAAGCCGTTATAACTTGCAAAGATAACGCTTTTTCCCTTAAAAAAAGCGAAAAAACGTGGACATTACCATCCTCGGCATCGAATCTTCGTGCGACGACACCTCGGCCGCCGTGCTGCGCAACAACGTCCTGCTGTCGAACGTCATCGCCTCGCAGGCGGTGCACGTGAAATACGGGGGCGTGATCCCCGAACTGGCCTCGCGCGCCCACCAGCAAAACATCGTGCCGGTCGTCGACACGGCGCTCCGCGAGGCGGGCGTCGCCCTTGCGGAGGTCGACGCCATCGCCTTCACGCGCGGCCCCGGGCTCGTGGGATCGCTCTTAGTGGGCGTCTCCTTCACCAAAGGCCTCTCCATCGCCCGCAACATCCCGATGG
>CAZIUJ010000059.1:0-8789 GCA_964542345.1 uncultured Alistipes sp.
ATGGTGTAGGCCACGAACTTGTCGTTGTCGGTGGCTTCTGCATCGTCGAGGATGTTGCGCAGCTTCTGCAGGTGGGAGGCACGCAGGTAGAACGACACGTCGCAGTAGGCGGCTTTGGAGAGAAGCTCCAGGCCCGCGGGGTCGACCCGCAGGATTTTGCGGCCGTCGCATTCGACGACTTTCACGTAGTCTTTGGTCAGCAGGCGGTACTGCGTTTTGTCTTCCCCGACGGGAAACGGCTCCTGATAGATGAACTCGGCCATGATGCTATTTTATTATATGTATGTTCGAACGGTCGTGCAAAGATACTTCGGCGCAGCCAAAAATACAAAAAACTCTCCGGATTTGTTATTCGATTCACACAATCCGTTCCCGGCTCTGCGAAACGGCTCGGCGCATACGGGGACGTGTTTTTTCTTTCGGGATTGTTTCTCAGCGGGTTGCGCTTTTTGTAGATAATTTGTGTATAAGTCGGCCGGACAATGTTGGTTTTTCCGCACGGAATGCGCCATCTTTGTAGAACCGCACGTGAAGATCGGAACAAACGAAAAACAAGATACGATTATGGCAAAAGTTACGGATTCCCCGGCTCCGCAGAAGGTCGAGTACAACGACGCGGTCGCGGAGTCGAAAGTCTACTTCGACGGCGATGAGCTGGCAGCCACGGTCTGGGTTACCAAGTACGCCCTCAAGGATTCGTTCGGCAACATCTACGAAAAGTCGCCGCGGCAGATGCACGAGCGCATTGCCCGCGAGATCGAGCGCATCGAGAAGAAGTATCCCGATCCCATGTCGGCCGACGAGGTCTTCGCGCTGCTCGACCACTTCCGCTACGTCATTCCGCAGGGCGGTCCCATGACCGGCATCGGCAACAACTTCCAGGTCGCCTCGCTCTCGAACTGCTTCGTCATCGGCCACAAGAACCCGGCCGACTCCTACGGCGGCATCTTCCGCATGGACGAGGAGCAGGTGCAGCTCATGAAGCGACGCGGCGGCGTGGGCCACGACCTCTCGCACATCCGTCCCACGGGGAGCCCGGTTTTGAACTCGGCGCTCACCTCCACGGGTATCGTGCCTTTTATGGAGCGCTACTCCAACTCCACGCGCGAGGTCGCGCAGGACGGCCGCCGCGGCGCCCTGATGCTTTCGCTCTCGATCAAGCACCCCGATGCCGAGCGTTTCATCGACGCGAAGGTCGACACGGGCAAGGTTACGGGCGCCAACGTCTCGATCAAGATCGACGACGAATTCATGCGCGCCGCCATCGCCGGCAAGAAGTACCGCCAGCAGTTCCCCATCCGCTCCGATGCGCCCAAGTACGAGCAGACCATCGACGCCCGGAAGTTGTGGGAGAAGATCATCCACAATGCCTGGAAGTCCGCCGAGCCTGGCGTGCTGTTCTGGGACACGATCATCCGCGAGAGCATCCCCGACTGCTACGCCGACGAGGGCTTCGTAACGGTCTCGACCAACCCCTGCGGCGAGATTCCGCTGTGTCCCTACGATTCGTGCCGCCTCCTGGCGCTCAACCTGCTGTCGTACGTCGACGATCCTTTCACCGCAAAGGCCAAGTTCAACTTCGCCAAGTTCAAGTCGCACGTCGCCAAAGCGATGCGCGTCATGGACGACATCATCGACCTGGAGCTGGAGAAAGTCGAGCTCATCATCGAAAAGATCGCCGCCGACCCCGAGGACGAGGATGTGCGCCGCGTAGAGCTCGACCTTTGGAAGAAGATCCGCACGATGGCGCTCAAAGGCCGCCGCACGGGACTGGGCATCACGGCCGAGGGCGACATGCTCGCGGCGCTGGGTCTGCGCTACGGCTCGGAGGAGGCGATCGCCTTTGCCGTTGAGGTGCAGAAGACGCTGGCCGTCGAGGCCTACCGCGCCTCGGTGAAGATGGCCGGCGAGCGCGGTCCTTTCGCCGTCTACGATGCCGCCAAAGAGAAGGACAACCCCATGATCGCCCGCATTCGCGAGGCCGATCCCGAGCTTTATGCCGAGATGGTCGAGAAGGGGCGCCGCAACATCGCCATGCTGACGATCGCCCCGACGGGCACCACGTCGCTCATGTCGCAGACTACGTCGGGCATCGAACCCGTCTTCCGCACCGTCTACAAGCGGCGCCGCAAGATCAACCCCTCGGACCACGATACGCATGTCGACTTCGAGGACGAGACGGGCGAGAAGTTCCAGGAGTACAACGTCTACCACCACAACTTTGTCAAATGGCTCGAAGCCAACGGCTACGATACCTCGAAGCTCGCGTCGATCTCCGACGACGAACTCCAGAAGTGGGTCGAGGCATCGCCCTACTACAAGGCTACGGCCAACGACATCGACTGGGTGGCGAAAGTCAAGATGCAGGGAGCCATTCAGAAGTGGGTCGACCACTCGATCTCCGTTACGGTCAACCTGCCGAACAACGTCTCCGAGGAGCTCGTCGCCAACGTCTACCGCACGGCCTGGGAGTGCGGCTGCAAGGGCGTTACGGTCTACCGCGACGGCTGCCGTGAGGGCGTGCTGCTCGACAAGAGCACCAAAACCAAGCGCAAGTGCGAGGAGCATCCCGGTCAGGTGCCCAAGCGCCCGAAGTCGATTCCGGCCGACATCGTGCGTTTCAAGAACGGTTCGGAAGACTGGATCGCTTTCGTGGGCTTGCAGGACGGACGTCCCTACGAGGTCTTCACCGGCAAGATGGAGGAGGACGCCATGTACATCCCCCGTAAGATCACCAAAGGCTTCATCATCAAGGTCCGCGAGGAGGACGGCACGAAGCGCTACGACTTCCAGTACAAGGACCGCTACGGCTATACGAACACCATCGGCGGCATCTCGCGCCTCTTCGACGAGGAGTTCTGGAACTATGCCAAGCTCATTTCGGGTGTCCTGCGCCACGGTATGCCGATCGAGAAGACCGTGTCGCTCATCGAGTCGCTGCATCTCAACAGCGAGTCGATCAACACCTGGAAAACGGGCGTCTGCCGCGCCATCAAGCAGTATATCGCCGACGGCACCAAGTCCAAAGGAAAATGTCCCTCGTGCGGGCAGGAGAACATGGCCTATCAGAACGGCTGCCTGACCTGCATGTCCTGCGGCTACTCCAAGTGCGGTTGATCGCTCCCGGAGAAAGAATCGCCCCTGCTGCAAGCGTGCGGCAGGGGCGTTTTTTTATCGGATGATGACCGCGTTGACGAGGCGGACGCCCGAGCGGCGGTTGATCTCCTCGCCGAGGGCTTCGCGCTGGCAGAAAAGTTCGTGCCGCAGCACGCTCGACCGGATGCGGACATGGAGGATGTGCCTCTCGAGCCGCAGTTCGCTCGTCAGGTCGGCGGCGCGGTCGCCGACGATGGCGCGCCACGTCTCGGGGAGCTTGCCCTCGGCGACTTTGGCGGCGACGTAGGGGCGGCGGAAAAACTCCTCCAGCAGGTCGCCCATCAGCAGGGTCTTCGTGCGTCTCATGGGGCGTCGGGCGTTTCGGGTGTGTCGGGTTCTTCGGCCGCCGTGTCGTTGGCCGGACGGATTTCGCCGCCCTCCACCGTAAAGAGGGCATATTCGCCGCCCGCCTTGTCGAGGATCGCCTTCAGGCGCGTCGGGTTGCAGTCGGTGATGAATATCTGGCCGAACGCCTCGTCGGCGACGAGCCGGATCAGTTGCTCCACGCGCCCGGCGTCCAGCTTGTCGAAGAGGTCGTCCAGCAGCAGGATCGGCCGCTCGCCGCACGCCTCGGCGACCAGCGCATACTGTGCCAGCTTCAGCGCGATAAGGAACGACTTCTGCTGTCCCTGCGAGCCGTATTTGCGCAGGGGGTAGCCGCCGATCCGGAGCACCAGATCGTCGCGATGAACGCCCGAGGTGGTAAATTCGTTCACGAAGTCTTTCTGCCGCGCGGCAAGCAGAATCTCGTCGAACGGACGTTCGTTGAGCTCCGATTTGTAGTGCAGCTCCACCTGCTCGCGGTCCTCCGAGAGCATCCGGTAGTATTCGGCCGCGACGGGCTGCAGCCGCTCGACGAACGCCGCACGGGCGGCATGGATTTTCGTGCCGTGCTCCGTCAGCTGGCGGTCGTAGATGGAGAGCACCGTTTCGTCGGGCTGCGTCTTGAGCAGGCGGTTGCGCTCGGCCAGCACGGCGTTGTAGCGCATGACGGTGTGCAGGTAGGCCCGGTCGAGCTGCGAGAGGCAGGCGTTGAGGTAGCGGCGCCGCTCGTCGGCCGAGTCGCTGATCAGGGCGCTGTCGGCCGGCGAGACGATCACCGCGGGGATCAGCCCCACGTGGTCGGCCAGCCGCTCGTACTCCTTGCCGTTGCGCTTGAGAAGTTTGCCGCCCTTGCGCGAGAAGGAGCAGACGACCTGCTCGCTCTTCGCCCCGTCGGAGAGGTAGCGCCCTTCGAGCAGGAAGCCTTCGGCGCCGTGCAGAATGCTCTGCGTGTCGGTCATCGGCAGCGACGACTTGCACATCGACAGGTAGTAGACCGCATCCACGACGTTGGTCTTGCCGGCGCCGTTGTCGCCTACCAGGCAGTTCACGCCCCGGCAGAACGAGAGCTCCTGCCGGGCGATGTTTTTGAAGTTGAGCAGCGATAGTTTTTTCAGGCGCATGGTCGGGTGCGGTGTTTCGCGGAGCGAAGATACAAAAAATCCCCGACCCTGCCTTGTACATTGTGAATTGTTTTGTATCTTTGTGCTTTCCGACGCATCATAATTAAATATTTCGACGATATGGCAAAACAGCAGCAAGCCGGGCAGGAGTCGCTCGGCGAAGCAATGAACCGGACCGAGTTTTTCCTGGAGAAGCACGGCCGCACGATGTCTTATGCGATTCTCGCGCTCTTCGTTCTGGCGGCGCTGGTCTTCGGCTACCGGGCGCTGATCGTCGCTCCGCGTGCCGAGAAGGCCGCTGCGATGATCTCCGAGGCGCAGAACCGCTTCGAGCAGGAGACGCCCGACTATGAACTCGCTCTCTTGGGCGACGCCAACGGCGCCGGTTTCCTCGACGTGATCGCCCAGTACGGGTCGACCCCCTCGGGCAACCTGGCTAAGCACTATGCCGGCATCTGCTACCTGCATTTGGGCGATTTGGAGAATGCCGCCGCCTACCTGGCCAAGTTCTCGGCCGTGAAAGGCATTCCCGGACAGATCGTCAACGCCCAGAACCTCGGGCTGCAGGGCGACGTAGCTGTCGAACAGCAGGATTACGCCCGGGCCGCGAAGTTCTTCCGGCAGGCCGTGAAGGCGTCGGACAACAACCTGACGGCTCCCCTGTACCTCTACAAGGCGGCGCTGGCCGAGCAGGCGCAGGGCCATGCTTCGCAGGCTGCGGAGCTACTGGAGCGGATCCTTGCGTCGTACCCCATGTCGTTGGAGGCGCGCGAAGCCGAAAAGGCGCTGGGCCGCGTAAACTGATCGGCACTCGATGGCTACCCGGAATCATAACCTCTCCAAGTTCGACGCTCCGCTGCCCTCGGCTGCCGAGATGCGTTTCGGCATCGTCGTGGCCGAGTGGAACCGCGAGGTTACGGAGGCGCTCCTGGAGGGTGCCGTGCGCACGCTGCGGGCGGCCGGATGTCCCGATCTGAACATTCAGATCAAGTATGTCCCCGGCACGTTTGAGCTGGCACTCGGTGCGCAGTTCTTCGCCGAATATACGGATGTCGATGCCGTGATCGTCCTGGGATGCGTCATTCAGGGCGACACGCGTCATTTCGATTTCATCTGTCAGGGCGTAACGCAGGGCGTAACGCAGCTGCAGCTGCAGTGGAACATGCCCATCGCTTTCGGCGTTCTGACCGTCGACAATATGCAGCAGGCGCTGGACCGCTGCGGCGGCCGGCTCGGCAACAAAGGCGACGAAGCGGCCGCCACGGCCATCAACATGGTGAAGCTGCAGATCGACATGGATGCCGCCTCGCCGGACCGAGAACCCGACCGTCGGAACATCAACTGACCCGGGGGCCCGAAAGGAGGGGCCGGAGGATTCTCGGAGGAGGAGCCAAAGAGGAGGCCGGGAGAGTCGGACGAAGCCGGGAGCCGAAGAGGCGCGAGGCAGGGGGCCGATGAGGAGCCGATAAATAAAACCGCAAAGAAAAAGAGCTGTCGCGAAAGCGGCAACTCTTTTTTTGTGGAGCGGTGGCCTATTTCCGGAAGAGGCCCAAGTTGTCCAAAAAGACGAGCAGCAGCACCGCCGGGCAGAAGTAGCGCAGCAGGAAAGAGAACGTGCGCTGCATGCGGAAGCGGAGCTTTCCGTGGTTGGTGATCTGCTCCCGGAGGACCCTGCGGTCGAGGCGCCAGCCGACGAAGATGCAGGTGAAGAACCCGCCGGCGGGCAGCATGATGTTGGCCGTCAGGAAGTCGAGCGAGTCGAAGAGGTTCAGGCCGCAGATTTTCCACCCCTCCAGTACGCCTAACGAAAGCGACGCCAAAGCGGCCAGTGCGATCGTTGAAGCGGTCGTTGTCCAGGCCGCGGCGCGGCGGCTCAGATGCCACTCCTCGTGGAGGTAGGCCGTGATAACTTCGTGCAGCGAGATCGTCGACGTGAGCGCGGCGACGACCAGCAGCAGGAAGAAGATCGACGACCAAACCATGCTCCACGGCATGCCGTTGAAGATGCCGGGCAGGGTGATGAAGACCAGCGAGGGCCCCGACGAAGGCTCGATGCCGACGCTGAAGACCGCCGGGAAGATAACGATGCCGGCCAGCAGGGCGACGAGCGTGTCCAGCACCGTTACGTGGAACGCCGTGTGCCGCAGGTCGGTTTCGGCCTTGAAGTAGGAGGCGTAGGTTACCATCGTGCCGATGCCGATCGAGAGCGAGAAGAAAGCCTGTCCCATCGCTGTCAGGACGGTCGCCGGGGTGAGCTTCGAGAAGTCGGGCATCAGGAAGAACCGCAGCCCCTCGGCGCCGCCCGGCATCAGCAGCGAATGGACGGCCAGCACGACGAGAATGAGGAACAGCAGTGGCATCAATATCTTGGCCGAACGTTCGATGCCTTTCTGTACGCCCAGAGCGATGACGAAGTGCGTGGCCAGCACGAAGAGCGAGGCGTAGAGGAGCGGCCGCCACGGACTGCGGATGAAGCGGTCGAACATGCCGGTGTACTCCTCGGCCGTCGTGTAGCGGGCCAGCTCGCCCGTAACGGAGTGGACCATGTACTCGGCGGTCCAACCCGAGACTACGAAGTAGAACCCCAGGATCAGGAATGCGGCCAGCACGCCGTTGTAACCCAAAAAGCTCCACTTCCGCTCCAGCGTGCGATAGGCGCCGACGGCATTGAGGTGCGAAGCGCGGCCTACCGAAAATTCGGCGATCATCAGCGGCAGGCCGATGACCAGCACGCAAAGAATATAGATCGCCAGAAAGGCGCCGCCGCCGTTCTCGCCGGCGACGTAGGGAAAGCGCCAGATGTTCCCCAGTCCGACCGAGCTGCCGGCCGCCACCAGCACGGCGCTCAGCTTGCCACCCAACGTGGCCCGTTGCGAAGGATTCATGCCTGTTTTACCTAACCTTTGTTTTTGTCTATCGGATTCCGCGCGCCGCCGCGATGACCTCGGCCATCGCGAAATCCTCGGGGTAGTCGATGTCCATCCCCTCGATGCGGTCGACGACGGCCATGTAGGGCCGTTCGCCGATGCGGCGGTGCTGCCCGCACCACAGCGCCCGCGGGAAGATGAAGAAGGCGCTCGTCTCGACATAGACCGGCTCGATGGTCTGCGTGCGGGGGATGTTGTCGAGGGTGTAGTTGAGCGGCTTCCCGCCGAACCAGGCGAACGTCTGTATCTTCTCGGCGCTGAATGCCGAGTCGTATTCGCCCGACTGCACTTTTTCGAGCGCCCGGTCGATCGTCTCGGGACGGATGAAAGGCGATGTCGCGTGTGCCAGCACGTAGATGTCGGCTTCCACTTCGCTCGTGAAGGCGTCGTATATTTCGCGTCCCAACGTCGTGTCGCGGTCGAGCCGTTCGCTGCGGTGCAGGAACCGCACGCCCTCGGGCAGCAGCGGTCGGATGCTTTCGTCGCTGCAGTAGACGTACGTTTCGTCGATCCGCCGACACTGCCGCAGGGCGTCGAGGATGTGGCACAGGAGCGGTTTGCCGCCCAACTGCCGGAGGTTCTTGCCCTCGACGCGCTGGCTGTTGAGCCGAATGGGTACGAATGCTGCGGTTTTCATCGGTTTATTGTACTAAGAGGTTGCAGCCCCGGATGTCGGCATGGTCGATGCGGCCCTCGATCTCGAACGAACCGTCCGGCCGCATGCGTCCCACGTCCTGCGTCTCGATGAAGGCGCACGACCACAGGTTGCTCAGGTCCGCGATGTTGAGGCCTCCGCGTGCGCCGGCCGGAAGCCGGTCGAACGGATCGTTGACGTCGCGGACGGAGATGCGCATCCAGGCCGGGCTGCGGAAGCGGTTGCCGCCCTGCGAGTAGGCTTGCGACGTGAGCTCCGCCATGCCGTATTCCGAGTGGATTTCGCTCACTCCGAATGCCCGGCAGAGGATTCGGTGGAACTCCTCTTTGGGCAGCTCCTCGCGGTAGCCTTTCATGCCGCCCGTCTCCATGACGACCGTGTCGCGCAGTTTCGGGGCATGCTGCTCGGCCAAGTCCCAGAGCGCATAGCTCACGCCTAAGAGTATCTTCGGCTTCGGATCGGCAGCCATGTCGCGCAGCAGGGCTTCGTAGTCGTCCAGGTAGAAGCCGCCCGACCCGCAGTCGGCGATCAGCCGGTCGGCCATGTAGACCAGCGACGACCCTTTGCGGCGCAGATAGTTGGGCAGCAGGGCATAGAGGCTCCAGC
>CAZIUJ010000060.1:0-8661 GCA_964542345.1 uncultured Alistipes sp.
AGACTCCATGTCCACCGAACGGGAGCTGCTCTACAAGGTACTCTTCGACATGCGGGCCGACATCAACGACCTGAAGCGAATGATGGCCGAACTCTTGCAGGGGGCGCCGCTGCATCGGGCCGAGCCGCTCTCCGACATCAAGGCGCTGCTGCCGTCGTCCGCATCGGGCGGGGTACTGCCCGCCGCTTCCGGGGAGCCGGGGGTGCCGCTTTTCGCCGAGAGCGAGGACGTTACCGACCTGCCGCCGCGCGAGATGACCAAAGCCGACATGCAGCGCGAGCAGATCGTGCGGGCGCTGCGCAACAACCACGGACGCCGCCGCGATGCCGCCCGCGAGCTCTTCATGTCCGAACGGACGCTCTACCGCAAAATCCGGGAGCTGGGCATCGAGGAAAATTCGTGATACACCTTATAATATATTGTTCGATCCTTTGAAACCCTTTCGAATCATACGGACCTCGCTGCTGCTCGCCCTCCTGACGGGCTGCGGCGTCTCGATCAAATACTCGCTCTCGGGGGCCTCGATTCCGCCCGACGCGCGGACGTTCTCGGTGGCTTACTTCCCCAACAACGCCACGATGGTCTCGCCGATCCTCAGCTCGACGATGACCGACGCGCTGGTCGACATGTTCTCGCGCCGCACGCGCCTGATGCAGGTCGACGAGGGCGGCGACTTCGCGTTCGAGGGCGAGATCGTCAACTACACCTCGGCGACGGCCTCCGTGTCGAGCGACGACTATGCCCTGCTCAACCGCCTGACGATCACCGTCAAGGTGCGCTTCACGAACGCCCTCGACGAGACGCAGTCGTGGAACAAGACCTTTACGGCCTACGAAGACTACGACTCGACGCTCCTGCTGACGGAGGTCGAGGGCGACCTCATTCCGCAGATCGTCGACAAGCTGGTAACCGACATCTTCATGGCTTCGGCCTCGAACTGGTAAAAACGTATGGAGAAGCAGCCGATTCACGAAGTTTCGCCCGCAGTGGCGGAGACCTTCCCGACCCGGGAGCTGGAGACCCTGATCGCCCGCTACGGATGGTTCGCGCCCCTGCGTGTACTGCGCGAAGTGCGGACGGGCAAGGCCGATGCGCTGCTTGCCGTAACGGCGCCGTGGCGGGGCCGGAGCTCCCTGCGGCAGGCGTCCGTCGACCTGATGCGCTTTGCGCCGACGGCTTCGGAGGAGGCGATCGACCGTTTCCTGCAGCAGACCGATCTGCGGATCGTGGCCGAAGAGGGGGAACCCGACGTCGAAGTGCGCACGGCGCCCTGTCTGACCGACGCCGACGAAGTGGTCTCCGAGCAGCTGGCCGAGATCTATCTTGCGCAAGGAGTGCCCGACCGAGCCGTGGCGATTTATCGCAAATTAAGTTTGCTAAATCCCGAAAAAAGTATTTACTTTGCCGAACTTATCGGCAAGATAGAAAACAATAATTAAATTTTCGATACGTATGTTATCCACGATTTGCATTATTTTGACCCTCCTTGCGAGCGTACTGGTGATCCTCGCCGTGCTGGTTCAGAATCCCAAGAGCGGCATGGCCGCGAATTTCGGAGCCTCCAACCAGGTGATGGGCGTGCGCGAGACGACCAACTTCCTGGAGCGTTTCACGTGGACGATGGCCATTGCCATTGCGGTGCTGAGCCTGGTCGCCACGCTGGCGATGGGCCACGGTGCCGTAGCCGGCGATTCCGAAATCTCCAAAGATGCCCGCGTCCTGCAGGAGCAGGCGATCGAAGGTCAGCTGCCCGCGATGCCGCAAGCCGACATTCCGGCCGAAGACGCCGAATAACCGGGCCCTAATCCCGGGGGCCTTGCGAAGGGGCCGGGAGAGGGGCGGGAAAACAAAAAGCCGTGGTTGCAACCACGGCTTTTTTGTGCAGCTTGCAGATGCTGGACGCAGCGCACGGCGCGGGCATTGCCGCGATTTCCAGTGCTCGACGTGTTGACGTTGCTCGACGTAGCCGACAGGATCCCTGCGTAGGTATTGCCCGAAGCATATGGCGACGATGAGCCCACATTGACCTCCGTGCCGACATTCGTCAGGGCTCCCGACGTGTAGCTGCGGTAGCCCGAAGCAGGCGCATGAAGCAATCGCTGGAATGAATGGCGGAAAGGGTGCGGTAATTAAAAATTAAGAATGAAAAATTAAAAATGAAGAATTATTCGAGGGCCCGAAGCTACTCTGAAAATTATTCACTATTCATTATTAACTATTCATTAAGGTCTGCTTTCCGGCAGACTGGGATGTACACCCTGCCAAGCGGGGCGGGGACGGATGAGGCAGAACAGAAATATCCTCGTTCTATTTCCCCTTAAAACCCCGTTCTTAACGGGGGGATTGCTGAATCTGCGGCCGCGCTGGTGAATGCCGTAACATTTCGCCATTCCGGGCCGAAGCTGCTGTCCTGAAAAACCTGCTACAACTCTTTCAGTGCCATGCGCACGAGCTCCTCGGTGGTGGCGTCGGGCGTGCTGCGCAGCACGGCCCGCAGGGCTTTTTCGGCCGCAGCCTTGTTGAAGCCCAGCATGGTGAGGGCCGCCAACGCCTCGTCGCTCCGTCCGTCGGATGCCGCGACACCTGCCGCCCCGGCCTCCAACCCCGTGAGCTTGCCGCTCAGCTCGACGATGATCTTCTGAGCCGTTTTGATGCCCAGTCCCTTGACATTCTTCAGCAGCACGGCGTTGCCCGACGTGATGATGTTCTGCAGCTCGGCGGGCGAATAGGTCGAGAGGATCGTGCGGGCCGTGTTGCCGCCGACGCCCGAGACGCCCAGCAGCAGGCGGAACAATTCGCGTTCGACCTTCGTGGCGAAGCCGTAGAGCAGCTGCGCATCCTCGCGGACGACGTAGTGGACGAAGAGCTTCGCCTGCTCGGCATGCTCGATGGCGGAGTAGGTTTCGAGCGATATGTGGAGGAAGTAACCCACGCCGCCCGCGTCGATCACGACGTAGGCGGGAGCGAGCTCGGCGACGGGGCCGCTGATGTATTCGTACATGCGACTTAAAATTTATGGACTGCAAGGCAAAAATAAAGATTTTTTCTTACCTTTGCATCTCAAGCACCGAATAATTCAAACAAACGGACACCGAATATGAAGAAAATGCTTTTTACGGCATGGGTCCTTGCCGCCGCGATGACGGCCTGCGGCCCCAAGACCCCGGCGACGGAGGTTGCCGAGGAGGGAACCCGCCGCGAAATCGGCACGGCCGACATCGCCTACGTACAGGTCGAAGCCGTGCTGGCTGAGAGCGACCTCTATAAAAAGGAGGGCGCGGCGCTTCAGGAGAAGACCCAAAAGGCGCAAAACAGCTGGGCCCAGCGCGAAAAAAACCTCCAGGCCGAAGCGGCCAAGCTGCAGGAGAAGTATCAGAAAGGCCTGATTACGACCAACGACGCACAGGCCCAGCAGGAGAGCATCCAGCGCCGTGTGCTGTCGTACCAGAACTCGGCACAGAAAGAAGCCCAGACTCTCGAAGAAGAGAACTATGTCTTCACGAACCGGGCGCAGGACCTGCTGCAGCGTGCCGTGGCCGAGATCAACGCCGACCATAAGTACAAGCTCATCATCAACGCCTCGGCCCTGATTGACGCCGACACGACCCTCAACATCACGCCGGCCGTGCTGGCGAAAGTCAACGAACTCTACGCGGCCGACCAAGCCGAGCAGAAAGCCCGTAAATAACCGGCGCCCCGTGAGGGGCGGAAGCGAGGGGGCCGAACGAGGGGAGCTGAACAAAGAGCTGCCCCGAGGAAGCAGAACAAGGAAGCTGAACGAGGAAGCTGTCCCGAGAATCCGAGCGAGGAAAGACGCGAGGGAGCCGGGAAGAACCGGAACCCTGCCGATCCGCCTGTGAGCTCCGATCCGAAAAAACCGATGATGCTGTCATCGGTTTTTTTATGCCCTCCGCCTCCGGGACCGATCTTTGCACGCCGGAAACACCCGCCTGCCGCAGTCCGGAATCGCAGTCGGAACGATTATTCTGCCCGCGGATTTTCATTTGTGAATTGTAAATCCTATCTTTGTCGAATATAACGACCGTATCTATGGGTTTCATTCCGTTCACCTTCGTCGATTTCGTCGATATTCTGCTGGTGGCCCTGAGCATGTTCTGGATCTACCGCATGACCAAAGGCACCAACGCCCCCTATATCCTGTCGGGCATCATCGCCATCTACCTGCTGTGGGTCGTGGTGCGCGCCCTCAACATGGAGCTCCTCTCCACGATCCTCGGACGCCTGATCTCTGTGGGTGTCATCGCCCTGATCATCGTCTTCCAACCCGAGCTGAGGCAGTTTCTCCAGATGATCGGCATGCGGCGCAAGTATTTCAACTTCATCTCCCGCTTTTTCGAGACGGTCGAGGAGAAACCCCGCATCGACATCCAGCCGATCGTGGCGGCCTGCAGCGCCATGTCGTCGTCGAAGACCGGCGCCCTGATCGTCCTGGCCCAACGCAGCGACCTGACCCTCATTGCCGAGGGCGGCATCGCCGTGGATGCCAAAGTCTCGGCCGACCTGCTGCAAAACATCTTCTTCAAGAATGCCCCCCTGCACGACGGTGCCGTGCTGATCTCCGGCGACCGTGTCGTTGCCGCCAAGTGCATCCTGCCCGTTACGCAGAGCCCCGTGCCCAAGTCCTACGGCACGCGCCACCGCTCGGCCATCGGCCTGAGCGAGATTTCCGACGCCATCGTCCTGATCGTCTCCGAGGAGACCGGCGGCATCTCCATTGCGCAGAACGGAGCCCTGCTCCGCGAAATCGACACCGTGAGCCTGCAGCAGATTCTGCAGCGGCGCCTGAATCCTGAACCTCCGCGCCGCCGCTCCAAAAAGGAGGTCGCCGCGTAGCCCGTTTTTTGTCGGATCGTTTTTTGTACCTTTGCACGATGCTTTTGTCGCTCGATAAGTTTTTCCTTGCGCTCGCTCTGTCGGCCCTGCCGCTCTTCGTCGGATGCTCCGAGGAGGAGGATGTCCTCGGCAAGCAGAAAACCGGCATGGTCTCCTACCTGGAGCGGACCCACAATCCGCGGCTGATTCCCGAGGAGCAGTACGAGGAGGGGAGCCGCTCGCCGTTCTACACCACGCTGGGAAATGCGGTCTACCGCTATATCGACGGGGACGTCTATTTCAATCCCGACCGCGAAAACTGGCCCGAAGTAACCGAAACTTCGCGGGCGACGATCACCTTCACGGCCTACGTCTTCAACAATACGGCCATCGTGGGGCTCCCCGACGGCGGCCTGACGGAGAGCAACTTTTCGCGCGTTACGGCGCCTTACTACAGCAACGACCCTGCGTTTGCCGACTATCTCCGGCTCGCAGGGCTGACACCCGGGGTGTGGACGTTCGAGCCCCTCACGCTCGACCTGCGCAGCGCGGACATAATAAAAGGCCTTCGTCTTGCGTTACTTGGGTGCCGCGAGGGCGACCGGGCCGAGGCCTACATGACTTACAACATGGCCTACGGGAAGAAAAACTACATGTACTTCCTGCCGAAAGAGACGCCCGTCGCTTTCTTTTTCACCGTGGATAAAGTAGAATGACTATGATACGTACCTTCCGTTTCGGCGCGCTCGCCGCCGCGCTGCTGGCGCTCTCGTGCGCCGAGGAGCAGACCGAATCGTACAACAAGTTCGAGGACCTCTCGCTCGAAGCGTGGATCACCCGCAACCGGCCCGAGCTCTTGGACAACCGGCAGGAGTTCGGCGATGCGAGCTACTACATCGACATCCTCGACGCTGGCGATCCCGAGGCCGCACCCGTCAGCGATACGGTCTGCTGGGTGAAGTTCGACTTCTCGGGCCGCGACCTGGCGTCGAACATCGTCCTGACGCGCCGGGCCTCCGAAGCCCGGCTGGCCGGCACTTTCACGCGGCAGACCCACTACGTGCCGTTCTACCGCTATTGCGGCGCTTCGAACACCGGCCTCTTAGAGGGGACCTACCTCGCCATGCGGGAGGTGCAGACCCTCGGCGAATCCTACTTCGAGAAATACAAGGACGATCCCGACCGGCGTCTCCGCTCGCGCGAGGTGCGGCTGCGCGAGGGTTCCCGCGTGGTGCTCTACTGCCCGTCGCGCATCGTCGGCGAGGTCTCGGGCGACGGCGGCTACGAGGGGCAGTACTCCCTTTCGTCGGGCAAGCCCATCCGCATCGAGCTCGAAATCCGCGACACGGTCAAGAATCCGCTGGCCGCCGAGGGTTCGGCCGTCGACGCTTTCTGCCGCGACAACGGAGGCCTGCAGCTCTACAGCTCTGCCGAGGAGCCCGCCGAGGGGATGATCCTCCTGCCGAGCGACCCCTCCGACCCGAACCATCCCTACAACAAAACCGACACGCGGTGGGTGAGCGTCAGCGACTCCATTCCGCAGCTCTACGTCGACTTCAACTACCGGCCCGGCACGTCGCTCCGCTTCGCCGATCCCTACGTCGCGCAGATCGAACCCTACGCCACGCGGGAGTCGATGGCCGAGATCGACCGCCGCATCGACGAGGCGCTCCGCAAGCGCTTCCTCGACAGCAACGACGCGAACTATGCTGGCCCGGCGGCGCTCGATGCCGATTCGGTCGACATGACCAAGACGACGAACGTGTGGTACATCACCCGCTTCCTCGACGGCTTCGTCGTCGACACCAACATCGACGAGGTGAAGGAGATCGTCTACGGTGAGGTTCAGAGCGCCGGCACGGCTTACGACGTCTCGCAGAAGGACCGCAGCCCGATCGCCGCATGGCACTATGCGCTGCCCAAGCTCAAGTACGGACAGTGGGCCGCGCTGGTTACCGTCTCGACCCACGCCTACGGCGCTCAGGGGCAGCAGGGCAGTACGACGACTTCGACTTCCTCGACGTCGAGCGGCTATACGCAGAGCTACTACGACTACCTGAACTACCTGAGCTATGCCAACAGCTACTACGGCAGCGGCTACGGCAGTTACTACCCGGGGTATTACGGCGGTTATTCGGGCGGTCTCTACAATCCCTACTACGGCTACGGGTACAATTATAATTATGGGGCCTACGATACGGGCACTTCCGACACGGAGACCACGACGACCACGAAGTCGACCCACACCGAGGTGCTGCCTTTCACGCCGCTGCTCTTCCAGATTTACGTGGAGCCGGCGCAGTAGGATCATTTTTTTCAGGATATATTTGGCGGATTCATATTTTTGCCGTAAATTAGTTGTGCAGAAAATCTAATTTAACATTCGACGAATATGATCATTACTTTCAACGAACTGCGCCGCATCAAGGACAAGCTGCCCAGCGGCAGTTCGCAGCGCATTGCAGATGAATTGGGTATCGACGTGGAGACCGTCCGCAACTACTTCGGCGGCAAGCACGAGTCCAAAGAGTGCGTGGGCGTGCACTTCGAGCCCGGTCCCGACGGCGGCGTCGTAACGCTCGACGACACGAAAATCCTCGACGTGGCGATGCGCATCCTCGGCGAACAGAAATAGGGCGACCGTTGCCTTATCTGCTCTGCGCAGTCCGGAATCTCTCCGGGCTGCGCTTTTTTTATGTGAACTTTGCGATTGAGCGAGGGCAAAGTCAATTCCCCACAAGGGACTTAAAGGTGCTAATAATTCCGAACTCGACGTCGGAGCCGTTAAGCGGAGGACGGACTAAAAGCGTCGCGCAGGGGCAGGGTTATACCCCGCGAACAGGCGCCCGGAGCAGCGTTAGGCCGTCCGTAGCCGGCGGAGACGTCCGTGAGGAGAGTTTTTTGCGCCACTTTTTGTCGGTACAAAAAGCGGCAAATCCAGCAGCTGCAAGCTGCTTTTTCTAAATGTCCGGCGGGCAGTCGGCTGTCGCTGTTTCTGCCAAAATAACACATTCCGCGGCGCCGGCGGCCGCGGGTCTGCCATTGTGCTGACAATTTGGCAGAGTTCACCGTTTGGTACAGCGTTTGATCGGTAGCGGGACGTTACCGGCAACGATCCGGGCGAAACAGAACAGAAACGAATCAATCCTAATAGCACTATGGCAAAGATCATTGGCATCGACTTGGGCACGACGAATTCTTGCGTGTCCGTCATGGAGGGCAACGAGCCCGTCGTCATTCCCAACTCCGAGGGTCATCGCACGACCCCGTCGGTCGTCGCTTTCACCGAGGGCGGCGAGCGCAAGGTGGGCGACCCCGCCAAGCGTCAGGCGATCACCAATCCCAAGCGCACGGTCTTCTCGATCAAGCGCTTCATGGGCGAGCGCTACGACCAGGTTACGGCCGACATCGAGCGGGCTCCCTACAGCATCGTCAAGGGCGACAACAACACGCCGCGCGTCGACATCGACGGCCGCCAGTATACGCCGCAGGAGATTTCGGCCATCATCCTCCAGAAGATGAAGAAAACGGCTGAGGACTACCTCGGTCAGGAGGTCAGCGAGGCCGTCATCACCGTGCCGGCTTACTTCTCCGACTCGCAGCGTCAGGCTACCAAGGAGGCCGGTGAGATCGCTGGCCTGAAGGTGCGCCGTATCATCAACGAGCCTACGGCTGCTGCGTTGGCCTACGGTCTCGACAAGAAGAACAACGATATGAAAATCGCCGTCTACGACCTGGGCGGCGGTACGTTCGATATTTCGATTTTGGAATTGGGCGACGGCGTCTTCGAGGTCAAGTCGACCAACGGCGATACGCACCTCGGCGGCG
>CAZIUJ010000061.1:0-8598 GCA_964542345.1 uncultured Alistipes sp.
CAAAGACAGCCTGTTTGTCTTCAGTTTTGAACTGAGCAGTATATCCCGTCAAATTCGCTCGTTACCGTTACCGCCGTGCGCGTCTCGCCCGACTTCGGCTATGCGAAAATCTACGTCAGCGTCTTCCCCTTCGAGCGGAGCGGGGAGCTCATGCAGACGCTCGAAGAGAACATCCGCGTCCTCCGCGGAGCGCTGGGCCAGCGGCTGCGCAACCAGCTGAAGAGCATTCCCGAAATCCAGTTCTTCCTCGACGACTCGCTCGAATACATCGACCAGATCGACCGGGCGCTCAAACAGTGAATTTTTCATTCCCCATGCTTCCCCGTTTCTTCGCCCGGCGCTACCTCTTTTCGCCCGCCTCGCGGTCGGTCGTCAACCTGATTTCCGGGTTGAGCATCGTCGCCGTGGCGGTGCCCGTCGCGGCCATGATCGTCCTGCTCTCGGTCTTCAACGGCTTCGAGACGCTCATCAAGGGGAACTGCTCGGCGTTCGACGCCGACCTGACCCTTTCGCCGCGCGAGGGGCAGACGTTCGACGCTGCGCGCGTCGACACCGCGGCTCTCGCCCGCGTGCCGGGCGTCGCGGCGTGGTCGTTCATCTTGGAGCAGAGCGCCCTGCTCGAACACGGCGGACGTCAGGCCACCGCCACCGTGCGGGGCGTCGACGACCGCTACGGCGAGGTCTTTCCGCTTGCCGAGACCCTTTCGGCCGGCGCTCCGGCCGTGCGCATCGGCGACCTCGAACGGCTCGTCATCGGGCAGGCGATGGCCTACACGTTAGGCATCCGCTCGTTAGCCGATGCCGACGTCGACCTCTACGCCGTGCGGCGGGGTTCTTTCTCGACGCTGCTGCCCGTGCAGAACTACACAAGGCGCCGGGTGCCCGTCGGCGGGGCTTTCTCCGTCGATCTGGAGAGCGAGCGCTCCCACGTGCTCGTCTCGCTCCGGCTGGCCCGCGATCTCTTTTCGTTTCCCGGGCGCGCTTCGGCCCTGTGTCTTCGCGTGGCGCCGGGGGCCGACGAACAGCAGGTGCGGCAGGCCGTCGCGCAGCTCGCCGGCGAGGAGTTCCGGGTGCGGACACGCGCCGAAATGCGGGCCTCGTTCTACCGGATCATGACCTACGAGAAGTGGGGCATCTTCTTCATCGCCCTGCTGGTGCTCGTCGTCGCGTCGTTCTCGGTCGTCGGGGCGCTGGCCATGCTGATCGTCGACAAACGCGACGACATCCGTACGCTCGAAGCGTTAGGGGCCGGCCGGCCCCTCGTCCGCGCGATCTTCCGCACCGAGGGACTGCTGATCTGCGGCCTCGGAGCGGCGCTCGGCATCCTGTCGGGCGTCGGCCTTACGCTCCTCCAGCAATATTTCGGTCTGATCGAGATTCCGGCCGAAACGTTCCTCACCCGAAGCTATCCTGTCGAATTTCGCTTCGCCGATCTGCTGACCGTCGCGGCCGCTTTCGCCGCCGTGGCGTTCGTCCTCTCGCAGATTACCGTGCGCAGCATGATTCCCCACCGTTCGCGATCATGAAAAAGTTCTTCCGCACCTCCTTGTCTCTCCTGCTGGCCTTGTGCGGCGCAGCCTGCGCCCACCACACGATCATCCCCGACGAGAAGCTGGCCCTGATCTTCCACGATGCCTTTCTGGCCAACGCCTACGTTGGCGGCCGCAGCCTCGTCAAGGACTCGCTGAACCTCTACGAGCCGATCTTCGCCAGCTACGGCTACACGACCGAGGATGTCCACTACACGATCGGCAACTTCTCCAAGCGCAAGAGCGCCCGCCTGGGCGATGTCGTCGAGCGGGCCATCGCCCTGCTCGAAGCCGAGGGCAAATACTACAACCGCGAGGTCGCCATCCTCGATACGATCGATCGCGTGGCGCTGCGGACGGCCCGCCGCACGCTCCGGGCCGATTCGCTGATCCGCATCCGCTCGCTCGCCGACACGGCCCTGCTGAGCTTCACGTTCGACGTCGAGCCCGGCGAATACAGCGTGCAGCTGAAGTACCTCATCGACTCGCTCGACCTCAATCCGCGCAGCCCGCGGAGCCAAATCTGGCTCGAACGGGCCGACAGCTCCCGCGTGCAGAACTATAACGTTACGCTGCGGCGGCTCAACGAGGGTTCGGTCTCCCGCAAGTTCACGGCCGACACCTCGCACCGGCGCCTGCAGGTCCGCCTGCTGACCTACGCCGAGAAGCCCCGGCGGCCGTCGGTTACCTTCCGCGACCTTCGGATCGAGCATACGCCCGGGACGCGCACGGCGGTCGAACGGCTTTATGAGCAGGAGCTCGGCATCCGGATTTTCGCCGACGAATTTTTCGATGTCTCACAGAAAGATAGCCTCTAACCTGCTTTGGACGCCGCAGGGGGTGGTTCGCGATCCGCTCGTCGAGCTTGCGGACGACGGGGGCTTGCGCTCGCTCGCGACGTGTACGGACCCCGACCGGGTGCCGTTCGTCGAGTTCTACGCCGGGTTGCTTGTCTTCGACTTTCCGGCCGACTTCCGGGTTGCGTTCGCGGCACTTCGTGCCACGCCCGGCGAATCGCTCGCCGAGCGGCTGCCGGAGCTCATCGTACCCGGAGAGGGTATTCCCGTAGTGATCTCCGGCCTCGACTACGCTTCGCTGCGTCTCACGCCGGCTTCCCGGATCGAAAAGATTTGAAATCAGGACAGCACAGGCGCCTTTTACCTTTCAACTTTCGCCCCGATGAAAGTCGGGCAGGTGCTCTTCCACCGTGCGGCGGAGGTGCTGGTTGTCCAGGTGGGTGTAGATTTCCGTCGTGATGATGCTCTCGTGTCCCAGCATCTCCTGCACCTGCCGGATGCTCGCACCCCCTTCGAGCAGGTGCGTGGCGAAAGAGTGGCGGAACGTGTGGGGGCTGATCTGCTTGTCGATGCCGGCACGGACGGCCGCCTGCTTGATGATCGTGAAGATCATCACGCGCGTGAGCTTTCCGCCGCGGTTGTTCAGGAAAACGGCATCCTCGTTCCGGCTCTTCTCCATTTCGCGGCGGTCGTCCAGCCAGTGCTGGATCTTGCTGCGCGCCGTCGTGCTCACTGGCACTAAGCGCTGCTTGTCGCCCTTGCCGATGACACGGATGTAGCCCTCGCCGAAGAAGAGGTCCGACAACCGCAGCGACGTGAGCTCCGAGACCCGCAGCCCGCACGAGTAGAGTACCTCCAGCATCGCGCTGTCGCGCCGGCCTTTGGCCGTCGTGGTGTCGATCGTGGCAAGGAGGCGGTCGATCTCCCCGGTGGTCAGGATGTCGGGGAGCTGGCGGCCGAACTTGGGCGTCTCGATGAACTCGGCCGGCGAATTTTCGATCTTCTCCTCTAAGAGCAGGAAGTTGTAGAAGCTGCGGATGCCGCTCAGGTTGCGGGCCTGCGAGGTCTTCTCGCGGCCGCGCTGGTAGAGGCGCTCCATGTAGCGTTCGATCATCTCGCGCTCGACCTTGCGGGGCGGCACGTCCCACTGGCGCAGGATGAAGTGGGCGAACTGCCGCAGGTCGCGCATGTACGACTCGACGGTATTCTCCGAGAGTCGTTTCTCCAGCTTGATGTAGGTGCGGTAGCGGCGTCCCGCTTCGTCCCATTTTTTCGTGTTTTCGGCCATCGGTCGGGTTGGGGTTTTCCGGGATTATCGTTAACTTTGTCCGGAGCAAAGTTAGAAATTATTTGAATCCTGCAAATTTTTTTGCCGGACCCGCGGCCGAATTTTTCATTTCGCAAAAAAAAGATACGCACCTTACAAGAGTATATCGCATGAACTTCGTTGCCCTGAATATTCCTGTCTCCGAGACGGATTTGGCCGAGATTCTCACGGCCGAACTGGCCGATTTCCCGTTCGAGAGTTTCGAGACCGAACCCGACCTGCTGAAGGCCTACATCCCGCAGGAGCGGCTGGCCGACTGCAAGGCGCAGGTCGACGCCCTGCTGACCCGCTACGGGGTCTCCGGCCGTTACATCGCCATCGAGATGCAGAACTGGAACGCTCTCTGGGAGCAAAATTTCCCCGCCACCGACATTGAGGGGCGCCTCCATATCCGGGCACCATTCCACGACGCGGCACCTGCCGGCGTAATGGAAGTCATCGTCATGCCCAAGATGTCGTTCGGCACGGGGCAGCACGCCACGACGTGGCTCATGGCCCGCGGCGTGCTCGACTTGGGTGTTGCCGGGCGCCGCGGCCTCGACATGGGCAGCGGCACGGGCGTCCTCTCGATCGTCGCGGCCAAGTGCGGCGCCGCGCAGGTCGACGCCGTCGACATCGACGACTGGGCCGATGCCAACTGCCGCGAGAACATCGCCGCCAACGGCGTCGCCGACCGCATCGAGCCGATGTTGGGCGACGTCGGACGCATCGCCGGCCGCACGTACGATTTCATCCTCGCCAACATCAACCGCAACATCCTCCTGCGCGACATGAAGGCCTATGCTGCGGCGCTTGTGTCGGGCGGCGACCTGCTGATGAGCGGCTTCCTCGAAGCCGACACCGAGGCGGTCGTCGCAGCCGCCAAAGCCGAAGGGCTGCACCTCGTCGCGACGGCTTCGCGCGAGGGCTGGATGCTGGTCCACGTCCGCCGGTCGTGAAATCCTACAAGGGGCGCGGGGTCGTTCTCCACACGCTCAAATACGGCGATTCGTCGCTGGTCGCCTACCTGCTGACCGACGTCGGCGGCCGGCGCAGCTACATGGTGCAGGGCGTGCGCAGCCGCTCGGGCCGCGGCTCGAAGCTGGCGCTCTTCCAGCCCATGTTCCCCGTCGAGTTCGAGGGGCTGGAATCCTCGAAGCAGCAGATGCACCGCTTCAAGGAGGTCCGCACGGCCTTTCCGCTGCAGGGCCTGCCGTTCGACGTCCGCAAGTCGACGATGGCCCTCTTCATGGCCGAAGTCCTCTACCGGCTCGTGCGCGAGAGCGAGCCCAACGAAGCCCTGTTCGACTTCGTGTGGGGATCGGTCGGGGCGCTCGATGCCATGCAGGAGGGGGTCGCCAACTTCCACCTCTGGTTCCTCGCCCACCTGAGCCGCTTCCTGGGCTTCTGCCCCGGCAACGACTACGTGCCCGGCGCCTGGTTCGACATCCGCGAGGGGCTGTTCACCCCCGTGCAGCCGCCCCATACGAACGTCATGACGCGCGAGTGCGCCGCGACGCTGCACGGACTGCTGGCGTGCGACGTCTCCCGTTTGGCGGAGATCGCCCTCAACCGCTCGCAGCGCGTCGACTTCCTCAACGCCATGCTCGTCTACTTCGGCTACCACCTCGACGCCATCAGCGCCGTGCAGTCGGTGCGCATCCTCAAGGAGGTATTTTAGGTATTTTCGCGTAGTTTTTTCTGGAAGATAGTTCCGACCTTTGCGGTCTGAAACCCCAACTTTTTCCGAATGATGAAAAAACTGCTTCTTTTCGCGCTGCTGCTCTTCGGCGGCAGTGCTTTCGCCCAGAGCGGCCCGGCCTCCGGCAGCGAGGAGACCGAAACCTCCGCATGGCAAAAAATCGTCGCCCGCCTGCCCCGCTTCTCGGGCTACGTGCAGGCCGGCTACCAGTACACCGACACCTCGTCGGATTTCTTCCTCAAGCGCGTGCGTCTGTCGCTCGCCGGCGACATCGTGGCCGGCAAGCTCGACTACCGCATCCAGTTCGAGTTCTGCAAGCCGCAGTTGGTCGATGCCTATATCCAATATCGGCCGCTGCCGCAGCTCGGCATCAAGCTCGGCCAGTACAAGGTGCCCTTCTCGATCGAGAACACCGAGTACATCCCCACCAAACTGGAGTTCATCGAATACCCGCTCGTGTTGCGCAAGCTGATGGGCTTCAGCGACGTATGCGGCCTCTCGGCCACGGGCCGCGACTTGGGCGCCACGCTCAGCGGCGGCTTCTTCCGACGCGACGGCTACCGCATCCTCAACTACGACCTCGGCGTCTTCAACGGCGAGGGCATGAACACGCTGGACAAGAACAAGTCGAAAGACATCGCCGCCCGTCTGACTCTGAAACCCGTCGCCGGGCTGTCGATCTGCGGCTCCTACTACTGGGGCGAGTACGGCGCCGCGTACTTCCAGCGCGAGCGCTATGGCGCTGGTATCTGCTACGATCGCGGCGCCGTCGTCGTGCGCGGCGAGTGGATCGGCGGCCGCACGGGCAGCGCCGACGGCTGCTTCGACAGCAACGGCTGGTATGCGATGGCCGGCTGGCGCGCGCCGCACGACCTGACGCCCGTGGCCCGCGTCGAGAGCTTCACCGAGAACGACCGCATCGGCTCCGCCGCGCGGCAGACGAACTACACCGTGGGCCTGCTGTGGACCCCCGTCAAGCACCTGCGCTGCCAGCTCAACTACACCTACGAGGAGTACGGCGCAGCCTACGACCTCGCGGGCCGCAACGTCGTCGCCGTCATGTTCACGGGGATGTTCTGAAATTCATAATTCACAATCAAAAATTTTCCTTTTCGGCATCATGAAAAACTTGCTTGAAAAACTCCGGACCGAAGACTGGGTCGTGGTCTGGGTTTCCGTTCCGCTGTTGCTGCTGGCGATCTTCGTCCCGCAGCAGCTGCCCCGCGTGCCGGCGACATTGGTCGGCGCAGCCGCATGGACGAATATCGCACTGCTGTTCCTGATCTGCCTGGCCGTGCTCTACGTCGGGTCGCTCCTGCTGCGACGCCCTATGAAAGGGCTGCTGCCCTCGTTCGTCGCGGTCTTCGCCGTCTCGCTCGTGGCGCAGGTCGTGGCCAAGATTCCGCAGGTTTCGTACTACGGCTTCGAATCGGTCTTTTTCTCGGTGCTTTTCGGACTGTTGATCCGCAACCTGTGGCACGTACCCGCATGGATGAAACCCGCCGTGCAGGGCGAGTTCTACATCAAGATCGGCGTCGTCTGCTTAGGTGCTACGATCCTCTTCTCCGACGTCATGAAGTCGGGTGTTTTCGGCCTCGTGCAGGCCATATTGGTGGTGGCGATCGTCTGGTTCTTCGCTTTCGGACTTTCGCGCCGCCTGAAGGTCGACGAGCGCAGCGCCATGATCCTCTCGTCGGGCGTCTCGATCTGCGGCGTCTCGGCCTGCATCACGGCGGCCCGCGTCGCGGGCGGCGACGACAAGAAGCTGTCCTACATCGTCTCGGTGGTCTTGATCGTCGTCGTGCCGATGATCTACCTCATGCCGTGGCTGGCGCGCACGGTGCTGCCGCTGCTCTTCGAGGACCCGCAGACCCTGCAGGAGGTCGCCGGCGCGTGGATCGGCGGCACGATCGACACGACGTCGGGCGTCGCCGCTTCGAGCACCCTCGTCGGCGAAGTCGCCAACCAGCATGCCGTCATCATCAAGGCGGCGCAGAACGTGCTGATCGGCGTCGTGGCGTTCTTCATCGCCCTCTACCTCTCGGCCCGCGGCGAGAAAGGCGCCGCTCAACGTCCGTCGCTCGGCATCGTGTGGGAGAAGTTCCCGAAATTCATTCTCGGATTCGTCGCCGCGTCGCTTCTCTTCAGCCTCTGCCAGTCGGGCGGCGTCTTCGTCCCCGAAAAGGGCAAACTCGTCGAACCGGGCGTCGCCAAGATGTTCTCCACGGTCTTCTTCTCGCTGGCGTTCGTCTGCATCGGCCTCGACACGCGGCTCAAGGATATTGTCTCCCGGGAGAACCGCAACGTGCTGTGGGCGTTCCTCGGGGCGCAGGCGTTCAACATCGTCGTTACGCTGGTCGTCGCCTGCCTGCTGTTCGGCGTGCTGAAGCCGCTGTTCTGATAAGGTGAAAAGTAGAAAGTAAAAGGTGAAAAAGTTTTGCAGAACATGCTACTTTTCACCTTTTACCTTTCACTTTTTACTTTCTACCTTTCACCTTGAAAAAGTAGCTTTTCTGTCTGCGTTTCTCCTCCTGCGAGCGGGCGACGCAGACTTTTTCGTGCGTGTAGGGATTCTCGCCCGTGTAGAACATCACCGACGAAAGGGTCATGGGTGTGGGCGTGAGGTCCTGCACCTGTTCGAGTGTGAAGTGTAGCTTGCCCAGGACCTTTTCCGAGAGGGCGCGCATGTCGCGCTCCGTGCACCCGGGGTGCGAGGAGATGAAGTAAGGGATCAGCTGGTAGGGCAGCCCCTCCGCGCGGCAGATGCGGCGGAAGTCGGCGTTCAGCTGCTCGAACATCGCGAACGGCGGCTTGCGCATCAGCTGCAGCACTCCGTCTTCGGTATGCTCCGGCGCCACCTTCAGACGGCCCGAGGTGTGGTGCTTGAGCACCGTCTCCAGGTAGGGCGAGTCGTCGAACAGGTCGTAGCGGATGCCGCTGCCGATGAAGGCTTTTTTGATCCCTTTCACGGCCCGGATTTTGGCATAGAGGGCGAGCAGCGGCCGGTGGTCGTTGTCGAGGTTGGGGCATCTCTTCGGGTGGAGGCACGACGGACGGCGGCACTTGCGGCACACCTCGCGGTCGCGGCCCCCCATGCGGTACATGTTGGCCGAGGGAGCTCCCACGTCGGAGAGGTAGCCCTTGAATCCCGGCATCTTCGCGATGCACTCCACCTCCGCGAGGATCGAACGCTCGCTGCGCGAGTGGATCATACAAGCACAATGAGACTTGCGGCAATAAGGAATGTGAAATTGTTACACCTCA
>CAZIUJ010000062.1:0-8516 GCA_964542345.1 uncultured Alistipes sp.
GACAAAGATACGAATAAGCGAGGGCAAAAAACGAATTTATTCGATTTTTTTGCCGAGCATGAGTATCTTCGACTTCAGTCAAAGATCAAAAAGAGCCGAGCGCAATGCCAAATTTATTTGAGCATTGCCGAGGCCAAGTATCTTCGGCGTTAGCCAAAGATACGAATAAGCCGGACGCAGCAGCGAATTTATTCGATTTTTTTGCCGAGCATGAGTATCTTCGGCGTTAGTCAAAAATACGAAAAACACCCGGCCAACGGTCGGGTGTACTGTTCATGGAAAGCGTTTCGGTGGAAACCGAAGCCCCCGCAATGTTCGACTTTCACCCGCCCTACAACCACTTTTTATACCGGAAGAACCAGATGGTGAGGCCCGAGCAGAAGATCATCAGGCCGATGGCGAAGAGGTACCCGGTGGGAAGCACCCATCCGTTGGGGAAGGTGAAGTGCCAGTCGAGCTCGGGCATGTACTTGAAGTTCATGCCGTACATGGAGGCGATGAGCGTGGCGGGCAGGAAGATCACGGCGGCCACGGAGAAGATCTTGACGATCTCGTTCTGCTCGATGTTGATCAGACCGAGAGCGGCGTCCTGGATGTAGTCGAGACGCTGGAACGAGAAATCGGCGTGGTTGATGAGCGAATTGACGTCCTTGATCATCAGCTGCAGGCGCGGGTAGATGTCGTTGGGGAAGCGCTCGGAACGCAGGATGCCCGACAAGACGCGCTGGCGGTCGAAGATATTCTCGCGCAGCGACATGGTGCTCTCCTGCAAGGCGCTGATGCGGTGCAGCACCTCCTTGTCGATCGTGTCCTCGGAGTTGATCGCCTTCGAGAGGGCCGCAACCTGCTTGGAAACCAGCTCCACCATGTCGGCATCGAAGTCGATGCGCACCTCCAAGAGCGAAATGAAGAGGTGGTACCCGGTCGGATAACTGCGGTAGTTCATCTGCAGGCGTTTCTCGGTCTCGCGGAACGTGCGCGACTCGGCGCTGCGCACGGAGACGAGGACGCCCTCGTTGGAGATGATGAACGACACGGGTTCGACGACGAACGAATCGCCCGTCGGAACAAAGAAGTTGGAGTTGGAGATGATGGCGTTCTCGGTCTCGGAGTATTTCGAGGTGGACTCGATCTCCTCGACCTGCTGCTTGGTCTGGAGGCTGATCTCCATGAAGTTCTCGACGGCCTTCTGCTCCTTGATGGTGGGCAGCAACATGTCGATCCACAGGATGTCGTCGTAACCTAACTCGTCGAAGAGCTTGGTGTCGGCGTTGCGGACGATCTTGTTGTACTGCTTGAGGTAGATGGTAATCATGTGGCTCGCTTGAAAGGTTCTGGAATCCGGATGTCGGCGGGAGGGCGGGCCTCATGGCCCGCTCAACCTCTTCAGCCGGGATTGACCCGCGGAGCCACCTTGAGTCCGGCATTCCAGAATTTGCGGCAAGCCTGCCGCTTCTGCTGCTCGAAAAGCCGATCGGAAGCGCAGCACAACCCGCCGCGATCAGCGAATCGCAGCAAGGAAAAACGGAAAACCGGACAGGAGAAAAGAGACGACAGTCCTGCTGCGTGCGGCTCAGAGCCGGCTGCACGCTTCGCACCACAGATGCCCGGCGTCGCACCGAAGCGCGACGCGGAAGCTATACGCGGAACTATGACCATCGTCCATAGGGAATGAATCAAGTTGGTTTACGAGGCAAAGTTATACAAAAATCGGTAGTTTTTTACACGAAACGGACAAAAAACCGCCCGGAAACTTGACAAGGGGCCGGTCCGCGATCTATATTTGCCCGGTGAATCGACAGAAACGGCCGGTCGGCCAGGCCGATTATCCACAACGATTTCCGATTGGTTCTCAATTGATTGTCGATCGCTGTCAACACTTATCCACAATCTTTCGACCGGTTATCGACAAGTTTTCACCCGCTTGTCCGGTCCAAGATTCCACCTCCTCATTCCAACCCCCATGTTTTCGTTCCAAACCACCCCCGGGCCGCTGGTGCCGGCGGAACAGCGGGCTGAGTACCGCCTTGCCGCCGACCCGGCCCGAACGTTCGACATTCGGCTCACGGACCTGCAGACCGGCGAGCTGATAGGCACCAAACGCTTCGCGGACGTGGCCGAAGCGGTGTTCGATGCCGCCCCGATCGTCCGGCACCACCTGCACTTCAAGCCGCTGAAATCCCAGGCTTCGGGATTCATGGCACCGGAAGACCGCCGCTGCAGCATAGCCGCGACAGCTGTTGCGGCGGACGACCCCGACCACCCGGTCGTCTCGGCCACGAGCGTTTTCCATGCCGGCACGTCCGAACTCCCCGTTCCGTCGTTCGCCACGACGATGCCCCGGCAGCGGCTGATCGCCCCCGGCGAATACGACGAACTGACGCTCCTCTGCAACGAGATGCCCCAGATCACCGTAACGGCCGCGGGTCCCGACGGCGAAACCCGCCGCCTCTACAACGTGGTCAATTTCCGGGTCAACCTCTTCCGGCTCCACGCGGACGACTTTCCCGGCGCCGAGCGCATCACGGTCGAAGCCCGTTCGGGCGGCAAGGTCGAATACACGGTGCTCCCCGCACCGGCAGGCTCCCGCCGCATGGCCTGGCGCAGCAGCGCGGGATCGATCGAGCACTACACCTTCCCCGTCGAAGCCGAAGCGGCGCTGGCGGCCTCGAAAACCCGGATCGTCGGGCCCGAAGGACCGGCGACGGTCGCCACGGCGGCCGAACGCCGGCTGCGCCTCCGCTCGGCCTACGAAACGCGGGAGACGCTGGAGGCGCTGGCCGAGATCGTCGCCTCGCCTCAGGTGTGGTTGGCGACCGACGAGGGCTACCGGCCGGTCGACGTGCTGACCGACGCGGCCGTGATCCACCGCCACGGCGTGCTGAGCCTGCTGGAAATCGAAATCCGTCCCCGCGAAACAAACATCCCGACATGGAAATAACCCTGCAACTCAGCATCGACGGTCAGGCGTGCGACCTCGGCACGGGAAGCTGCGCCGTACCGGGCTATTCGGCCGCGAAGACCGCCGACGTCGACGCCTGCCGCGAAGGGCGCACGATGCGGATCGTCGTTCCGCCCACGCCGCGCAACGCCCGCCTGTTGGGCAACCCGCGCGACCCGCACACGGGGAGCCGCTTCCACGCAGTGCCGCACAAGGCGGCCCTCACGGCCGACGGGAGTCTCCTGCTGGCGGGAGCGGTCCGGTTGCTGGCCGCCTCGGACGAGGGCTTCACGCTCGAAATCCGCGAGGGCGGAGCCGGCTGGGCCGAGCAGGCCGCACTGCGGATGCTCGACGCACTGGGGGTGGAGTACCGCGAGCCGCTCTTGCCCGAGACGATCCGAAAGAGCTGGAGCGACCCGTCGCCCGTCAAGTTCTTCCCGGTCCACCGCGACGAGTACCCGCAGCTCAACAGCTCGCAGGACCTGCTGACAGCCGAGCGGCTGCTCACGGTGGACGACTACCACCCGTTCCTGCACATCGCGACGCTCGTCGAGACGATCTTCGAAGAAGCGGGCTACCGCATCGAGAGCGAATTTCTGAAGACGCCCTTTTTCCGGCAGCTCTACATGAGCGGCGCCTATGCGACCCGCGACACGACGGCGGCGCAGGCCCGCATGGGATTCCGGGCCCGGCGGCTGGCCCCGGCGACCGCGACGGCGAGCCCGGCGGGATGGGTCTACGCCGACCCCAAAGCCTCGGTCCACACGGTCGGCAACATCGTCGACACGGCGACGCCCCAGACGCTCGACGCCGACGGCGAAACGATCCCCGAGCTCTGCAACAACGGCGGCTCGTTCGGCGTGGAAAACGGCATGATCCGCTTCGTGCCGGCGACCCAGGTCAACGTCGGATTCGAGTACCACCTGAAATACACGACCGACCACCGCATCCTGAACCGCACGCAGCTGCGGGGGTTCGACTCGGTCTACCTCGGGCCGGGTTCGGAACTGCGCTTCGCACTGGCGAACCGCTACGAGGACCGCCGTTCCGCGATCCGGAACAACCACACCTACCGGGCGATCGTCTTCGACCACGCCGCCGACAACCAGTACCGGCTGACCTACAGCCTCAACGGAACGCCTTTCACCCTCTGGGCCAAGTTCGAGAGCCGCTCGATCCTTCTCACCTCGCCCGCCGCCGGCACCCTGACGAATCCGATACTCTGGATACGGAGCGGCAGCGACAGCTGGGTCCGCTATCCGGGCGACTGGGCGCTCTACGACGGCTACATCGGCGAGACGGGCCGCACGACCGTCGAGCTGCGCGTCCGCACCGCCGCGGAGACGGTCTCGCCCGCATCGCCGAAGTATTTCTATGCGATCCACTTCTTCGGCGCGGAGGCAGGCATGTCGCTCACCCTGCACAAGGAGTGTTCGCTGCAGCCGCGCTTCCTTTCGGGTCCAGGCTACGGCTCGACGCTCGCCTTCGCCGACGTGGCCCGGCACCGCATCCGCCAGTCGGAGCTGCTGCAGGCGGTCGCCCACCTCTTCAACCTGCGTTTCTATACGGAGGAAGCGACCCGCCGCGTCTTCATCGAACCGGCCGACGACTTCTGCGGCGCCGGACCCGCAGCCGACTGGCGGGCGAAAAGCGACTTCTCGCAGCCGGTCGTGCTGGAAGAGATCTCCCCCAGCCTGCATGAAATCCGCACGTGGCGCTATCAGGAGGGCGACGGCGCCGTGAGCCGCTACGAAGCGGAGCACGACACGGAGGTGGGCGTGTGGAGCGTGCGGACCGCCTCCTGCGCCACGAAGATGGGCGAGGAGACCCGCCGCAATCCCCTCTTCTGCCCCACGCTCAACAGCACGGGCCACTACGGCAACGCCCGCTCGGCGCAGCTCCTGCAGGTCGGCGACCGCGATGCGGCCGAACAGGAGGGCACGAACTTCACGCCCCGCATCGTCCGCTACGTCGGCATGCACCCCCTGCCGGAGGGCGAACGCTGGGGCTACCCCTCTCTGGAAGCAGCCTACCCGCTGGCGGCGTTCCACTTCGCCGGCGACGACGACCTCCCGCCCTTTACGCTCTGCTTCGAAGACCGCGACGGCGCAACGGGCCTGCACCGCTACTACGACCGGCAGACCGCGCAGGAGGCGACCCGCGAGCGGATCACCCTTTCGCTGCGGTTGGCGCCCCACGAAGTGGCCGCCCTGCTTGCCCCCGGAACGGGTGCCCCGGACATCCGCTCGGTCTTCCTGCTCGACACGGGCGGCGACACGGTGCGAGCCACGCTCCACAGCCTCGGCGACTACGATCCGCGCAAAGGCTCGGTCCGCTGCACCTTCACGCGGCTGCCGGAAGACTGAGATGTTCACCTTTCACCTTTCACTTTTCACTTTACTATCATGCAAACCGACATTCGAATCACCAACCGCGCCGACGTCTGCCGCATCGAGATCGAGGGGACGATCGGCATCCCCGAAGAGTGGCAGTTCGAGAACCCCGAACAGCGGGTCGCCACCTACGACAAATTCCGCGACACGGTGCGCCGCATCGCCGAGATCGAAGCTCCCGAAGTGGTCGTCGACATCCGCTCGACGGGCGGCGACGTGAACGACGCCCTGCTGATCCACGACGCCCTGCGCAGCCTGCAGGGACGCATCACCACCCGCTGCTACGGCTACACGGCTTCGGCAGCCACGATCATCGCGCAGGCCGCGAGCGAGGGGCGCCGCGAAATCTCGGCCAACGCCCTCTACCTGATCCACCGCTCGGCCTGCGCCACGGAGGGCAATGCCGCGGAGCTGAGCAGCAAGGCCGACCTGCTGCGGCAGACCGACCGCCGGCTGGCGGAGCTCTACGCAGCACGCTCCGGGCGCGAGACGGAGGCGTTCGAGACGCTCATGGCGGAAAACAACGGCGACGGCCGCTGGCTCTCGCCCGAGGAGACGATCGCCGCAGGACTGGCCGACGCGATCGTCGACGCTCCGGAACAACCGGCAGCCGAAGCGCCCGAAAACACGGTCCGCGGCTGGAAGAAGCTGCTTCGCCGCATCGGCCCCCGCCGCACCCGAAGCGGCGAGGCACGGCCCGAAGACCGCAACATCCTCCACTTCGACGACGACGAAACGACCGTCCGCCGCCGCTCGTCCGTCGCTGCCGAGGAGGCCTTTCTCCGCGCCGCACCGACCCGCACGCGCCCCTGCGAAGACCCCTCCTGCCACGAAGCGCTCCACACGGCCAACCAACAAGCCTATGCCGAAGATGCCCGGCGCTTCCGGAAATAACCCGCCCCCGATTTTCATCCGACATTCCGCCGCAGCCTGCGAAGTTCGCCTTTCACTTTTAACTTTTAACCTTTAACCTTGTTTTAATTATGAGTTTCTTGGAAAATCCCAAACAGTACACGGGTGCCGAATTGGACACCATCTTCTTCCGACCCTTTCTCACCGGCTCCTCGGCCCAGGAGCTCGGCGTGCGGGTGCTCTACAACATGCCCGTGCCGACGACCGTACAGATCTGGGACGCCCAGTCCGACATCCTGCAGAAGCACACCGGCACGGGCTGGACAGGCGGCACCGCGTCGCACAAGTACCAGAAGACCATCGCCCTCAGCCGCGTGAAAGCCGAGCTGGGCTTCTCGGCGGCCGACTACTTCTCGCTGGTCTACGAAAAGATCGCGGCCCGCGCCGACGTGAACATGGACGACCTGACGGGCACCGAGCTCGAAGAGGCCGAGACGGCGCTTTTCCGCCAGTCCGTGGCCGAGAGCATCCGCGCGACGATGTGGGTGGGCGACACGGCCTCGACGCAAGGCTACAACACCTTCGACGGCTTCCTGAAGACCATCGCTGAGTGCATGACCGCCGAGTCGTTCTACACGCTGCCCTACCAGCAGTCGAGCCTCAACGAATCCTCGGCCGTGATCGAAATCTTCGACGCCCTGTGGAAGAACGTCGATTCGCGGGTGCAGGATGCCAAAGCCGAGGGGCAGCTGGCTTTCTTCGTAACTTCGGACCTCTACTTCCTCTACGAGAAGTACCTCGACTCGAAAGGGGCCGACGCCGCCTATGCCGACTCGGTCAACGGCCGTCAGGGACTGGCCTACCACGGCATTCCGGTCGTCGATGTGCGGCTGAACAACTACCTCCCGGGCACCTCGTTCCACAAGTCGTTCTGCCTGCTCACCGACCGCCGCAACCTGGTGCTGGCCGTCAACACGGCCGACTTCCCCGGCAACGAAGTCCGCATGTGGTACAACCCCGACGAGATGGAGAACCGCCAGCGCGCCCTCTTCATGGCGGGCTGCGACATCCTCGACGAAGACCTGCTGGCCTACGCCTACCGCGCGTAATCCCCGTCCGCCCGCAGGAGGCATCCGGAGCTCTCCTGCGGGCGTTTCCGGACCCATTCCCACCAAACAGATTCCGACCATGAACAAACCCCGAACACGCAAAACGACCGTCGGCGTAACGGCGCACGGCGACCCCTACCTCACGCTGGGTGCCGGCACGGTGCAGAGCGACAAATTCTGGCGCTGGGGCGACGACAACCTCTTTCCCGAGGCTTTGGCGCTGATGGCCCGCCGCTCGACGACCCATCGCCGCATCATCAACGACAAGGCCGACTACATCTCGGGCAAGGGTTTCGTCTGCGACGAAGCGGCGCAGCCCCGCCTCCAACGTTTCATCGGGCGGGTGAACCCCCGCAACGAATCGCTGCGGCAACTCCTCAACAAGCTCGCTTTCGACAAGGCCCTCTTCGGCAACGCCTTTCTGGAAGTCATCACCGACGCGAAGCACTCCTTTCTGGCACTCTACCATCAGGACGCCTCGCGCTGCCGCGTGGCCCGCGACGAACAGCACATCCTGCTGCACCACGACTGGCGGGCTTTCAACCCCGCCGAGGCACAGACGCTGCCCCGCTACCCGGCATTCGAAGAGCAGGCCGACGGGACCCTGCGCGCGATGATCCACTACAAGGACTACGAACCCCAGTTCACCCACTACGGCGTGCCGCCCTACATCGCGGGGTTCGGCGTCTCGGCCATCGCCTACAAGACCGACCGCTGGAACATCTCGCGCCTGGACAACTCGTTCCAGCTCTCGGGCGTGCTGCTCCTGGACTCGGCGGTCGACAACGAAGCCGAAGCTGAGAAGATCATGCGGCTGGCCGAACAAAAGTTCGCCGGCAATCCCGGGCAGGTGATGTTCGTGATCCGCGACGGCAGCGAGAACGACCATTCGCGCTTCATCCCGATCGCCTCGCAGAACGAGGGCGACTGGCAGGCGCTGCACGAGCAGGCCGTGGGCGACATCGTCGTGGCGCACTCGTGGTTCCGGACGCTGAGCGGCCTCGACTATGCAGGCGGATTCAACGCCGACCGCATCCTCCACGAGTACGAAGTGGCGCTCAACACGGTGATCTTGGGCGAGCAGGCCGAACTGGTGGAGCCGATCCGCGAAGCGATCGCCTCGGTGCTGGAGCTCGACGCCTCGTCGCTGGAGATCGTCAACCGTCCGCACTGTATATTCCTACCGCACCTTCGAGTGCTTTGGGTAAAACAACCTACTAT
>CAZIUJ010000063.1:0-4212 GCA_964542345.1 uncultured Alistipes sp.
CTATTCATTATTCATTAAGAAAGGTTTCCTTTCCGTCATTCATTCCAGCGATTGCAGATTTACAGTTGCTTCGGGCAACCGCAACCGTGAGACGGGAGCCCTGTCGAACGTCGGCACGTGGGGCGGCTGCTGGTCCTCCTCGCCCGTGTCGGGCAGCGCCAACGCCAGCAACATGGAGTTCAACTCCTCGTACGTACGCCCCGAGCAATCGAACAACCGCGCCAACGGCTTCTCCGTGCGCTGCGTCCAGCATCTGCCGGCTGTTTTTCCGAACGATGATGCCCCGCCGAAAGACAGTCCCATGACCCGGAATGATGAGAGCTACCGGTTTTCATCAGTGCGGTCCGTAGATTCCGCAATCCACTAACGGTGCGAATCCCAACACCGTCAGTTATTTATCCCAGCTTGCCGGGAAGTCTGCTTTCTTCCTGTCATCCATTCCAGCGATTGCCCTATTCCGCGGCTTCGGGCTACCGCGAGCGTACGTCGGGAGCCCTGTCGAGCGTCGGCGCAGGCGGCTGGGCCTGGTCCTCGTCGCCCTACGCTGCAGGCAATGCCAATGCGGGCAACCTGAACTTCAATGCGAGCAACGTGAACCCGCTGAACAACAATGAACGGGCCAACGGCTTTACTGTGCGCTGCGTCCAGCATCTGCGGGGACTGTTTTTCCTAATGAAGCCGATCCGGATTCCGGAAACGAGATGAAAGCAGCCTCCGATCCGGAATGACGAGGGCCACGGCTCTGGTCAGCGCGATCCGTAGATTCCGCAATCCCCCGGCTAAGAGCCGGGCTTTAGGGGGAAATAGAGCCGCTTTTTCTATTCGGCCTCCTCTGTCCCCGCCCGGTTTAGCAGGGTGTACATCCCAGCCTGACAAGAAGCGATTTCTTCCTGTCATTCAATCCAGCGATTGCCACAAGGTTGCTTCGGGCAACCGCAACAACACGACGGGAGCCCTGAATGTCGTCGGCACGTACGGCTACTCCTGGTCATCGTCGCCGGCCGCTGCGAGCAGCACCAACGCGAGCAATCTGCGTTTCCTGGCCAGCGAGATGACGCCGTTGAACAGCAACAATCGTGCGAACGGGTTCCCTGTGCGCTGCGTCCAGCATCTGCGCGAAGCTGCTTCCATCCGATTCTGCGAATCCGGATTTTCGGGATGCGATAAAAAACAGTTTCTCCGGCCCGGAGTGGCGAGAGCTACGGTTCCCGCCAGTGAGGCCCGCAGATTCCGCAATCCACTAACGGTGCGAATCCCAGTACCGTGAGTTATTCATCCCAGCCTGCCGAGAAGTCTGCTTTCTTCCTGTCATTCAATCCAGCGATTGCCTAAGGCTGCATCGGGCTACCGCGTCTACACGACGGGAGCCCTGACGAATGTCGGCGCGAACGGCGACTACTGGTCCTCTTCGCCCCAGTCGGGCAGTACCAATGCCGGCCACCTGAACTTCAATTCGGGAAACGTGAACCCGCTGAACAGCAATCCCCGAGCTTACGGCTTTCCCGTGCGCTGCGTCCAGCATCTGCGAGAACTGTTTTTTATCCTTATCGGACAGCGACGAGGCAAAAACGGCTTCTCCGATCCGGAATGGCAGGGGCCACGGTTCCTGTCAGCGCGGTCGACGTAGATTCCGCAATCCCCCTGCTCCGTTAAGAACGGGAATTTATGGGGAGATGGAACGAGGGTATTCCTCGTCTATCTCATCCGTCCCCGTTCCGTTAGGTGGGGTATACATCCCAGCTTGCCAGGAAGTCTGCTTTCTTCCTGTCATTCATTCCAGCGATTGCTCCAACTGTTACTTCGGGCCTCCGCAACTCGACGTCGGGAGCTCTGGGAAACGTCGGCACGAATGGCTATGCCTGGTCCTCTTCGCCCACCTCAGGCAGCACCAACGCCGGCTATTTGGACTTCAACTCGGGTAACGTGAACCCGCTGAACAATAACAACCGAGCTTACGGCTTCCCTGTGCGCTGCGTCCAGCATCTACCCGAAGCCCCCTTTTTACCTTGTCGCTTTTTGTCCGATCCACCCCTGAACCTACCTATGGATAAAAAGCACCCGGGTCCGGAATGGCCGAGGCTACGGCTCCGGTCAGCGCGGCCTGTAGATTCCGCAATCCCCCTGCTAAGAGCAGGGTTTTAGGGAGAAATAGAGCCGGTTCTTTCTATTCGACCGCCTCTGTCTCCGCACTGTTTAGCAGGGTTTTCATCCCAGCTTGCCGGAGGGTTCATACGAATGAATAATTAAGCATGAATAGTGGATAATTATTTTTTTGGCATACCAGCCAATTATTCATTATTAACTATTCATTATTCATTAAAATTACCTCTCCGTCATTCATTCCAGCGATTGCTTATCACGTTGAGGTTGCTTCGGGCAACCGCAACCGTGAGACGGGAGCCCTGAATGTTGTCGGCACGAACGGCTATGCCTGGTCTTCCTCGCCCTACGCTGCCGGCAATGCCAATGGCGGCTTCCTGAACTTCAACTCGGGCAACGTGAACCCGTTGAACAACACCAACCGTGCAAACGCCTTTCCTGTGCGCTGCGTCCAGCATCTACAAGCGTGCTTTTTATCCTGTTTTAAGGCCGATCGAGGTGCCGCTCCTATGCGAGTACCGGAGAAGCTCGAAAATGCAATTCTGAACCCCGAAACGAACAAACGACGATCTATGAACGAAAAACTGTTGACCGACCTATTCAAGGCCTATTACGATGCCCGGCAAAACAAGCGCAACACGCTCAGCCAACTCCGCTTCGAAATGGACCTGGAAGACAACCTGCTGCAGCTCTACCATGAAATCGACGAACGCCGCTATCATGTGGGCCGCAGCATCTGCTTTATGACCAACATCCCGGTCAAGCGCGAAATCTTCGCGGCCGATTTCCGCGACCGTGTGGTGCACCACCTGCTGTGCAACTATGTGAGCCCCCTCTTCGAACGGACCTTCATTACGGACAGCTACTCCTGCCGCAAGGGCATGGGCACGCATTTCGGCATCGGCCGCCTGGAACACCACATCCGCTCGTGCTCGAACAACTACCAATGGAAGTGCTACCTGCTGAAGCTGGATATTCAAGGCTACTTCATGAATATCAACCGTGAACTGCTCTTCGAAATCATCATGCAGAAGCTGGACCGTTTTGCCTCGCGCCGGGCCTACGACGGCAAGACGTGGTCCGAAGTAATGGACTACGACCTGGTCCGCTACTTGGCCCGCGAAATTGTCTTCAACGACCCGACCGAAAACTGCGAAGTGCGCGGCAACCAACGCCAATGGATCGGCCTTCCTCCCTCCAAGAGTCTTTTTCACACGCCCGACGGCTGCGGCCTCCCGATCGGCAACCTGACGTCGCAACTTTTCAGCAATGTGTATCTGTCGAAGCTGGACGACTTCATCAAGCGGACGCTGCGAGTGAAACACTATGGCCGCTATGTAGATGATTTCTACATTGTAGGCACCGACCGTGCCCGTCTGATGCAGCTGGTGCCGATCATCCGCAATTTTCTGAAAGAAGAACTGGGCCTGCAGCTGCACCCCGACAAGATCTATCTGCAGGAAGTAACGAAAGGAGTCAACTTCTTGGGCGCCAACATCAAGCCCTACCGCCGCTACCTGGTCAACAAGACCAAGCGCCGGATCAACCGCCAGCTGAGCAGTGCCGCCTACCGGCCGCAGCACCTGATGGTGGCGACGGTCAACTCCTATCTTGGCTACATGCGGCACCTCTGCTGCCAGAACTACATCCGGCGGCTGATCGAACGCAACCCGTGGCTGCTGGAAAAAGGGCGCTTCACCCCCTATTACCGGAAGTTCATCCCCTACAAGAAAGCCTCGGAAGAAGCGGCGTCGCCCGACAACCTGAAGTGGCCGCTGTAGCGGCTACTGCCTTTGGGCGTTATAGGCTTCGAGCGCCTTGCGCAAGATCAACAAAGCCCGTTCGAGGTCCTCTTTCTTGAGGACGTAGGCGATGCGGACCTCGTTGCGGCCGTAGGCGGGATCGGAGTAGAAACCCGATGCCGGTGCCAACATGACGGTTTCGTTCTCGTAGCTGAACTTCTCCAGGCACCAGGCGCAGAACCGGTCGCTGTCGTCGACGGGCAGCCGCGCCACGGTGTAGAACGCGCCCATCGGGATGGGCGAGTAGACGCCCGGAATGCGGTTCAGGCCGTCGATCAAGCATTTGCGCCGCTCGATATACTCCTCGTAG
>CAZIUJ010000063.1:4222-8344 GCA_964542345.1 uncultured Alistipes sp.
CGTGCTGTAGGAGCGGGGCGCGTCGATCGAAGCCTCGGCGACGATCTGTCCCAACAAAGGAGGTGACAGCCGTGCCTGGCAGAACTTCATCACGGCGTCGCGCAATGTTTTGTTCTTGGTGATCAAGGCCCCGATGCGGATGCCGCACTCGGAATAACGCTTCGATACCGAGTCGATCAACACGACGTTCTGCTCGATCCCCTCTAAGTGGCAAGCCGAGACGTAGGGCGACCCGGTGTAGATGAACTCGCGGTAGACCTCGTCCGAAAAGAGAAACAGATCGTATTTTTTTACCAGGTCGCGGATGCGGTTCATCTCGCGCCGCGAGTAGAGGTACCCTGTGGGGTTGTTGGGGTTGCAGATCAGGATGCCGCGCGTGCGGGGATTGATGAGCTTCTCGAACTCAGCGACATCGGGCAAGGCGAAGCCCTGCTCGATCGTCGAGACGACGGGACGGATCGTTGCTCCGGCCGAGATGGCGAACGCCATGTAATTGGCGTAGGCGGGTTCCGGCACGATGATCTCGTCGCCGGGATTCAGGCACGACATGAAAGCGAACAACACGGCCTCCGAGCCCCCCGTGGTGATGATGATGTCGTCGGGCGAGAGCTTGATCTGGTACTGCTCGTAGTACCCGGCCAACTTTTCGCGCAGCGACCGGTAGCCGTCGCTCGGGCTGTACTCGAGGACCGTGCGGTCGATCTTCCTCAGGGCGTCGAGCCCCACCTGCGGCGACGGCAGGTCGGGCTGTCCGATGTTGAGGTGGTAGATTTTGGTACCCCGGGCGCGGGCCGCCTCGGCCAGCGGCACGAGCTTGCGGATCGGTGAGGCCGGCATGAGCTCGGCGCGTTGCGAAATTTCGGGCATGGATCGGATCTTTTCTTCGCCGGCCGGCGTCTCTATTCGAGGTCGACCGCCGGGCGGAATTTGATGACTTTGCGGGCCGGAATCCGGACGGCGGCTCCCGTGCGGGGGTTGCGCCCCGTGCGTTCGCTTTTGTGCTGGACGCTGAACGTGCCCAGCCCCGTGAGCGTGAGCCGTTCCCCCTCGCGGAGCGTCCGGACGGCGGCCCGGATCATGGCATCGACGGCCTTGCGGGCTTCGACTTTGGTCATGTTCGCGTCGAGCGCGATGGCCTCGACGAACTGCGTTTTGTTCATGGGACGTATCGTGAAAAAGGATTTCCGGCACCTAACCTCCGCAAAGATAGGGATTTTTCGGCAAAGTCAAAAAATTTCGCCCCGAATCGGGCCGTGCGCCCTGCGGCGGGAAATAAGCGCCGCGAAGATTTGGCGGAATGGAAAATCCGTGTTACTTTTGCTTCCGGAAAGATGGCAGAGTGGTCGATTGCGGCGGTCTTGAAAACCGTTGAACCGCAAGGTTCCGGGGGTTCGAATCCCTCTCTTTCCGCTGCCGGGGAGAAGAGGTACCCGGGGCGTTCTGTGCAAGAACGGTGCGTGCGTCGCACGTGCGGCAGCTCGGGTCCGCTTCTCCGTCTCCGTCTAATTTCTCACTACTAACCATGTCCCGAACTTTAGTTGGCCTTTATCTGAAACTGATCCTGCTGGCCGTCTTCGTTGGTACGCTCACGCGCGTCGTGTTGCTCTTCAGCCCGCAGACGACCGACCTCGGTTTCGCATTCGGCGAATGGCTCGAAGTCTTCGCGCTGGGTGCGCTCAACGACCTGTGCGCCATAACGCTCGGATTCGTCTTCATGATGTGTTTCGTGACGAGCGTTTCGGCTCATAAATACCGTTTCCCGCATGGCCCCGTGCTGCTCGGTCTGCTGATTGCCGCGACGCTGTACATCTTGTGTTTCAATACGATTTTCGATGAATACGGCGGTGTCGTGCCGGCTATCGCCGTCGGGATCATGGGCTATTGGACGGCGTCGTTCGCGCTGCGGCTTTGTTTCGGGGGCATCCGACATGGGTGGACTTCGGTGTGGCTGGCCGTGTTGATCGTCCTTTACGTCGGGGCCATCATCCTGAATGCCGCGTGCGAAACGGTCTTTTGGAGCGAGTTCGGCGTGCGTTACAACTTCATCGCCGTGGATTATCTGGTTTACACCAATGAGGTTGTCGGCAACATCGTCGAGTCCTATCCGATCGGGTGGTGGATGCTCTGTCTGGTCGTCTTGACGCTTGCCGTTGCGTGGTTCGTTTTCCGCGACGAGCTGGGCCGGTCGGTACCCGATGTCGAGCCGCTGCGTACAAAAATCGGCGCTTGGGCGATTTATGGCGTGGTGGCGGTGGCCGCATTCGGCGTGATGCGCTTCAATACGCGCTTCCAGGACAGTGCGAATGTCTATGTCAACGAATTGCAAGCCAACGGCGCCTATCGGTTCTGCGAGGCGTTCGTCAAAAACGAACTCGATTACAAACGATTTTACCTGACGCTGCCCGACGACGAGACTGCAGCCATCGTTCATGCCGAGTACGGCAGCTCGGGCGACGGCAATTTCCGCCATGTGGAGAACGAGCGGCCCGAAGAACATCCCAACATCGTGCTCGTAACGCTCGAAAGCATGTCGGCGTCGTTTTTGGAGCGCTTCGGGGGCACCGGAGCGCTGACGCCGAACCTCGACGCCCTGTGCCGCGAGGGGCTTTCGTTCGACAACATCTACGCGACGGGCAACCGTACGGTACGCGGCTTGGAGGCCGTGTCGCTCTCGCTGCCGCCCTGTCCGGGTCAAAGCCTCATCAAACGGCCCGATAACGGCGGGTTGCTTACGACGGCCGGGGTGCTGCGCGAAAAAGGCTACTCGGCCACCTTCTTCTACGGCGGCAATGCCTATTTCGACAACATGGAGACGTTCTTCGGCGGCAATGGCTACGAGATCGTCGACAAGAAAGCCTATGCTCCCGATGAAATTACGTTCGCCAACATCTGGGGCGTGTGCGACGAGGATGCCTACCGCAAGGCGATTGCCGTGCTCGGCGAAAAAGCGGCCTCGGGCGTGCCGTTCTTCGCCCACATCCTGAGCGTCAGCAACCACCGGCCCTATACCTATCCGGCCGGCCGGATTTCGATACCGAACGATTCGAAGTCGCGCAGCGGAGGCGTTATGTACAGCGACTATGCGCTCGGCGAGTTCATCGCGCAAGCCAAGAAGCAACCGTGGTTCGACAACACCGTTTTTCTTATCACGGCCGACCATTGCGCTTCGTCGGCCGGCAAGACCGAGATTCCGCTCGGTCGCTACCGTATTCCGGCCGTCATCTACGCTCCGTCGCGCATCGCACCGGAGACGATCGGGAAAATTGCGTCGCAAATCGACCTGGTGCCGACGCTGCTGGCCCTGCTCGGGATGGACTACGATGCGGGATTCTACGGTCGAAATATCCTTGCCGATGATTTCCGCGAACGGGCGTTCATCGCGACCTACGAAAATCTGGGCTATCTCGACGGCGAGGTATTCACCGTTCTGTCGCCCGTTTGCCGGGTGTCGCAATATCGGGTGGTACCGACTGAAGAAGATCCCTATCGGCTTGAACCGCTGGCAGAACCCGATACGGATAATCTGCACCGGGCAATCGGATTTTATCAGACGTCGAGCGACCGGGGAACGAGACGCCGGGATCGATCGGCCGGCGCCATGGAGTAAGTAATGCCTGGCAGCAGGTCGGTAAGCAATGCCATTTTCTGATTGCGGAGAGGAATTACGTCGCTTTGCTCCGTGATCCCTTTTTCTCCTTGATCTGCAAACGTCTGCGAACGAAATTCATCGAAGATGTTTTTGTGAAAAGGAAAGAGGTGCGTGAAAAGTTTTCCGCCTCTTTCCTTTCACAAAAAAACATCACCTTTTTGAGGTGATGTTTTCGTTCGCAGGTGTTTGTCGCGGAGAGGAGGGGATTCGAAGTGCGGAGCACTCGCGGGGCGACCTTTGAAATAAAACACCTCTTCGCCCCGCAACCCCTGCAATCGGTAAGCAATGCCTTTCTCGCCAAGAAGATTGCGCCGAGTGAAGCGAGGAAAAAAGTCGGCGCAGGCCGGAAAAGCTGTTTTCTAAGGCCGGAGCCGACGAAAACGGCAGAACCTAAGTTCTGCCGGCGCAATCTTCTGATCGCGGAGAGGAGGGGATTCGAACCCCTGAAACGCTTTTGACGTTTACTCGCTTTC
>CAZIUJ010000064.1:0-8241 GCA_964542345.1 uncultured Alistipes sp.
GAGCGGATGTACGCCACCGTCTTCGAGGGCTCGGAGGAGGACGGCGTGCCGTTCGACCAGGAAGCCTACGACTTCTGGAAGCGCTACCTGCCCGAAGACCACATCATCCGCGGCAACAAGCATGACAACTTCTGGGAGATGGGCGAGACGGGCCCCTGCGGCCCCTGCTCGGAGATTCATTTCGACCTGCGCGACGAGGCGGAGATCGCCGCCGTGCCGGGCCGCGAAATGGTCAACCGGAGCCACCCGCAAGTCATCGAAATCTGGAACCTCGTCTTCATGCAGTTCAACCGCAAGGCCAACGGCTCGCTCGAAGAGCTCCCGGCGCGCAACGTCGACACGGGCATGGGCTTCGAACGTCTCTGCATGATCCTGCAAGGCAAGAAGTCGAACTACGACACCGACGTTTTCCAGCCCACGATCGGCCGCATCGCCGCCCTGTCGGGCAAGCCGTACGGCGCCGACGAGAAGTGCGACATCGCCATGCGCGTGATCGCCGACCACCTGCGGGCCATCGCCTTTTCGATCGCCGACGGGCAGCTGCCCTCGAACGTCAAGGCCGGCTACGTCATCCGCCGCATCCTGCGCCGCGCCGTGCGCTACGGCTACACCTACCTCGGCTTCACGGAACCTACGCTGTGCCGCCTCGTGGCCGGGCTTGTCGCCCAGATGGGCGGACAGTTCCCCGAACTCAAGGCCCAGCAGGCCCTGATCGAGAAAGTCATCGAGGAGGAGGAGGCCTCGTTCCTGCGGACGCTCGCCACGGGCATCAACCTCCTGGACGGCGTGATCGCCCGCACGAAGAGCGAGGGCAAGAACCTGATTTCGGGCGCCGAGGCGTTCGAGCTTTACGATACGTTCGGCTTCCCGATCGACCTTACGGAACTTATCGCCCGCGAGCAAGGCGTGGGCGTCGACCTTGAGGCGTTCGACAAGGAGCTGCAGGCGCAGAAAGCGCGCTCGCGCAATGCTGCGGCCGTCGACACGGACGACTGGGTGGAGCTGTTCCCCCTGCGCGAAAGCGTCTTTACTGGTTATGACACCCTTGTCGACGAAGTGCGCATCGCGCGCTACCGCCGCGTAACGAGCAAGGGCCGGACCTCCTACCAGCTGGTCTTCGACCGCACGCCGTTCTACGGCAATTCGGGCGGTCAGATCGGCGACACGGGAACGATCGAGAGCGCCAACGAACGCATCGAAGTCGTGGCCACCGACAAGGAAAACGGCCTGATCGTCCATATTGTCGAGCACTTGCCCGAGAACCCGGCAGCAGTATTCACGGCGCGCGTCGATGCCGGAAAGCGGCAGTCGGCGGCCAACAACCACTCGGCCACGCACCTCATGCACGCCGCCCTGCGCCGCGTGCTGGGCACGCATGTCGAGCAGAAAGGTTCGATGGTTACGCCCGAAATGCTGCGCTTCGACTTCTCGCACTTCCAGAAGCTGACGCGCGAGGAGCTGCACGAAGTGGAGCGGCAGGTCAACCGGATGATCCGCGCCAACCACCCGCTGGAGGAGAAGCGCGACGCGACGCAGGAGGAGGCCGCGGCCGCCGGGGCGATGATGCTCTTCGGCGAGAAGTACGGCGACCGCGTACGCATGGTCCGCTTCGGCGAGTCGGTCGAGCTGTGCGGCGGTACGCACACGAGCGCCACGGGCAACATCGGCTTCTTCAAGATTCTGAACGAAAGCGCCATTTCGGCCGGCGTGCGGCGCATCGAAGCCGTTACGGGCGTGCAGGCCGAAAATATCCTCTATGCGGCCGAAGATACGCTCCGCAGCGTGGGCGAATCCCTCAACAATACGCAGATCGTGCAGGCTGTCAAGAAAATGATCGAGAGCAACGACGCCCTCTCGAAAGAGGTCGACGAGATGCGCCGCGAGCAGGTCGCCCAGTGGGCCGAGAAGCTCGGCGCCTCGATTCCCGAGCGGCAGGGCGTGCAGCTCATCGCTACGCAGATCGACCGCCGGCCCGACTTCGTACGGGATTTGGCCTACAACTTGCGGGCCCGTTCTCCGAAGCTCGTGCTGGTCGTCGGCTCGGTATGCGAGGGCAAGCCGTCGCTGACGGTCATGCTGGGCGACGAGATCGCCGCCCGGGGCGTCAACGCCGGAGCCGTGGTCCGCGAAGCCGCCAAGCTGATGCAGGGCGGCGGTGGCGGTCAGGCCTTCTTCGCCACGGCCGGCGGCAAGAATCCCGACGGGCTGCAGGCCGCGATCGACAAGGCCGTGGAGCTGATCATGGGGCAGATCAAGTAAAAATCGAAAGATATGGCAAACAAAGTATTGTTGATGATTCTCGACGGCTGGGGCAACGGCCATCACGACCGGGCCGACGTCATTTCGACCGTCCATCCCCCCTATATCTCGGCCATGACCGAGCAATACCCCCACGCGCAGCTGCGCACCGACGGCGAGAACGTCGGGCTGCCCGACGGACAGATGGGCAACTCGGAAGTCGGGCACCTCAACATCGGCGCCGGGCGCGTGGTCTACCAAGACTTGGTGAAGATCAACCGTGCCTGCCGCGACAACTCGATTCTGCAGAATCCCGAGGTGGTCAAGGCGTTCGAATACGCCCGGGAGAAAGGGGCCGGCGTCCACTTCATGGGCCTGACCTCGGACGGCGGCGTGCACTCGTCGCTGGAGCATCTGTTCAAGCTGTGCGACATTGCCGCCGAATACAAGATTGCGCATACCTATGTCCACTGCTTCATGGACGGCCGCGACACCGACCCCCGCAGCGGCAAGGGCTTCATCGAACAGTTGGAGCGCCACATGGCCGCCTCGACGGGCAAGATCGCCACGGTTGTCGGCCGCTACTATGCGATGGACCGCGACAAACGCTGGGAGCGCGTCAAGGTGGCCTACGATGCGCTGGTGGAGGGTCTTGGCGAGCCGGCGACCGACATGGCCGCCGCCGTGCAGAAGTCCTACGACGCCGACGTAACGGACGAGTTCATCAAGCCGATCGTGCGGGTCGATGCCGCCGGCAAGCCCGAGGGGACGATCCGCCCGGGCGATGTGGTGATCTTCTTCAACTACCGCAACGACCGTGCGAAGGAGCTCACGATCGTCCTCACGCAGGAAGACATGCCCGACGCGGGAATGCACACCCTGCCGCTCTACTACTGCTGCATGACGCCCTACGATGCCAAGTTCACGGGGCTGCACATCCTTTTCGACAAGGAGAACGTCCCCGACACGATCGGCGAGTGGGTCTCGAAGCAGGGCCTCAGCCAGCTGCGCATCGCCGAGACGGAGAAGTACGCCCACGTAACGTTCTTCCTGAACGGCGGCCGCGAGGAGACGTTCGAGGGCGAAGAACGCATCCTGGTCGCCTCGCCGAAAGTCGCCACCTACGACCTGCAGCCCGAGATGTCGGCGCCCGAAGTGGCCGACAAGCTGGCGGCGGCGCTCGATACGCGGAAGTTCGACTTCATCTGCCTGAACTTCGCCAACGGCGACATGGTGGGCCACACGGGAGTTTACGATGCGATCGTCAAGGCGGTGAAAGCGGTCGACGAATGCGTGGCGAAAGTGGTCGAGGCGGCCAAGCGCAACGGCTACGAAGTGGTGCAGATCGCCGATCACGGCAACGCCGACAACGCCGTCAACCCCGACGGCACGCCCAACACGGCCCACTCGCTCAACCCGGTGCCCATCGTTGTGGTGTCGGACCGCGTGAAGACGGTGCACGACGGCATTCTGGCCGACGTAGCGCCCACGGTTCTCGACCTTATGGGCCTGCCGCAGCCGGCCGGCATGACGGGTAAGTCGCTGGTGGAGATGAAGTAACCTTTTCGATAAGCCGAGAGCAGAGGCCGCGGTTCCTGAGCCTGTCGAAGGACGCGGACTATGCCAAGGCAAGAAAAGGTGCATGAATAGGAACCCAAAAACATGATAGCTATGAAAAAAGTCCTGCTCCTTGCAGCCTGTGCGGCGCTGGTCGCCTCCTGCACCCCGAAGAAGCCCTATACCCTGGCGGGCGAAGCGGACCCCGCGCGCAACGGCGAGACGGTCTATCTTTATGACTACCACAGCGGCTCCCGCGTCGACAGTACGGAAGTTGCCGACGGCCGCTTTGCCTTTGCGGGCTCGATTGCGGACGATGCGCTCTACCGCGTGATCCTGGGCCGCGACTACGCCAATGTGATTGTGGAGGGCGGCGACCTGACGGTCGACCTGAATGCCCGTCGTGCCGTCGGTACGGCGCTCAACGAGCGGAAGAACGCTTTCGAGGCGCAGTACGACTCGCTGCAAGCCTCGTTCTACGAACGTTACAAGGCCCTGCTGGAAGACAACACCCTGACCGAGGAGGCGCTCGAAGCGCAAGCCGACGCGCTGGTCGCCGAAATCAACGGAGCGTTGGGCGACGTGGCCCGTCCGGTTGTCGAGACGAACGACAACGCGCTGGGCGCCTATGCGTTCTGGCGCTGGTCGTCCGATCTGGAGACGCCTGAAGAGTTCGATGCGGCGCTGGCGCTGGCGGGCGGACGTGTCCGCGACTTCGGCCCGGTGAAGAAGATCATCGAAAAGAACGAAGCCCTGAAGCGGACGTCCGAAGGAATGCCTTTTGTCGACTTCACGATCGAACACGGCAACCATGACGGCTCGGCCGCCAAGCTGTCGGACTATGTAGGCAAGGGCAAGTATGTGCTGGTCGACTTCTGGGCCTCGTGGTGCGGTCCCTGCCGGCGCGAGATTCCCCACATTCGCGAAGTGTGGGAGAAGTACCGCGGCGAGAAGTTCGAAGTGCTGGGCATCGCCGTGTGGGACGAGCGCGAAAAGACGCTGGAAGCGGCCGAACAGTTGGGCATCGAGTGGCCCGAGATTATCGACGCGCAGGCGGTGCCGACCGAGCTGTACGGCATCGACGGCATTCCGCACCTGATCCTTTTCGGCCCCGACGGCACGATCGTAGCCCGCGGTCTGCGCGGCGAAGCCCTCAAGGCGAAAGTAGCCGAAGTGCTGGCCGAATAATTCCTGTCCTCCTCGGAGGGGCCCTGAGAAGGGGGCCACAAGAGGGGGGGGGAGATAAAAGGGACCTCCTCAAGGGGGCGCTGACAGAGGGCGCGCTACGAGGGGGACGCAGACAGAAGCGCGAAGAAAAAAGGGGCGACCGACGGGTCGTCCCCTTTTTTTGTGTGCTGTGGTGCGGCTTTACAGCTCGCCGATCAAGCCGCGGATGACGACCGAGGCGCAGCCGATGCCGAACAAAGCGGGAAGGTAGGAGATCGTCCCGACGTTCGACTTCTTGTTCGGCTCCTCGCAGAGGATCATCGCCCCCTCGCGCATCGGCTCGGGCGAGAAAACGGCGTGGAAGCCCCGCCGGACCCCCGCCTTGTGGAGGCGCTTGCGCAACATGTGGGCCAGCGGGCAGTGGTGGGTCTTCGAGATGTCGGCGATTTCGAGCTGCGTAGGATCGGTCTTGGCGCCGGCACCCATCGAACTGACGAGGGGCAGCCCTCGCTCCAGTGCGGCAAGGATCAAAGCCAATTTGGGCGAGAGGGTGTCGATGGCGTCGACGACGTAGTCGTACTTTGCGGCGTCGAGGAGCGCGTAGGTCTCCTCGTCCTTGATGTAGCGGTCGACGACCGTTAGTTCTATCGTAGGGTCGATGTCGCGGAGCCGCGCGGCCAGCACCTCGGCTTTCGGCCGCCCCACGGTCGAATGCAACGCCACCAACTGGCGGTTGATGTTGCTCTCGCTGACCCGGTCGGCATCGGCGATGGTCATGCGTCCCACGCCGGCGCGGGCGATCATCTCGGCGGCATAGGCCCCCACGCCGCCCAATCCCACGACCAAGACGTGGGAGCGGCGCAACGTTGCTACTTTCTCGTCGCCCAACAGCAGGGCGGTGCGTTCCAGCCACTGTTCCATAATTATGCGTGCATGAAGATGCGTCGGTAATTTTCGGTCGTAACCTCCTGCAACCTCCTGACGGAGGTGCCGAGGAGGGCCGCCGCCCGGGCGTAGACCTCCTCGATAGGGATCGGGCTCTCGTCGGTCTCGAAGAAGAGCCGGGAGAGGGGCGTTGCCTGCAGTGCCCCGACGGTGCGCGGTGAAGCGAAGGAACGCACGCCGAACGAGAGCCAGTAACCGCGCGCCACGGCCTGCCGGGCCTGCTCGGGCGAGCCGATGAAGCCGTGGAAGATGACGGCCCGAGGTTCCTGCTCGCGGAGCAGGCGCATGGTCGGCTCGAACGCCCGCACGCAGTGCAACACGACGGGCAAGCCGTGTTCGCAAGCCCATGCGAGCTGCACACGGAACAAGGCGGCCTGCGCCTCCCGGTCGCCGCGGGCGTAGTCGAGGCCGATTTCGCCGAGGGCCTGCACGCCGCCCCGCTCCAGCGCGGCCGCCAGTTCGGCCAGCGCCCGAACGGGCGCGGCCTGCCCGGCATCCCACGGGTGGATGCCGGCCGTGCGCAGCTCGATGCCCCGGCCCGTCGGGCGGTGGGTGTGGATATTGACGTAGGTGCGCTGCATGGTCGGTGGCGGTTTCGGCTTCGGTGCGGTCGGCGGCTCCGGTTTTGTCTCCGGCGGCCGGTGCGGCCGTGCCGAAAGAAGTTCCGCCGTGCAAATGTATAAATTTTTAAGAGTTTTTAGAAAATAATGGCGCTCCCTGCCGGTTTTCCGGAAAAAAATTCGTACTTTCGCACGCGAATCGGCTGTTAGCCTGCTAACAACATGCCGGCCCGCGAGGGCGGTGCGGAGGGCGCTTCCGAACGTCCCGGCGGAAGACCCGCTCGGCGGGGAAAACCCTGCGAGGCCGCCGGCACGCAGCGAGAGACGCGAACGAAAGAGAGAGCAACAAATATCAATCAAACCCAATTTCAACCATGTCGAATATCATTACACTACGCAAGGGTCTCGACATCCGGCTGCAGGGCAAGCCCGAGGCGACGGCGACGGCTGCGCCGCAAGCTGCGCTCTACGCGGTTTCGCCGCTGGATTTCGAGGGCGTAACCCCCAAGCTGCTGGTGCGGGCGGGCGATCGGGTGAAGGCCGGCACGCCGTTGTTCTTCAGCAAGAACGACGAGCGCGTGCTCTTCACGTCGCCGGTCAGCGGCGAGGTGGCCGACATCGTGCGCGGCGAGAAGCGCAAAGTTCTCGCCGTAACGGTGAAGCCCGATGCCGCCCAGAGCTACGAGGAGTTCGCCTGCCTCGACCCTGCCTCGGCTTCGCGCGAGGAGATCGTCGGCGTGCTGCTCCGCAGCGGCCTGTGGCCCCTGATCGTGCAGCGCCCCTACGGCATCATCGCCGATCCGTCGCAGACGCCGAAAGCGATCTTCGTCTCGGCGTTCGATTCGGCGCCGCTGGCCCCCGACTACAACTTCGTGCTCCGCGAGGAGCGGCAGCATCTGCAAAAAGGCATCGACGTGCTGCGCCGCCTGACCGACGGCAAGGTGCACCTCTCGCTGCTGGACGGTGCGAAGGGCGAGATGCCGTCGCTGGCGGGCGTCGAGCTCCACACGTTCCGGGGCAAGCACCCTGCGGGCAACGTAGGTGTGCAGATCCACCATATCGACCCGATCAACAAAGGCGAGACGGTCTGGACGGTCAACATCCAGGACCTGGCCATCATCGGCCGTCTTTTCCAGACGGGCCATGCGGACATGACGCGCACGATCGCCGTTGCCGGCTCGGAAGTCGAGCATCCCGCCTACGTGCGGACGATCGCCGGAGCCCGCGTCGACTCGCTGCTGAGCGGCAACCTCAAGCCGCAGAAAGAGGGCGATCGTGTGCGCATCATCTCGGGCAACGTGCTCACGGGTACGAAGACCTCGCAGGAAGGCTTCTTAGGCTACTATGCCAACCAACTGACCGTGATCCCCGAAGGCGACAAATATGAGCTCTTAGGCTGGGCCATGCCGCGCCTGGGGAAGTTCTCCGTGTCGCGCGCCTACTTCTCGTGGCTCTGCCCGAAGAAAGCGTACAAACTGGACACCAACCTGAACGGCGGCGAACGCCCGTTCGTCGTAACGGGACTCTACGAAAAGTATCTTCCGATGGACATCTACCCGATGTATCTGCTGAAAGCCTGCCTGGCGGGCGACATCGACAAGATGGAAAATCTGGGCATCTACGAAGTCGTCGAGGAAGATTTCGCCCTGTGCGAGTTCGTCGATCCCTCGAAGATCGCGATCCAGCAGATCATCCGCGACGGTATTAACCTAATGATCCGGGAGGCATAACGATGGGACTGCGTAAAATAATCGACCACCTCAAGCCCGCTTTC
>CAZIUJ010000065.1:0-7989 GCA_964542345.1 uncultured Alistipes sp.
AGCGCTTCCGCATCATCTGCACGGACGGCGTCTTCTCGATGGACGGCAACGCCGCCCCGTTGGACAAAATTTGCGCGTTGGCCGAGAAGTACGACGCCCTGGTGATGGTCGACGAATGCCATTCGGCCGGCGTGTTGGGCCGGACGGGCCGCGGCATCACGGAGCTCTACAATTTGCGCGGGCAGGTCGACATCCTCACCGGGACGTTGGGCAAGGCGTTCGGCGGGGCCGTGGGCGGCTTCACGACGGGCCGCCGGGAGATCATCGAGATGCTGCGCCAGCGTTCGCGCCCCTACCTCTTCTCCAACTCACTGCCTCCCGCCGTGGTCGGCGCCGGCATCGAGATGTTCCGCATGCTCTCGGAGAGCGACGAGCTGCATAACAAGCTGGTTTCCAACGTCGAACACTTCCGTTCGAAGATGATGGCCGCCGGCTTCGACATCAAGCCCACGCAGTCGGCCATCTGCGCCGTGATGCTCTACGACGCCAAGTTGTCGCAGGATTTCGCGGCCCGCCTGCAGGACGAGGGGGTCTTCGTTACGGGTTTCTACTATCCCGTCGTGCCCAAAGGTCAGGCCCGCATCCGCGTGCAGGTCTCGGCCGGCCACTCCGTCGAGCAGCTCGACCGCTGCGTCGCCGCTTTCGTGAAAATCGGTAAAGAGTTGAAAGTCATCGAATAAGAAGAATCGTATGTCGAAAGTTACCTTAGACGCCATCGACCGCAGGATCCTCAAGTATCTGATCCGGAATGCGCGCATGCCTTTTCTCGAGATCGCGCGCGAATGCGGCATTTCGGGTGCCGCCATCCACCAGCGCATCCGCAAGCTCCAGGAGCAGGGGGTGATTCTGGGCAGCCGCCTGGTCGTCGACCCCAAAACGATGGGCTTCGACGTCTGCGCCTACATCAGCATCACGCTCAAGGACCCCCAGTTGCTCAAGCCCACGGTCGAGAACCTCAAGGAGATTCCCGAGATCGTCGAGTGCCACTTCGTTACGGGCAAGGGCAACATCCTCGTGAAGCTCTACTGCGTGGACAACGAGCACCTGATGCAGACCCTTTTCGAGGGCATTTTGCGCATTGCGGGCATCGCGACGACCGAAACCACCATTTCGCTCGAAGAGTCGTTCCAGCGGCAGGTAAACGTCGATTTCATCGAGGAATAGCGCTCCCTGCGGCGGCTGCGGTGCGACTGCGGCCGCGCGGCGGACCGGAAATCCCCGGAGGCTCCGAGCGGGCGTCCGGGGTTTTTGCGCGCGGGCTGTCGGGCGGTGTAAAGCCGGATTTATCGAATTACGATAAAAAATTTTTGATAATCGGAAATTAGTTGTTACATTTGCGGCGACGCTTTTCCGGCCGGCACTTCCGGAAAGCGCCCGCAGCCGACAACCGAACAATCATTATCATAGCAACGATGGATTTACTGACAGTAGAACATGTGGTCAAGCGTTACGCCCAGCATACGGCGCTGGACGACGTTTCGCTGACGATTCCCCGCGGGTCGGTCTACGGCCTGCTCGGACCCAACGGTGCGGGCAAGACAACCCTGATCCGCATCATCAACCGCATCACGGCGCCCGACAGCGGCCGCGTTCTCTTCGGCGACCGCGAAATCGCGCCCGGGGATGTCCGCCGCATCGGCTACCTGCCCGAGGAGCGGGGCCTCTACAAGAAGATGAAGGTCGGCGAGCAGGCTCTCTTTTTCGCCCGCCTGAAAGGGCTCTCGCGCCACGACGCGATCGTCCGGCTGAAGGCGTGGTTCAGGAAGTTCGGCATCGAGGACTGGTGGGACAAGAAGGTCGAGGAGCTCTCGAAGGGCATGGCCCAGAAGGTGCAGTTCATCGTTACGGTGTTGCACGAACCCGAGCTGCTGATCTTCGACGAGCCTTTTTCGGGCTTCGACCCCATCAACGCCAACTTGCTCAAGGAGGAGATTCTGGGCTTGCGCGACAAGGGCGCGACGATCATCTTCTCGACGCACAACATGTCTTCCGTGGAGGAGATTTGCGACCATATCACCTTGATCAACAAGTCGCACAACATCCTCTCGGGACGGGTGGACGACATCCGCCGCCGCCACGGCGCCAACATCTTCGAGGTGGCCTACCGCGGCGAGGAGGAGTCCCTGCGCCGGGCGATCGAGGGGCGCTGCGAGATTCTCGAGGGGGCTGCCGAGGAGTCGGCCTACCGCACGCTGAGGCTCCACGTGCCGGGCGACGGCGAGGTGCGCAGCGTCATCGCCGCGGTCAACGAGGCCGTCGAGCTGCGGTCGTTCCGCGAAATCATCCCCTCGATGAACGACATCTTCATCCGCGCGGTGAACGGAACTTTATAGAAAGTGAAAGGCGAACCTTGCGATCGGGCGAGAAAACCCGCTTGAGGCAACCTTTTCCCACGGCAAAAAACGCATAAACACACACGACTTATGTCCAACGTATCGCTTATCATAGGGCGCGAGTTCAACGAGCGCGTCCGCAAAAAATCGTTCATCATCACCACGTTGCTCATGCCCGTGCTGATGATCGCTTTGATGGTCGCTCCGGCCCTCATCATGGAGTTCTCGCGCGGCGACGAGAAACGCATCGCCGTCATCGACGAAAGCGGGCTGGTGGCTCCCGCACTGCAGAGCGGCGACGAGCTCGTCTTCGAGACGACCGACCTCTCGGTCGAGGAGGCTCGCCGCACGCTCACGGACCGCTTCGGCATCCTTTGCATCGGCCGCGACATCCTCACGAACCCCAACAGCGTGCGCCTCTACGCCAATGCGACGTCGTCGCTCATCGTCGAGAGCGCCATTACGCGGCAGATCGCGCGGATTCTCGAGGCTGAAAAGCTCAAAGGCTACGATATCGAGAACCTCTCGGAGATTCTCGACGAGGTGAAAACGTCGGTTTCGATGCAGACGTTCCGCAACGACCGGTCGCAGGAGGAGGATTCGCAGGCCCAGTCGTCGATCGTCGCCACGGCGCTGGGTTACATCTTGGGTTTCATCCTCTACATGTTCCTCCTGATCTACGGCTCGATGGTCATGCAGTCGGTCATCGAGGAGAAGAACAGCCGCGTGCTGGAGGTCATGGTCTCTTCGGTGCGGCCTTTCGACCTGATGCTGGGCAAGATTCTCGGCGTGGCGCTGGTCGCCGTCGTGCAGGTGGCCCTTTGGGGCGTGCTGATCTGCCTCGTCGGCGGGGTCGTCATGCCCCACCTGATGCCCGCCGAGCTGATGGCCGGGATCGAGTCCGTGCAGGCCGGGGGTGCGACCGATGCCGCCGCGGCCGTCGACATGGACCCCGAACTGCTGCAGGCCCTCGCCGCCATGACCGACTTCGGGTATATCGCCAAGTTGTTCGTCTGCCTGCTCCTGTTCGTCTTCGGGGGCTACCTCCTCTACTCGGCGATGTTCGCCGCCGTGGGTTCGGCTGTCGACAACGTGCAGGACGCTTCGCAGCTGCAGCTGCCCATCACGCTGCCTATCATCCTGGCGCTCATGTTGATGCTGGCCGTCATCAAGGACCCCGATTCGCAGCTGGCGTTCTGGTTCTCGATCATTCCGTTCACCTCGCCCGTGGTGATGATGGCCCGCATCCCCTACGAAATTCCGTGGTGGGAGATCGTCCTCTCGCTCGGCGTGCTCTACGCTTCGTTCGTCGGCATGGTGTGGCTCGCTGCCAAGATCTACCGCGTGGGCATCTTCATGTACGGCAAGAAGCCCACGCTCAGGGAGCTTTGCAAGTGGGTAAGATACAAGTATTGAATTTTTTCACTAAATTTGCAGCGTTTCGCGCCGGAAGCAAATTTTCGATGAAATAAATTCAAAACCAAACCACCATGATTTCGATCGACAACTACGATTTCAAAGGCAAGCGCGCGCTCGTCCGCGTGGACTTCAACGTGCCCCTCGACGCCGAGGGACAGGTAACCGACGACACCCGCATCCGTGCGGCCGTGCCGACGATCAAAAAGGTGCTCTCCGCCGGGGGCTCGGTGATCCTCATGTCGCACATGGGGCGTCCCAAGAAGAACCCCGATCCCAAGTATTCGCTGGAGCAGATCGTGCCCGCCGTCGAGAAGAACCTCGGCACGAAGGTCCTCTTCGCCGGCGACTGCATGGGCGACAAGGCCGCCGAAATGGCTAAGAACCTCAAGCCCGGCGAGGTGCTGCTGCTCGAGAACCTGCGTTTCTACGCCGAGGAGGAGGGCAAGCCCCGCGGATTGGCCGAGGATGCCTCTAAGGAGGAGAAAGACGCCGCCAAGAAAGCCCTGAAGGAGGGTCCGCAGAAGGAGTTCGTCAAGAAGCTCGCTTCGTACGGCGACTGCTACGTCAACGACGCCTTCGGCACGGCGCACCGCAAGCATGCTTCGACCTACCTGATCGCCAAGTACTTCCCCAATGACAAGATGTTCGGCTACCTCATGGAGAAGGAGGTCAAGGCCATCGCAGCCGTCATGGAGAAGCCCGCGCGTCCTTTCTGCGCCATCATCGGCGGCTCGAAGGTCTCGTCGAAGATCGGCGTCATCAAGGCCCTGATCGAGAAGTGCGATTCGATCGTCATCGGCGGCGGCATGACCTATACGTTCGCCGCAGCACAGGGCGGCAAGGTCGGCAAGTCGATCTGCGAGCCCGACATGTTCCCCGTGGCGCTCGAAATCTTGGAGCTCGCCAAGCAGAAGGGCGTGAAGCTCGTCATGTCGCCCGACGCACTGGTCGCCGACGACTTCTCGCAGAACGCCCACACGAAGTCGGCTCCGGCCAACGACATTCCCGACGGCTGGGAGGGTGTCGACATCGCCGAGGGCGGCAAGAAAGCCTTCCGCGAGCATATCCTCGGCTGCAAGACCATCCTGTGGAACGGTCCCGTGGGCGTCTTCGAGATCGACAAGTTCGCCACGGGTTCCAAAGAGGTGGCTTTGGCTATCGCCGAGGCTACGAAAGGGGGCGCCTACTCGCTCATCGGCGGCGGCGACTCGGTGGCCTGCGTCAACAAGTTCGGACTGGCCGACCAGGTCTCCTACATCTCGACGGGCGGCGGCGCGCTGCTCGAATACATCGAGTTCGGCGACCTGCCCGGCGTGGCGGCGATCCGCGAATAAGACCGAAAAAGGCCGCTCCCGCAGCGGCCTTTTCGATTTCGGAAGAAACCTTAAAATTCGATAACGGAAGATGAAAAAAGTATTGATCTTAGCAACGATGGTTTGTATGGCGGCTTGTCAGCACAACCCGAAAGTCCCGGCGATCGACCTGGCCAACTTCGACCTGTCGGTCGCTCCCGATGCTGACTTCTACCAGTACGCCACGGGCGGCTGGCAGGAGCGCAACCCCCTGAAACCCGAATTTTCGCGCTACGGCTCTTTCGACGTCCTGCGCGAGAACAACGAGGTGCGCATCAACGAGCTCTTCTCGGAGATGACGACCCGGCGCTGCGAGCCCGGATCGGTCGAGCAGAAGATTTCGGACCTCTACAAAATGGGCCTCGACTCCGTGCGGCTCAACGCCGAGGGTGCCGCCCCGATCCGGCGGACGGTCGACGACCTGCTCTCCATCGACAGCCGCGCCGAGCTCACCGAGGCGATCGCCCGGCTCCACGCGAGCGTGGCCAGTCCGTTCTTCTCGCTGGGCGTCGAGGCCGACTTGATGAACAGTTCGATGAATGCGCTCTACGCTTCGCAGTCGGGCCTCATCATGGGCAACCGCGACTACTACCTGGACGCTGAGAACGCCAAGTTCCGCGAGGCTTACAAAACCTATCTCTCGACCCTCTTCACGCTCGCGGGCATGCCCGCCGCCGAGGTCGCCGAGGCGGTCGAGGGGGTCCTCTTGTTGGAAACCCGGCTGGCCCAGAAAATGTGGTCGAACGTCGAGCTGCGCGACATCACCAAGCAATATAACCCCATGTCGAAAGCCGACTTCGAGAAGACCTACGACGCCATCGACTGGCCGACCTACTACCGCATCCTCGGCATCGGCGACTTCGACACGATCATCGTAACGACCGCTTCGTCGCTGGCCGGCGCCAACGACCTGCTCAAGAAAGCGTCGCTCGACGACATCCGCTACTACCTGGCTGCCAAGTATATCAACGCCGCCGCTCCGTACCTGAGCGACGATTTCCAGAACGCTTCGTTCGAGTTCTTCGGCCGGACGATGGCCGGGCAGAAGGAGATGAAGCCCCGCTGGAAGCGCGCCATGTCGGTGCCCAACGGCACCCTCTCGGAGGCCGTGGGCGAGATGTACGTCGCCAAGTACTTCCCCGAGGAGGACAAGGCCCGCATGCTGCAGCTGGTGAAGAACCTGCAGACGGCGCTCGGCGAGCATATCGCCGCGCTGGACTGGATGTCGGACGAGACGAAAGCCCGCGCGCAGGAGAAGCTGGCGTCGTTCACCGTGAAGATCGGCTACCCCGACACCTGGAAAGACTATTCGTCGCTGAAGATCGACCCCTCGAAGAGCTACTGGCAGAATATCGTTAATGCCAGCGTCTGGTACACGGCCGACAACATCGCCGAGCTGGGCAAGCCCGTCGACAAGGCCGAGTGGCACATGCCGCCGCAGATGGTCAACGCCTACTACAACCCCACGACCAACGAAATCTGCTTCCCGGCCGCCATTCTGCAGCCGCCGTTCTTCAACCCCGATGCCGACGATGCCGTGAACTACGGCGCCATCGGCGTGGTGATCGGCCACGAGATGACCCACGGCTTCGACGACCAGGGCCGCAACTTCGACAAGGAGGGCAACATGAACAACTGGTGGACCGAGGCCGACGCCGCAGCGTTCAAGGCCAAGACCGAAGTGCTGGTCAAGCAGTTCGACGCCATCGAGGTGCTGCCCGCCACCGACGACCGGCCGGCCATCCATGCCAACGGCTCGTTGTCCTTAGGCGAGAACATCGCCGATCAGGGCGGTTTGCGGGTCGCCTGGACGGCTTACCGCAACTCGCTGGAGGGCAAGGAGGCTCCGGCGCCGATCGACGGCTTCACGGACGCACAGCGCTTCTATCTGGGTTATGCGACCTTGTGGGCCCAGAACATCCGCGACGAGGAGATCGCACGCCTGACGAAGCTCGACGTCCACTCGTTGGGCAAGTGGCGCGTGAACGCCACGCTACGCAACCTGCAGACTTTCTACGAGGCGTTCGGCATCACCGACGGTGCGATGTTCCTGCCCGAGGAGGAGCGCGTCATCATCTGGTAGGACGTCTCCCGGCAGCAAAGAAAGACCCGGCCGAAAAGGCCGGGTCTCTTTTTTGCCCTCCGGCCGTGCGGAAAGCCGTCGCCGGCCGCCCGGAGAAAAGGCGTTCGTTTATGCGGCATATCCGAATTTTTGCTAACTTTGCACCTTACAGGCTTTCTGCCCCCACGCAGAGAAATAAGGATAAACACACAAGATATGACCGACAAAATCAACGAGCTGCTTCGGCGGGTCGAAGAGTTCAAGCCGAAAGCGGCGGCTGAGATCGAGGAGTTCCGCATCCGGATGTTAGGCAAGAAGGGCGAGCTGACCGCCCTGATGGAGGAGTTCAAGACGGTGGCTCCCGAGCTCAAGCGCGAGCTGGGCCAGCAGCTCAACCGCCTCAAGAACGAAGCCACGACGCGCATCAACGCCTTGCGCGAGGAGCTGCAGAACGCCGCGGCCGACAGCGCCGCCGCTTCGTCGGGCGACCTGACGCGCCCCGGCACTTCCGAGGAGCTGGGGTCGCGCCACCCCATTTCGCTGGTCCGCAACCAAATCATCGAGGTCTTTTCGCGCCTGGGCTACACCGTGGCCGAGGGCCCCGAGATCGAGGACGACTGGCACGTCTTCTCGGCCCTGAATTTCCCGCCCGAGCACCCGGCCCGCGACATGCAGGACACTTTCTTCATCGAGAAGGACCCCGACATTCTGTTGCGGACCCACACGTCGTCGATCCAGGTGCGGACGATGGAGCGGCAGAAGCCCCCTATCCGCGTCATCTGCCCGGGCCGCGTCTTCCGCAACGAGGCGATCTCCTACCGCG
>CAZIUJ010000066.1:0-7892 GCA_964542345.1 uncultured Alistipes sp.
GTGCGTAGGCCCGGTTCCCATTGTTGAGCGGATTGACGTTGCTCGTGTGAAACCAAAAATCGCCTGCGTTGATATTGCTGGCAGCAAAAGGCGCGGAGCACCAGCATCCGCCCTCCGTGCCGACAACTCCCAGAGCTCCCGACGTGAAGTTGCGGTAGCCCGAAGCAGGCATGACAAGCAATCGCTGGAATGAATGACGGAAAGGAAACCTTTCTTAATGAATAATGAATAGTTAATAATGAATAATTAGCTGATAACCAATATAAAAAAGCGATTATTCACTATTCATTATTAACTATTAATTAAGGTCTGCTTTCCGGCAGACTGGAATGTACACCCTGCCAAGCGGGACGGAGATCGGACAATCGTTCAAAAAGTCCTTTCTTAAAACCGGCTTAGGCCGGCGCTCTTAACGGGGGCAGGGGAATTGCTGAATCTGCGGCCGCGCTGGCGGGAGCCGTAAGACATCCCGCCACTCCGGGCCGAAAGCTGCCTATGAACACTCTGCGAGCAAAAACTTCCCCGGAGGGCACACCCTCCGGGGAAAAACTCGGATTCGGACCGAAGCCTACTGATGCTGCGGCCGCAGCAGGTCCTGCACTACCTTGACGGGCGAGAACGTCGACACGGGTACGTCGACGAAGACCGTGTTCCAGCGTGCCATTGCACCGTTCCACAGGCCCGGCAGCTCCTGCGCCCGCAGCTCGCGGCCGCCCGACGATTTGGACGAAATGAATCCCGTCGCCGGATCGGTGTAGGCCCGCAGGTCGAACTTGCCGCCGTCGGCCTTGCGAACGCCGCAGACCAGATCGACCGGATTGAAGTGCGTCGCCGACTTCATCAGCGGCTGGTCGTCCGGGGCGATCTGGCTCGACTCGGCGATTTGCAGCGACTCCGTACCGTCGGGATTGGCCACCCAGAAGGGGCCGCCGCCCGGTTCGCCCTCGTTGCGGACCATGCCGCAGACGCGGATCGGCCGGTCGAGGATGTTGCGCAGCAAGGCGGCATCATAAGTCTCGGGCAGCTTGACACAGAGCTCCTTGCGGATAAAATCGGCGATGGCCGCAAGGTCGGCGTTGCCGGCATCGAGGGCTTTCAGGTAGCCGAACGCCCGCTCCTGCAGGCCGAGCAGCACGCCCGCCAGCACCTTCTTGAAGCGGATCGTATCGCCGCGTAGAGCGTCGGTCGTTACGTTGTCGATGTTCTTGATGAAGATCACGTCGGCAGCGATCTCGTTGAGGTTCTCGATCAGCGCGCCGTGGCCCGCCGGACGGAAAAGGAGCCGTCCGTCGTCTTGCCGGAAAGGCGTATTGTCGGGATTGACGGCAACGGTGTCGGTCGAAGGCTTCTGCACGGAGAACGAAATGTCGTAGCGGATGCCGAAGCGCTTTTCATAGACGGGAATCTTTTCGGCCAGCAGGGCTTCGAAGCCGGCCCGGTGCTCGGGCGAAACGGTGAAGTGGATTTTCGCTACGCCGTTCGACGCGGCATAGGCGGCACCCTCGACCAAATGTTCCTCGACAGCCTTGCGGGCCCCCTCGGGGTAGGCATGGAACGTAACGAGCCCTTTGGGCTTGCTGCCGTAGTCGAGGCCCTGTCCGACGATCGCACGGATGACGGTTTTCTCGTCGGCACCGGCCGGCAGAACAGCTTTCAGCTCGGGCCAGAAAGCGAAGCGCTCGATCTGCTGCAGCAAGGTGTCGATGCCCTTGCCGCGCTTGTCGTCGTTGACGAACTCGAAGAGCTCCTTGAACATGCGCGTAGCGGCGCCCGATGCGGGCACGAACTTCACCACCGAGAGGCCGGCGGCGGCCCGCTCATAGCGGGCGGCGGCCGCATCGGCGGCCGCGGCATCCAGCACCGCGATGCCGTCGCCGGGCGACGCGGCGCGCACCACCTTCAAAAAGGGGAATCCGCGGCGGAAATTTTCGATCTGCGCCTCGACGGCCTCCGCCGTGAGGCCGTGGCGGGCGATCTGCTGAAGATCTTCCTGGGTAAACATGATTTTTTAGGTATTTAGGTTTTTGTCGGTGTCATTGGCGGCAAACGCAAATTTATTTGTTTGCCGAGCGGAAGTATCTAAAACGAAGTTAAAGATACGAAAATAATTTCTAACTTTGCGCATCATGGCGAAAGAATTTCAAGATGTCGACCTCAGCGGCCGCAACAGCTTCCACGTGGTGCAGCGTGCCGCACGGCTTGTCGAATTCGAAACCGTGGAGGAGCTGCGGGCAGTATTCGCGGCCGGCATTCCCTCGCAGTGGATGGTGCTGGCAGGCGGCAACAACGTCCTCTTCACGGAGGATTACGACGGCCTGCTCCTCACCCCGGTAGCGCAGGAAATCCGCATCGTCGCCGACGACGGCGAGCGGGTCCGCGTGCGCGTCGATGCCGGTGTCGAGTGGGACGATCTGGTCGGCTGGGCCGTGGAACGCGGACTGTGGGGCCTCGAAAACCTCTCGCTCATTCCCGGCAAGGCGGGGGCGGCGCCCGTGCAGAACATCGGCGCCTACGGCCGCGAAGCCAAAGACGTGATCGAGCGGGTGGAGATGTACTGCCCCGAGAGCGACTCGATGCTGACACTCGACGCGGCGCACTGCGAGTTCGGCTACCGCGAAAGCATCTTCAAACACGGACTGAAAGGGCGCGTCGTCATCACGGCGATCGAAATCGCCCTGTCGCGCACGCCGCAGCCCCACTTGGGTTACGGCGACGTGGAGCGCGAGGTGGAAGCCCGCGGCGGCGCCACGCTGCGCAACATCCGCGAGGCGATCATCGCGATCCGCCGGGCGAAACTTCCCGACACGGCCGAGCTGGGCAATGCGGGCAGCTTCTTCAAGAACCCGGTGGTCGACGCAGCCGTAGCCGAAGCCCTGAAAGCTCAGTGGCCCGAGATGCCGCTCTACCCTGCCGCCGAAGCGGGCAAGGCGAAGCTGGCGGCTGGCTGGCTGATCGACAAGGCCGGGATGAAAGGCTGCCGCAAAGGCTGCGTCGGCGTCCACGAACGGCAGGCGCTGGTGCTGGTCAACTTGGGCGGCGCGACGGGCGGCGACGTCCTCCGCCTGGCCCGCGAGGTCCAGCAGGCCGTCCGCGACCGCTTCGGCGTGGAGATCGACACGGAGGTCAACATTTTGTAATTCACAATGCACAATTTATAATTCACAATTTTTTTCGAGCACATGGCACAACGATCCCCGGTCGAGGAAATTATGAATTGTGAATTTTTAATTATGAATTGAAAATCATGGCTCTTCCGGAAGCATTCCGACGATACATCGAGGAAAACCGCCTGCTCACGCACGACGACCGGGTGCTGCTGACCGTCTCGGGCGGCGTGGATTCGATGGTCATGCTCGCGCTCTTCACCGAGTGCGGCTACCGGGTGGGCGTCGCCCACTGCAACTTCCGGCTGCGGGGTACCGAGAGCGACGAAGACGAAGAGCTCGTCGCCGCCGAGGCGGCCCGCGCGGGCGTTCCCTGCTACAACCGCCGCTTCGACACGCTCGCCGAAATGGAGCGCACGGGCGAGTCGATGGAGATGGCGGCGCGGAGGCTGCGCTATGCATGGTTCGAGGAGCTGCGCCGCGACCACGGCTACACGGCGATCGCCGTGGCCCACCATGCCGACGACTCGATCGAAACGTTCTTCATCAACCTGCTGCGCGGCACAGGGCTGCGCGGCCTGACGGGCATTTCCCACCAGATCGGCCGCATCGTCCGGCCCCTGATGTTCGCCTCGCGCAAGGAGATTCTGGAGTATGCCGTGGCGCAGAAGATTCCCTTTCGCGAGGACTCCTCGAACCGCTCGACCAAGTACCTGCGCAACAAGATCCGCCTGGGCCTCGTGCCCCGCATCCGGGAGATCAACCCCCGCTTCACCGACCTCATGCGCCGCAACATCGGCCGCCTGACCGACGCCCAGCGCTTCATCGACCACGGCATCGAACGCATCCGCCGCGAAGCCGTTACCTCCGAGGGAGGCATCGACACCATCCACCCCGAGCGGATCGACCCGGCCTTTCCCCGCGGCTTCGTCATCTACGAGCTCCTCAGCGCGCCCTACGGCTTCAAGGCCGACGTGATCGACGCCCTCTGCCGGGCCCTCGACAACGACGCCACAGGCCGCCGCTTCTACTCGCGCGAGCGCATGGCCTGCATCGACCGCGGCACGATCGTCGTGGCACCCATCGCCGACGACGACCCCTGCATCCTGCAGGTCGAGCGCGACACGCCGCGCAGCTACTGCGGCAACGCGGTCCTCACCTACGAACATACCGACATCGACGCCATCGAGGAGTTCGGCGCCCCCGAGCAGATCGCGCAGGTCGATGCCGGCAAGCTGCAATACCCGCTCACGCTGCGCCGCTGGCAGGAGGGCGACTGGTTCATCCCCTACGGCATGACGGGCCGCAAGAAGGTGAGCGACTTTCTGGTCGACGCCAAAGTCCCGGCGGCCGAGAAACAACGGCAGTTCGTGCTCCTCTCGGGCGACGAGATCGTCTGGCTGGTAGGCCGCCGCATCGACGACCGCTACCGCCTGACCGAGGAGACCGAAAACGTGCTGCGCATCATCAAGGAAATCGTCTGATCCTATGGCAAAAAGCGCTATCCGATTCCGCGACACGGTCGCCCAGTACGAACGCATGGCCGCCGAGGTGGCCGCCCGCCGCTACGCCCCCGTCTACCTGCTGATGGGCGACGAGAGCTACTTCATCGACGCCATCTGCGAGCAGCTGGCCACGGGTGTCCTGAGCGAGGCCGAACGCTCGTTCAACCAGATCACCGTCTACGGCAAGGACTCCGAGGCGGGGCAGGTCATCAACCTCTGCCGCCAGATGCCGATGATGGGATCGTACCAGGTGGTCATCGTCAAGGAGGCCCAGCAGTTGCGGGGCCTCGACAAGTTGTCGCTCTACACGCAGAAGCCCTCGCCCACGACGATCCTGGTGATCTGCCACAAGGAGAAGAACGTCGACAAGCGCTCGGCTTTCTACAAGGGCTGCACGGCCCACGGCGCCGTGCTCGAATCGGTGCAGCCGCGCGACTACGAGATCGTGGCGTGGCTCCAGCAGTTCGCCAAACAGCAGGGGCTGAGCATCGACCCCAAAGCGCTGTCGATGCTGACCGACCATCTCGGCACCGACATCTCGAAGATCGCCAACGAGCTGCGCAAACTGGCCGTCTCGCTGCCCGAGGGAACCACGAAAGTTACCGACGCCGACATCGAAGCCAACATCGGCATCTCGAAGGATTTCAACAATTTCGAATTGTGCAAGGCCGTCCTGACCCGCGACACGGCCCGGGCCCTGCTGATCGCCGACCACTTCTCGCGCAACCCCAAAGAGAACCCCCTGCTGCTGACGATCATGGCGCTCTTCAGCCAGTTCAAGGAGCTGTTCGTCGTCAACTACCTGCGGTGGCTCGCACGCCACAAGGGGCAGCCTTTCCCGCAGGATACCGAGCTGATGCGCATCCTGCGCAAGAACAACACCTTCGTCGTCAACGAAATCAAGCAGCACGCCGCGCTCTGGGACAACCGCCGCGTCTTCCGGATTCTGGGGCTCCTGCGCGAATACGACGCCAAAAGCAAGGGCATGAACACTGGCGGCGCACCCGACGGCGAGCTGCTGCGCGAACTGCTGCTGAAGATCTTCCTGCTGTGAGCGAACTTTACCTCTACCAGACCGTGCATGTGGCCGGAGGACGGCCGCGCCTGGTTACCCACCATGCGGAGGTGCTGACGCGGGCGGCCCGGGAACTTTTCGGCTGCACCTACGCACCCGACCCCGACGCATTGGAACGACGGATCACCGAGGCGGCCCGGGCGGAGCATTATCCGCCGGAAGTCTCGGGCTTCGTGCGGATCGAGGTTACAGCCGACGGCCGGGAGCGGATCGTGCCGGCAGGCTCCTCGCTCTACGGCGGCTATGCCCTCCGCAGCGTGAGGCCCGATGCGCGGATCGTCCGCTACGACTATCCGGGGGTCGACCTCCCGACCTCGGCCCGCGAGACGACGACCCTCCTGCTCCGGCAGCACACAGGGCCGGCCGGCACCGTGATCCGCTGCGACGGCGACGGTTTCTGCCGCACGGCCGACGAAGCACCCCTTTTCGCCGTGCGCGAGGGGGAGATGTTCGCCTCCCTCGCCCCGCCGAGCGTCGAACGCGAACTGGCCCTGCGGGCGATCCGGGCCCTCGGGATGCCGCTGCGCGAAGAGTTCCTCACCGCCGAGATGCTGCCCCGCATGGAAGAGCTCTTTTATGTCGATCATCGGGGCGTTACGGCACTGGGCCATTGCGGCGAGGTGCCCTACCTCTCGCTGACGGCCCGACGCATCGCCGAAGCGATGGAGGCGATGTTCTGAATGCGGATTTTCTCGGCTTCGGCGCCGCAGAAGATATACGCCCCGGGAAACAAACCGCATGGCGCGTTTGCATTTCCGCCCGGCTTTTCATACCTTTGTTTCTCATGGAACGAATCGCTCTCTTCCCGGGGTCGTTCGACCCGTTTACCCGAGGCCATGCGGCACTCGTCGACGCGGCCCTGAAGCTCTTCGACCGGGTGGCGATCGGCATCGGCAGCAACCTCTCAAAACAGGCCCTGCTGAGCGTCGAGAACCGCAAACGCCTCATCGACGACCTCTACGCTGCCGAACCGCGGGTCGAAACACACCTCTACGCCGGACTGACGGGCGACTTCGCCCGCACGGTCGGAGCCTGCGCCATCGTCCGCGGCGTGCGCAACACCTCTGACTTCGAATACGAACGCACAATGGAGGCTGCCAACCGCCGGCTCTACCCCGCGCTGACGACCGTCGTCCTCTACACCCCCGCCGACGTGGCCGACATCTCCTCGTCGACGGTCCGCGAGCTGCTGGCGTTCGGACGTCCGGCTACGGAGTTTCTGCCGGCAGGCATCGACATCACCAAATACCTATAATAATATGGCAATGGAATTTACAGCCGAAATGATCGCCGGGTTCTTAGGCGGCGAGGTCGTCGGAGACAAGCAGGCGACGGTGCACACCGTGTCGTCGATCGAGCAGGGCCGCGCCGGATCGCTGGCCTATCTGACCAACCTCAAATACGAGCCCCATCTCTATACGACCGGCGCCAGCATCGTGCTGGTGGACAAAACGTTCGAGCCCTCGCAGCCCGTAGCAACCACCCTCATCAAAGTGGAGAACGCGGGAGCCTGCGTCGTCAAGCTGCTCGAAATGTACAACGCCGCCAAGCCCCGCCGCACAGGTATCAGCCCGCGGGCGTCGATCGCCGAGAAAGCGACGGTCGGCGAAAACTGCTACGTCGGCGACTTCGCGGTCATCGAGGAGGGAGCGAAGATCGGCGCCGACTGCCAGATTTACCCGCAGGTTTACATCGGCGCAGGCGTCGAGATCGGCGCAGGCACGACCCTCTACCCCGGAGTAAAGGTCTACGAGGGCTGCAGGATCGGCAGCCGCTGCATCCTCCATGCCGGTGCGGTGATCGGAGCCGACGGCTTCGGCTTCATGCCCAATGCCGAGGGCGGCTTCGACAAGATTCCCCAGCTGGGCAACGTCGTCATCGAAGACGACGTGGAGATCGGCGCCAACACCTGCATCGACCGTGCGAAGACCGATTCGACCGTCATCCGTCGCGGCGTGAAGCTCGACAACCTCATCCAGATCGGCCACAACGTGGAGATCGGCGCCAACACCGTGTCGTCGGCCCAGACGGGCATCGCCGGCACCTCGAAGGTGGGCAGCAACTGCTTCCTCGCCGGGCAGGTGGGCGTCGCCGACCACGTAACGATCGGCAACCGCGTGATGGTCGGCTCGAAGAGCGGCCTGGACAAGGACGTGCCCGACGGCGAAATCCGCTTCGGCTATCCGGCGCTCCCGGGCATGCAGTACC
>CAZIUJ010000067.1:0-7878 GCA_964542345.1 uncultured Alistipes sp.
GCAAGACCGAAGCCGCAGCCCGATCCGGCTCTCGTGCAGCCGCCGCGCCCCTCGACCGAGGGGATGCGCCGTTTGGGTTCCCGGCCGGCGACGGGCGGAACGACCGACGCGGGCGGAGGCTATGCCGTCGGCCAGCGGGTCGAGCACCAGAAGTTCGGCGTCGGCATCATCCGGCGTATCGAGCTGCTCAACGGCGACCAGAAATTAGTGATCGCATTCGACAATGCCGGCGAAAAGACGCTGCTGGCCAACTACGCCAAACTGACGAAACTCTGAACCGATGGATACGCCGCTCGTTTCGGTCTGCATGACGACCTATAACCACGAACCCTACCTCCGGCAGGCGATCGAAGGCGTGCTGGCTCAGCAGACTTCGTTCGGCGTCGAGCTGGTGTTGGGCGAGGACTGCAGCACCGACGCTACGGCCGCCATTTGCCGCGAGTATGCCGCGCGCTATCCTGACCGCGTGCGCTTGATCGGCGGGGAGAAAAATATCGGATGGCGCGCCAACTACCGCCGCACGTTCGACGCCTGCCGCGGCAAATACGTGGCCTACTGCGACGGCGACGACTGGTGGAGCGATCCCCGCAAGCTGCAGCTGCAGGTCGACTTGCTGGAGGCCGACCCGGGGTGCGGCATGTGCTTCACGCGGGCGGAGAATTTCTATCAGGCGACCGGGGAGAGCGTGCCCGACGAGGAGGAGCACTTCACCGACTTCGACCGCCTGCTGTGCCGCCTGACGATCTGCAATTGCACGACTTTGGCGCGGCGCGAGCTGATCGTCCGTTATTACGACGAGGTGCATCCCGAGCGGCATCCCGAGTGGTTGACCGACGATGCGCCCATGTGGCTGTGGTTCGCCGCCTGCAGCCGGGTGCGATTCATTCCCGCGTTCACGGCCGTGCATCGGCGCCTGCCCGTAAGCGTGAGCCACCACACCGAGTACCGCAGGAGGATCGCTTTCTGCGACTCGTTGATGGATATAAGCCTTTGGTTCGATGAACGTTACGGCGGTCGCCGCAACCGCTTCCGCATCTTGCGCCGGCGCAGTTCGGTAGCGCTGTGGGTGCTCTCCTACCACGGCCCGGTGCGCGAATACCTGGCTCGCTGGCGCGACGACGTGCGGCGCACGCCGCGGCTGCTGCTTTGTCCCGAGGGGGCGGGACTGTTGGTGAAAAAGGTGCTGTGGAGGCACTGGAAAAAACGAATGCCATGACACTTAAGAATCGATACGACGGCATCATCGCCTGGTTTTCGGAACACATGCCCGTGGCCGAAAGCGAACTCCGCTACGAGAATCCCTACCAGCTGCTGGTGGCCGTGATCCTCTCGGCGCAGTGCACCGACAAGCGGGTCAACATGACCACCCCCGCCTTGTTCGAGGCCTTTCCCACGCCCGACAAGATGGCGGCTGCCGGGGCGGAGGGGATTTATCCTTATATAAAGAGTATCTCCTACCCGAACAACAAGGCGAAGAACCTCGCGGGCATGGCCCGCATGCTGTGCGGGGAGTTCGGCGGCGAGGTGCCGACCGATCTGGACGAGCTGCAGCGCCTGCCGGGTGTGGGCCGCAAGACGGCCAACGTGCTGGGCGCCGTGCTGTGGCAGCGCGAGGTGATGCCGGTCGACACCCACGTCTTCCGCGTCTCGGAGCGCATCGGCCTGACGACCCGCTCCAAAACGCCGCTGCAGACCGAGCGGGCGCTCGAAAAACATATTCCCGGCCATCTGCTGCCCGTGGCGCATCACTGGTTGATTCTCCACGGCCGCTACGTCTGCATGGCCCGTAATCCGCAGTGCGACGCATGCGGCATCGCTCTTTGGTGCCGCAAATACGCCGCCGATCATCCAAAAAACGATTAAGCATGAAAAAATGGACGACCATGCTGCTTCTTGCCCTGGCGGGATTCGCCGCCTGCAGCAGCGACGACACGCTTGAGAGCGAAAGCACCGGCATCTCGGGACAGACCTGGGTTGCGGAGGTCCGCAGCCGGGCTGCGGGTCAGACCCACACCTTCTCGTTCCGCGCGGCCGGCAACTGGCAGGTCATCTGCGCCGACTCGTGGTGCACGGCCGATCCGCAGACGGGCAGCGCCGGACAGCGGATGCTGAACCTCGTTACGTCGGAGAACGGCACGGGGGCCCCGCGGACGACGACCGTGTCGATCTTCGTGGCCGGACGCCCGCAGCCCGCGACGTTCCGGATTTCGCAGCAAGCCGAGGACGGCGACTTCCCGGAGGCCGACGAATGGATCTACAACTACATGCGGGAAAGCTACCTGTGGAACGACCCGCTGGCCGACTTCCTGCCCGACTACAGCGCTGATTACCAAACGTTCTTCCAGTCGATGCTCGACTTCGTCGCCGCCCGCAAGGACGACCGGGGCCGCCCGCTCAACTACGACGACGGCCACTGGACGAACGGCAAGCGCGACTACTTCTACTCCTACGTGCGGGGCCCGGAGATCGGGACGCAGGCCCTCACAACCCGCTCCGTCGGCGACGAAATCACCGAAACGGGCTTCTGGCGCCTGCGGCCTTCCTATCTCGCGACCGCTTCGGGAGAGATCCTCGGCTTCATCATCGAGGGCGTAACGCCCGGAACTCCGGCGGCACGCGCCGGTCTGACCCGCGGCCTTTTCATCTCGCAGGTCGACGGCCTGACGGTAACGGAGGCGAATTACAAGACGCTGCTGCAGCGCCTCTACTACGGTCCTTCGGTCCGCCTGCTGCCCAACCGGGTTTCGGGGGATGAGTCCCATGCCGGCTGCTTCGTCCTGACGCCGCAGCCCGAGGTAAGGCTTTCGGCCGAGACGTTCATCGACCCGGCCATCTACAAGAGCGGCATGACGACCGTCGGCAGCAAAAAGGTGGCCTACCTGCTCTACATGGGCTTCGACAGCCAGCAGGACGAGGCGCTCATCGATGTTTTCAAGTCGTTCCGCGGCGCCGAGGAGCTGATCCTCGACCTGCGCTACAACGGCGGCGGCTCCGTGCGGTCGAGTACGCTGCTCTCCACGCTCATCGTCGGCGAAGCGTTCAAGAACGAGGTTTATTGCCGGATGACCTACAACGCGCAGCGCATGGCCAAAGAGGAGGGCGGCCTCTACCGGATCGGCAGCCGGAACGTCTCCGACGGCAACGGCATCTACATGCCTATCGAGACGGCCCTTTCGTCGGCTTTGGGGCTGCGGCGCCTCTACGTGCTCTGCACGGAGAGCACGGCGTCGGCCAGCGAGCTGGTGATCAACGGACTGCGTGGTCTGGGCATCGACGTCCGCCTCATCGGCACGCGGACCAACGGCAAGAACGTCGGCATGGAGGGCTATGTCGACTACAAGATCGAGGGCGAGTCCTACACCTTCATGCCCATTACGTTCTATTCGGAGAACAAGCAGGGCTTCCGCGACTATTCCGACGGCTTCGAGCCCGACGTGATATTGGACATGGATGAGGCGGGTAAGATGATTTACCCCGGCGACTTCATGACCGAGGACGACTGGTACTATGCGCTGGCCGCCTACTGGATCAGGAACAACCGGATGCCCGTGATCTCCTATCCGGCCCATGCGGCTTCGACGCGGAGCACCGTCGTCGCGCTGCCCGATCCGATCGGGCGGCCGACCCGTCCCGGCGGTTCCGTCGTCTTCCGGGATCGTTGAAAAAAGAGGGGAAAGGGTTCGGCCCTTTCCCCTCTTTCTTTTTGCCCCTATTTGATCCGGCTGCTGAGCGGGTATTTCAGGTTCTTGTAGCCCGAGATGTAGCCGTTGATCGAGCCGATGCGCACGGGCGATTCGATGTAGAGGGGAATCTTGTTGTCGTCGTCCGAAATCCAGATCGTGAAGACCGTGCCGTCGGTGAACGAGTAGCCCTCCGAGGTGCCTAACTGGCAGTCGAACTTCAGGGTGTTGAACTTGCCCATGTTGCGGATTTTCTTCGTCTCGCGGCCTAAGAAGCGGTAGCGGATGTGGCGGATCGTGTCCTGCAGGACCATCTGCAGCATCTCGGGACGTCCCTCGCTGAAGGCGTCGGCGCGGGCCGTGCGCATGTTGAAGAAGAGCGAGATGGCATCCATGCTTTCGGGCGTGAGAGGCAGCTCTTTCTCGGCGAAGGGACGCTGGCGGCTCCGCCACCGGGTGTGGACCACGGAGTCGGCCCAGCGGTAGTCGAAGGTGCTTTCGAACGTGTAGTCGCCTTCGTGCAGGTTGCTCTCGAAGCGTTCGGTGCGCAGGGTCTCGGGATCGATCCACACCTGGTAGACATCCTCCATGTTGTAGAACCACCGGTAGGTGGGCAGCGTGCGGCCCACGCCCTTGACTAAGTAGTACGTGCGGCCGTCGCGCGTCGTCTCGGAGGTCGTCATTTCGACGGCTCCCACTTCCGTGTTGGGGAACATTTTGGCTTTGTAGCTGATGCGGTAGAAGAGCTCCTCGCCCGGGTGGTAGAGCTGGGCGCGGAGCGCTCCGCCGAGGGGCAGCAGCGAGAGGAGAAGAAGCAAGCGTTTCATAGACGGCGGTTTATCATCAAGGAACGTTCCAATCGCGCGGTTATTGCGTGCGGCGTGTTACGAGATACGCGAGAAATCGGTTTCGCGGCGTCCCGAATAGTTGCGGCGCAGCTCGTCGAGCCCCCGGTTTTCGGGCCGCGAGAGGGTCGGATCGGCGGCCAGGATTTCGATCGCCACCTCGCGCGAGAGGGTCAGAATCTGCACGTCGGCCGTGGGGTTGGCGATGCGCAGGTCGAAGGCCATGCCGCTCTGCATCGTGCCGTTCACATCGCCCGCACCGCGCAGCTTGAGGTCGAGTTCCGCGAGGCGGAATCCGTCGTTGGTCTCGCACATGGCATCGAGCCGCGCCCGCGACTCTTTCGACAGTTTCACGCCCGACATGAGGATGCAGTAGGACTGCTCGCCGCCGCGGCCCACGCGGCCGCGCAGCTGGTGCAGCTGTGAGAGCCCGAAGCGCTCGGCCGACTCGATGACCATCACCGTGGCGTTGGGCACGTCGACCCCCACTTCGATGACCGACGTGGCGACCATGATGTGGGCTTCGCCCGCCTTGAACTGGCGCATCGACTCCTCCTTGTCCGCGGGTTTCATCTTGCCGTGGCAGATCGTCGTAACATATTCGGGCAGCGGGAAGTCCCGCGAGATCGATTCGTAGCCGTCGGTGAGGTCCTTGTAGTCCATCGACTCCGACTCCTTGATAAGGGGGTAGACGACGTAGACCTGCCGCCCTTTCTTGATCTCCTGCTTCATGAAGCCGAAAAGACGCAGGCGCGCCGCATCGGTGTAGTGCACGGTCTTGATCGGCTTGCGGCCCGGGGGCAGCTCGTCGATCACCGAGACATCCAGGTCGCCGTAGAGGGTCATGGCCAGCGTCCGCGGAATCGGCGTGGCGGTCATGACCAGCACGTGGGGCGGCTGCCGGTTCTTCGTCCAGAGGCGTGCCCGCTGCTCGACGCCGAAGCGGTGCTGCTCGTCGATGACCACGAATCCCAGGTTGGCGAACTGCACGCGGTCTTCGATCAGGGCGTGCGTGCCGATGAGAATCTGCACTTCGCCCGAGGCGATGCCTTCGAGGGCGCGGCGGCGTTCGCGCTGCTTCGACGAACCCGTCAGAATGGCCACCCGCACGTCGAGCCCTTCGAGCATGCGCGTGAAGGTGGCGAAGTGCTGGCGCGCCAGAATCTCGGTCGGGGCCATCATGCAGGCCTGATAGCCGTTGTCTACAGCCAAGAGCATCGACATGAGGGCCACGAGGGTTTTGCCGCTGCCGACATCGCCCTGCAGCAGGCGGTTCATCTGGAATCCCGTGATCGTGTCGTTGCGGATCTCCTTGATGACGCGCTTCTGGGCTCCCGTCAGCGGAAAGGGCAGCTTGCTCGTATAGAACGTGTTGAAGACGCCGCCGACTTTCGGAAAGAGGAATCCGTCGCTCTTGGTCATGCGGGCCGTGCGGCGCGATTGCACGTTGAGCTGCACGCCCAACAATTCGTCGAATTTCAGCCGGTACTGCGCCTGCCGCAGCGCCTCGGGCGACTGTGGGAAGTGGATGTTGTAGTAGGCTTCGCGCAGCGGCATGAGCCCGTATTGCCGGCGCATCGACTCGGGCAGCAGCTCCTGAATATGGTCTTTGGCCAGCACCCAGGCCCGGCAGATGATCTGGTACATGCCTTTGGTGCCCAGGACGTTGGAGAGTTTCTCGGTCGAGGGGTAGATGCCCTGCATGCCGCTCTCGGCCTTGCGCGAGAGGGCCTGCTCGATGGGCTCCACTTCGGGGTGGGCCATCGACAGCTCGCCGCGGTAGAACGACGGGCGCCCGAAGATCAGGTATTCGCGCCCCTGTTCGATGCGTTTCTCGATCCACTTGATGCCCTGGAACCACACCAGCTCGGCCGACCCCGAGGGGTCCTGCACCTGCACCGTGAAGCGGCGCTTGCGTCCCTCGCCGGCATAGGAGACCCCCATGACGCGGCCCCGGAACTGCACGAGGGCCGGGGCGCCCTCCGTGATTTCGGCGATGCGGTAGATTTTCGTGCGGTCGATGTAGCGGGTCGGGAAGTGGCGCAGCATGTCGCCCACCGTGCGGACGTGCAGCTCCTGATCCAGCAGCTTCGCCCGCGCCTCGCCGACGCCCGGCACGAATTGGATGTTGCTCTCCAGCATGTTCATGGAGCGGGCACGGCTACTCTTCCTGCGCGGGGCTCTTTTCCGTGAGGGTTATGTCTACGTCGGCGCGGAAGTAGGAGCCGTGGGACCAGCCCTCCCCGGGCGCTGTCTGCTCCGGAACGGTGAACTTGATGGCGAGGGTTTCGGTTTCGAAGTCGCCCCCGTTTTCCGGGCCGTCGATGTCGCGGAACGAGAGGTCGAGATCGATGGAGTGGGCGCTGCCCGATATATCGTAGAGCCCTTTTTCGTCGGTGTGCACCGGCACGATGTCCGGATAGCTTTCTTCTCCGCCGCATACTTCGATGCCGGCGATCGGCCGGCCGGCCGTGTCGGTTACCTTGCCCTGAATCCGGAAATCGATGCTCGGCGTGCCGTACATGCACATTTGCTGGGGTTCGTTTTCCTTGTCGCAGGCTGCAGCTTGAAAGCCGAGCGCCGAGAGGAGCAGCAGATAGAGTTTCCGTTTCATGGTCGTAACGATTTCGGGGGTTTATCCGCTTGCAAGGTAGCTATTTTGGGCTGAAAATACAAACCGCCGGGGAGAAATTTGGCATTCGGCGCGCTTTGCGTTACTTTTGCGTCATAAAAAACGGATTCAGATGAACCTTTCGGAATTTTCGCGCCGCCCTTCGTGCGAGGTGCGCATCGGCGACGTAACGATCGGCGGGGCGCATCCCGTGGCCGTGCAGTCGATGACCAACACCGACACCAACGATACGGAGGCCTGCGTGGCGCAGATCGGGCGGATCGCGGCGGCCGGCGGGCGGATCGTCCGCCTCACGGCGCAGGGCCGGCGCGAGGCGGAGAACCTGCGGCACATCGCCCGCCGCGTGCGCGAGGAGGGGATCGGCGCCGCTTTGGTCGCCGACATCCACTTTCTGCCCGAGGCGGCTTCGGTCGCCGCGCAGTATGTCGACAAGGTGCGGATCAACCCCGGCAACTACCGTACCGACCGCGGCGAGCTGGAGGCCCTTATCCGGCAGTGCCGCGAGCGGGGAGTCGCCCTGCGCATCGGCGTCAACCACGGTTCGCTGGCCCGGCGCGTCTTCGACGAGTGGGGCGACACGCCGCAGGGCATGGTCGTCTCGGCGATGGAGTTCCTGCGCATTTGCCGGCGGGAGGACTTCGATCAGGTCGTCGTCTCGATGAAGTCGAGCAACACGCGCGTGATGGTCGCCGCCTACCGGCTGCTCGTCGAGGCGATGGAG
>CAZIUJ010000068.1:0-7863 GCA_964542345.1 uncultured Alistipes sp.
CACATGAGCCGCAGCGTAGTTGCCATCGCACGTGATGAATTTCTTTTCTGCCATTGTGTTGAAATTTTAGATGTATTTGATTTGTGTGTATGCGCTTTCCGGCATCCGGGCGCCGCAGCACCCGGACAAGCGATGCAAAGATAACAAATCCGCGACAAAAAACAACCCTAATATCGTACAAATAATCTGTATTTTTTGGCATACGGGCTGCGAATTTCCGAGGCCCGCAGTAAACGAAGAGCACCCGATCTCTGCGGTCGTCCTTTTCCGGTCGCTTCCCGTGCAGGGCTTTTCTGCTTCTGGCTCAAACCCCGTCAGTTGTTCGGCGCATCGGCTTTCATCGGCGGCGGTGCGTGTCCAAAAAAACCACCGCCCTGTCAGGAGCGGTGGTCGAGTGTCATTCTTCAACTTTTTCGAGCGATTCGTACCGTTTTCTGTAGCGCTCCAGCGACGCTTCGTCCGTGAGTATGCGCAGTACCGAGCGTGTGAGGTGTTCGGAAGGCGCCCCGTCGCCGTGCACCATGATCAAAACTTCTTCGACGATCAGTTCGGTGTCGGAAACGACGGCTTTCACCGTCAGACGGGTATTTTTACCGTAAGCGATCGTGCGGGTTTCGGGAGCATATTCCCATGTGGTTTCCAGGACATAATCCGGTTTCGGCGGTACGACCTTGCAGAACTCCCATATGCTGCCGTCCGGATAAAAAATCATGGCGCTATGCGGATAGGACATTCCGACGTACTTGGACAGCTCCATCCCTTGAATCGTATAGTCCGTGCATTTGACAACTCCTCGGGTCAGCAACGACGGGATGATCGTCGCATCGAAATCGCTGTGCGCTCGAACGACTTTGTCGATCTGTTCCCATTCGCTCGTATCTTCTTTTTCGCAGGCCGCAATCGACACGACAGCCAGCAAAGCCATAAATAGTTTTTTCATCGCTTTTTCGTTAATAAGTAACCATTTCAAGATTATTTGTAAACTTATAATCGTCAGAATCATTGTAACTGCTATAATCTCCTACATTCGCATCAATTCTATTGGATCCCAATGCTTTTGTCGTATCAAACAGTCCGTCGAAATAATAGCCGTCGCATTTTCCTCCCCAACCATAGTTGCAATGGAGCAAGCAATAATATGTCTCCTCGATCAGTCGCTCCGGATTGATTTTACCATTGGGGCCGTAGGTCGTTTCCCAGCATTGCGTGGTGTATTCGTTCCAGCCGTCGATAATCCAAGCATGACCGCCGTCATCGTAGCCAGGGGCGTCCCCGCTTACGTAAAACGGTTTTTTCTCAGAACATACCATATTGCGGCCGGTTTTCATATCGTACGAAACAACTTTGGCATTTTGTAATCCCGATTCATTCAATATGCCGGGAACTGCATACGCCGAAGCGGACCGGTCATTATCGGGATCGGGAATCCATGTGTCGCATGAGTCGGTGCAAGCGACCAGTGTCATGGCCGCAAACAAAATAAGAAAGTAAATTTTTTTCATGACAAAAGATTTACATACAAATATATATATTATTTTTCAATTAAAGAATTATATTTGAAAAAAGTACGAAAAACGTGTTCCCCGATTAACCAGAATACCTCGCAAGACACATACGCGACTTGTTGCCGGCGGGAAACTTCGTCGAAAAAACAAAATAATCGACATATCGAATCGCCGGTATATTGTTTGTGTTATCTTTGTAACATGATACCCTATCGCAGAAAAACACTCTCCAACGGACTTACGGTGCTGGTCAGCCGCGACCGGCAGTCGAAACTGGCCGCCGTGAACATCCTCTACAAGGTCGGCGCCCGCAACGAGGACCCCTCGCGCACGGGCTTCGCCCACCTGTTCGAGCACCTCATGTTCCGCGGCACGCGCGAGATTCCCAACTTCGACCTGCCCGTGCAGATGGCCTCGGGCGACAACAACGCCTTCACGAACAACGACTACACCGATTTCTACATCACCCTCCCGGCGACCAACGTCGAGACGGCCCTCTGGCTCGAAAGCGACCGCATCGAGGGGCTCGACATCACGGCCGGGAAGTTAGAGACCGAGAAGAAGGTCGTCATCGAGGAGTTCCGGCAACGCTACCTCAACCAACCCTACGGCGACCAGACGATGCTGCTGCGGGCGCTGGCCTACCGCGTGCACCCCTACCGCTGGGCCGCCATCGGCCTGACGCCCGACCACATCGCCCAGGCGACGCTCGCCGACGTCGAGGCGTTCTACCGGGCCCACTACCGCCCCTCGAACGCCATTCTCTCGATCGCCGCCGATCTGGAGGAGGAGCGGATGCTCGACCTGGCGGAAAAGTGGTTCGGCGACCTGCCCGACCGGCCGGCACCCCCGGCGACCATACCGCAGGAGCCGCCCCAGCACGAGGCGCGCCGCGAGGTCGTCGAACGCGACGTCCCGGCGACGACCGTCAGCGTGGCTTACCCGATGGGCGGACGCATGTCGGCGGAGTTCTACACGGCCGATCTGGTCTCGGACCTCCTCTCGGGCGGCGACTCCTCGCGTCTCTACACACGGTTGGTCAAGGAGCGGCGGCTTCTCTCGTCGGTCAACGCCTACATCACGGGCGACCTCGACCCGGGGCTCTTCGTCTTCACGGGACAGCTGCTGCCCGAGACCGCGCCCGAGCAGGCCGAAGAGGCGTTCCGGGCCGAAATCGAGCTTCTCTGCCGGGAAGCGGCCTCCGACTACGAGGTGCAGAAAGTGAAAAACAAGTTCGAGGCGAACACCCTTTTCGGCGAGCTCAACGTGATGAACAAGGCGATGAACTTAGGGTTCTACGAAATGCTGGGCGACCCGGCGCTCGTCAACCGCGAAACGGAGGCCTACCGCGCCGTAACGACCGACGACATCATGGAGTTCTGCCGCCGCGTGCTGCGCCCCGAAAAAAGTTCCACGCTAATTTACCGGGCACGATGAAACGACAACCGCCCCTGACCATTCCCTCCTCCGTCGAGGTGCTCCGTGCCGAAAAGGAGGTCCTGCCCAACGGCGTAGCCCTCTACACGCTGCCGGCCGACGAGTTCGAAGTGCTGCGCGCAACGTTCGTCTTCCATGCCGGATCGTCCGTGCAGGAGGTGCCTTTCTCGGCTTCGGCGACGGCCAACCTGCTCGCCCAGGGCACGCGCGACCATACGGCCCGCGAAATCGCCGAACAGCTGGATTACTACGGCTCGTGGTTCGATGTGAACCTCGACCGCGACTATGCCTACATCAGCTTCGCGACCCTCTCGAAGTTCTGCCGCGAGACGCTCGGCGTAGCCGAAGAGATTCTGCTCCGCCCCACCTTCCCCGAGGAAGAGCTGCGGACCTACTGCGCCAAGCGCAGGCAGCGGCTGCAGATCGACCGCCGCAAGGTCGACGTCGAAGCCCGCGAAGCCTTCGCCCGGGCGCTCTTCGGCGCGCGGCATCCCTACGGCATCGCCTACGACGAGGCGCTCTACGACACGCTCACGCGCAACGACGTGCAGCGCTTCTACCGCACGCACTACACGGCCGAAAACTGCTTCGTGGTCTGCAGCGGCCGCATCACGGACGAAGTGCGCGCCGCCGTGGCGGCGATCGCCGGACAGCTGCCGCACGGCGAGCGGGCGCAGGGCGACTTCCCGGCCCCCGAGACACGCTACGAGCTCCGCGTCGCCCACCCGGGTGCCGTGCAGTCGTCGATCCGCATCGGGCGGCTGCTCTTCGACCGTCTGCACCCCGATTTCGTGGGGATGCAGGTCGTGGCGACCCTCTTGGGCGGCTACTTCGGCTCGCGGCTCATGCAGAACCTGCGCGAACGCCACGGCTACACCTACGGCGTGGTTTCAGCGATGGTCAACTTCGACCGGGCAGGCTACCTGGCCATTGCGACGCAGGTAGGCACCGAGGCGATGGAAGCGGCCCTGAAAGAAATCTATGCGGAAATCGAGCGTCTGCGCACCGAGGCGGTACCGGAAGAAGAACTGGCGCTGGTCAAGAACATCCTCACGGGCGAGATGATGCGCATCCTCGACGGTCCGTTCGGCATTGCCGACGTAACGATCGAGAACATCCTCTGCGGCGCGGACAACTCGGTGCTCAACGAGAACCTGCGCCGCATCCGCGCCCTGACGCCGGCCGACGTGCTGCGCCTCTCGCAACAGTACCTACGGCGCGAAGATTTGGTAACGGTGGTGGCAGGAGAAGTCGAAAAAAGTGAAATTTGAAAAGTGAAAGGTGAAAAGCTGTCGACCGTCCGAACGACCTTTCACCTTTCACCTTTCACATTCTTTTGAGTCCAGTTCGTCAGCTCGACGAAGTCGGCAACGGACAATTGCTCGGCGCGGCGCGTGAAGAACGGATGTTCGGCGCCTCCGAAGTCGCCGAAAGCGGCCCGCAGGGAGTTGCGGATCATCTTGCGCCGCTGGCCGAACGAAGCTTTGACCACGCGCACGAAAAGCGGCTCGTCGCAGCCGAGCCGCTCGACCCCGTTGCGGCGCAGGCGGATGACGGCCGACTTGACTTTGGGCGGCGGGCTGAAGACCGACTCCCCGACTGTGAAGAGATACTCGATGTCGTACCACGCCTGCAGCAGAACCGACAGAATGCCGTACTCTTTCGACCCCGGGGGTTCGGCCAGCCGCACGGCGACCTCCCGCTGGATCATGCCGACGCATTCGGGCACGAAGTCGCGATGTTCGAGAATCTTGAAGAAAATCTGCGACGAGATGTTGTAGGGAAAGTTGCCGATGACCCGCAGGGCCGGAATCCCGGGAAAGGCGGCCCGCAAATCCATCTTGAGGAAGTCGCCCGCCACGAGCCGCGGTGCGAAATCGGGAAAGTGCCGGTGGAGGTAGTCGACGCTCTCGGCGTCGATCTCGGCGCCGTAGGTCGTCAGGTCGCGCCGCTGCAGCAGAAACTGCGTCAGCACGCCCATGCCGCAGCCGACCTCCAGCACCGTCGCAGGCTCCCCGGCGGACCCGCCCGAGAGGGCGTCGCAAATCTTGCGGGCGATGTTGAGGTCGACCAGGAAATGCTGCCCCAACGCCTTTTTGGCCCGGACCTCGGTCATCAAGGAATCTGGTGTTTGTTGGCCTCCTCCAAATGCACGCGCTTCTTCTTGCGACATTCGTGCACGGTCATGCCGGCGGCGATCAGCACGAAGAGCACGGCGATCGCGAGGTCGAAGCCCCCGATGCTGGCGGGCTCGGTGAAGCGCCAGTAGAGGCAGACGCCCAACCAGGCGAGCGTCGTGCACAGAAGCGCCAGCGCGAGAACGAAAGTCTTCCTGTTCATAAGCTATCTCTGTCAGTTTCCCTGCTCGCACATGAAACGGATGCGCACGAGCCGGATCTCCTCCTCGGTATAGTCGGCGCCGAGTTCCTCGATCGCCGCGTCGAGCGAATCGCTCTCGGCGTCCTCCCTGAAGTAGAGGTAGATGTCCTCGGCCTTGTCCTCGTCCATGAAGTCGCGGATGTAGTAGGAGATGTCGAGCTTCGTGCCCGAGTTGACGATCCCCTCGATCTCGGTCAGCAGCTCGTCGAAGTCCAGATCGCGGGCCCGGGCGATGTCCTCGAAATCCATCTTGCGGTCGATCGACTGGATGATGAAAATCTTGTTGCCCGACTTGCTGGCCACGCCCTTGACGACCATGTCCTGCGGGCGGATGATCTCCTTCTCCTCGACGTAGGCCTTGATCAGGCGGACGAACTCCTCGCCGAACTTCTTGGCCTTGCCCACGCCGACGCCCGTGATGTTCTGCATCTCCTCGATCGTTACGGGGTACTGCACGGCCATGTCCTCCAGCGAGGGGTCCTGGAAGATGACGAACGGCGGCAGGTCGTGCTTCTTGGCGACCTTCTTGCGCAGGTCCTTGAGCATCGAGAAAAGCTCCTCGTCGGCGGCGCCTCCCCGGCCTGCCGGCACTTCGGCCTCGGCCTCCTTCTCCTCCTGATCGTAGTCGTGATCGAGGGTTACGAAGACGGGGAACGGCATGGCGATGAACTGCTCGCCCTTCCTGTTGATGGAGATCAGGCCGTAGTTCTCGATATTCTTGTCGATCAGTCCGAGGATCAGCGCCTGCCGGATCACGGCGCCCCAGAAACGGGCATCGTGCTCCTCGCCGGCCCCGAACCACTTGGACTTGTTGTGCCCGTAGCTTTTGATCAGGGCCGTATTCTTGCCCGTGAGCACGGAGACCAGATAGTCGGACTTGAACTTGTCGCCGATATCGCGCAGGGCTTCGAGCGCCGTGCCCAGTGCGGCCCGGGCGTCGACCCGCGGCCGGGGATTGCGGCAGTTGTCGCAGTTGTGGCAGTTCTCCTCGGCGTACTCCTCGCCGAAGTAGTGCAGCAGCGTCTTGCGGCGGCACATGGAGCTCTCGGCGTAGGAGACCGTCTCGACGAGCAGCAGCTTGCCGATCTCCTGCTCGGCGACGGGCTTGCCCTGCATGAACTTCTCCAGCTTCTGAATATCCTTGTAACTGTAGAACGTGAGGCAGTGGCCTTCGCCGCCGTCGCGGCCGGCGCGCCCTGTCTCCTGGTAGTAGCCTTCGAGCGACTTGGGGATGTCGTAGTGGATGACGTAGCGCACATCGGGCTTGTCGATGCCCATGCCGAAAGCGATCGTCGCGACGATGACGTCGACCCGCTCCATGAGGAAGTCGTCCTGATTGCCGGCCCGCGTCGCGGCGTCCATGCCGGCGTGGTAGGCCCGGGCCTTGATGCCGTTGGCGACCAAAAGCTCGGTGAGCTCCTCGACCTTCTTGCGGCTCAGGCAGTAGATAATGCCGCTCTTGCCCTCCTTCTGCTTGATGAAGCGGATGATCTCGCGGTCGACGTCGTGCTTGGGCCGGATTTCGTAGTAGAGGTTGGAGCGGTTGAACGACGACTTGAAGACCGCGGCGTCGGACATGCCGAGGTTCTTCTGGATATCCATCTGGACTTTGGGCGTGGCGGTGGCCGTCAGCGCGATGAGGGGCGCAGGGCCGATCTCGTTGATGATCGGCCGGATGCGCCGGTACTCGGGCCGGAAGTCGTGGCCCCACTCGGAGATGCAGTGGGCCTCGTCGATGGCGTAGAACGAAATCTTGATCTTGCGCAGAAAAGCGACGTTATCCTCTTTGGTGAGCGATTCGGGCGCGAAGTAGAGCAGCTTGGTCTTCCCGGCCATGACGTCGGCACGGACCTGCTGGACGGCCGTCTTGTTGAGCGACGAATTGAGGAAGTGGGCGATGCCCGATTCGGCGGAGAAAGTACGCATCGAATCGACCTGGTTCTTCATCAGGGCGATCAGCGGCGAGATGACGATGGCGACCCCGTCCATCAGCAGGGCGGGCAGCTGGTAACAGAGCGACTTGCCTCCGCCCGTAGGCATCAGCACGAAAGTATCCTTTCCCTCCAGCACGTTGCGGATGACCGCCTCCTGGTTGCCCTTGAAGGAGGAGAAACCGAAGTACTCCTTCAGTTTGCCGTGCAGCAGGGATGCGTCGAACTGTTTCATAAAGCCGTTTGTATACTTCAAAATCCGAAAATCCAATGTAAAGATAAAAATTTTTTCAGAAAAAAGCATAACTTTGTAAAAAATTTTATCTGCCAACCGCCATGCGTCTCTACACCAGCGAACTCGTCAAAAAATACAAATCGCGCACCGTGGTCAACCACGTTTCGATCGACGTCAACCAAGGCGAGATCGTAGGGCTGCTCGGCCCCAACGGCGCCGGCAAGACCACGACGTTCTACATGATCGTGGGGCTCATCAAGCCCAACGAGGGGCGCATCTTTCTGGAGAACGACCAGAAACAGGTGTCGGAGCTCACATCGCTGCCCGTCTACCGCCGGGCCCAGTTGGGCGTGGGCTACTTAGCGCAGGAGGCCTC
>CAZIUJ010000069.1:0-7727 GCA_964542345.1 uncultured Alistipes sp.
CACACCGAGCACTTCGAGGTGCGGCGCACGACGGTCGGGCGGCTGCTCGAAAATCGGGGCCGCATCACGGCCGTGGGGACGACTTCGGTGCGAACGCTCGAATCGCTGACGGCCCTCGCGTGGCGCATCCATGAAACGGGAACTCCCATCGCCGACCGGACGATCGGACAATGGGAGCTCTACGATATTCCGCATGACTTTACGGGGCGCGATGCGCTCGAAATCCTGTCGGACTACCTGTCCTCGCAGGGTCTCGACCGGTTGAAAGCGGCGACGCAGATCATGATTACGCCGCTCGGCTACGAGTTCCGCATTGTGAGCCGCATCATCACCAACTTCCACCAGCCTTCGTCGACGCTTCTGCTGCTCGTCGCAGCTTACGTGGGCGACGACTGGCGGCGTATCTACGACTACGCCCTTTCGCACGATTTCCGTTTCCTGAGCTACGGCGATTCATCGCTGCTGATGCGCTGATGCCGCGGCCGGTCGCTCTACGGGACGATTTCCGCGTGCTTTTTTGCCGGGGCGCCTAATAGATAGGCACTCCGGAGAAAGTGATGTAGTTGCCTGCAAGATTGTAAACCGAGGCCGGATAAGCTATGCAGAAGATGGAGACGTGGAGTTTCTTGGCGCTCGACGAAACGTTGCTGAGCGTGATGGTTCCGTTCTTCTTGGCGTAGGTGGGCAGGTTGGTCGAAATGATGCTGGCGCCGCTGGGAGAAGCGCCGCCGAAGACGAATTTGCTGTTCTGATACGTATAGGTATACCCCGTATCGTCGGACACGCTCGTGTAGGTGGTCGGGCCGACGGCGTAAATGCGGAAGTCGTTGATCGCAGAACCCGTATTGGTCAGCGAGTAGGTGAAGACGACGCTGCTGCCTGAACGCTTGCAGCTCACGATGTCGACCGAAATCCGATCGTCGCACGACGAAACATAAGCCGAGGAGTAATCCTCTTTCCCCGAATCGCCGCCGCCCACGTTGCCGCCGCCCGAAGAGGAGTTGCCGGCAACGATGACCGTAATGGTCTGGGCCCGGCCGGCCGCCTGCACCGTAAAGAACGTGGTGGTGCCCTCCGAAATCTTCGACCGGTCGATGTTGACGGCGATGCTTTCGGAGCCGTTCATCTCGACTTTGCCGTTCATGGGCGAGACCGTAAGCCACGACTCCGTGATGCCGTTCACGCTCCAGGAAACCGCACCCGACGTACCGTTGTTGTAGATGTTGATGCGCAGGGAGGAATAGTCGGTGCCGAAATCGACGGTGGTGTTGGAGAAGCTGATTCCCGAGCTTGTCTGCACGGGCGTGAGAAGCAGGTCGCAAGAGGTGCTCGCTCCGACGGCTACGGAAATCTGACGGGAGTTGGAGGCGTAACCGGTGGCTCGGACCTGCACCTTGTACTGTCCCGGTTCGAGGTCGGAAAATTCGTAGTGGCCGTCGTACCCCGAGATGGTCGTGTTGTTGCCGGGAGCGAGAACAACCTCGGCGTTGCGGACCGGTTCGCCCGTTTCGGAATCGGTGATGATGCCGTAAATGCTGCCCGAGGTGGGCGTTTCGTCTTTGGAGCAGCTGCAGCAGAGAGCTCCTGCAAGACAAAGCAAAGCAAGGATTTTTTTCATGGTTTGAATGATTGAATGGGTTAATGGTTGTTTGAATGATTAGAAACTGACCGAGGTTGCGATGCCGGCAGAGCCGTCAGGGAAAACCGTCGGAGAGAGTGCATAGGTCCGCTCGCCGGAAGAACGGCGGCGGACGACGATGCGTCGGGCGCCCGGGGCGGCGACGGCATCGATGAGGTTGTAGAGGTAGAGGGCCGCAGCGGCTCCGATGCAGATGTTGCGGGCCGTGGCGAAATGGTCGCGCCGGGTCCGGTAGGTGCGCAGGAGTTCGATGTTGCGGGTTTGGCCGAGGCGGCGGACATAGTCCGACCGTTGGTTCTCGGTGAAGACGATGCCGGCGGCCATGACGGCGCTGCCGCCGAGGATGAGCCCTCCCTTGAGGTTGGCCCCCTTGTGGAACTGGCCCCAGCCGGGGATGATGGCCGAGCGCCAGAGTCCGCGGGCGCCGTAGCGGGCGGTCAGCTCGACCTGATCGAACAGGGGCATCCGCCCCAGCTCGGACCGCGCGAAGAGCTTGGTCAGGTAGTAGCTTCCGGAACGGTCCCGCACCCAATATTCCGCGATGTTCTCGACATGGAGCCGCACGGCCGGGCCTTGCAGGCGGGTCGAGGTGCGGCTGTCGGAGGTGATCCGCTCGGAGAGCCGCCCGTCGGTCCATACCTGCGAAACCTGTTTTTCGGAGCGGCTGTCGGAGATGGCAACCACGCCGGAGCGCAGTCCGGAGTGTGCGACCAGCTCGGCGAGGCACTTTTCGCGGGCTTCGTCGAGCGACGGGGCGGCAGCGGAGAGAATCTCGTAGGTGAACGTAGCGTTGGTGGGGCGCGGTGCTTTCTGAATCCACCGGGGACGCAGCGGCTCCGAGGCGTGCGGCTGCGCCGAGACGGAAATCCCGGCCAGCACCGCCAGCATCGTGGCGAGGAGACTGCGTTTCATGCTACTCCCGGTGCATGTTCTGCTGCTTGTACGTTTCGAGACCCTGGGCCGTCTTTTCGACGAACCGGTCGCGGTCGTATTGCAGTTCGACGACCCCTTCGCGGTCGAGGAAGTTATTCAGATTCTGACCGAAGGTATCTTTGCCGGTGCGCATTTCGAGGCAGACGTAGACCTGAATCGAACCGTCGGTGAGGTCGTAGAGCGAAGTCTTGATGATCCGCGTGTTGCGCAGCTCTTCGGCGACGTACTGGGTCATGACGGACTCGCCGAGCGTGGCGGCCGAGTTCTTGAGGTTCCGGTTGGCGTTCTGCGCGTAGTCTTGCGCGGCACCTTCGACGGCGACCTTGATCATCTGGGCCATCCGGTTGCGGGCGTCGCGTTCGGCTTCGCTCAGGGCGGTTTTCTCGACGTAGGACGTGGCCGTGCCGTAGCTGCGCAGGTATTCGCAGTCGTCGGCCAGCGCCAGCTCGATGCAGGGTTCGGTGGCGCGGAGCGTGCGGCCCGGACGATTCTGCGCGGCCTGCTGCTCTTGCTGCTGCTTCCACTGTTCGTACTGGTAATCGGAGGATGTCGCTTTTTTGGATGAGCCGCAGGCGACCAGCGACAAGACCGCAGCGCCGGAGGCTGCGAGCCGGAAGAGATTTTTCATAGTAAAAATTGAATTAGTAGTTCAACTTTACCATTCAACTCCCAAATGGCGGATACAAAAAAAGAAGTGTGGAGTTGTTAGTTTATCTCCTCAGAGGCTCTGGAATGCCTTACGCAAAATAAACAATACCCCACACCGAATAGCCTATCAAGAATGATACAACTATACACGGTGATGAGTGTCCGTATTGCTTCTTTTTGCGAGGCGCATTCCTTCCTTGCGTAAGAAATTTTCCAGATTTCTGAGGAAAGAAGCCTAAACACTTCTATCATGTCGCTGCCCGTTTCGGACAGCGAGACAAAGATAGAAAAATGTTTCCGAAATACAAACGCTCCCGGGGTATTGCGGCGGCAAATTTCGGTTAAATTTTGTTGAAAATCAATATTGAAAGAGCTATTTTATTTACTTAGACTGCGGCGATCCGTGTTACCGGAATCCCAAAGCGTGAAAAAAATAACAGCCGGCGTCCACAATTTCCGATTATTTCGTATCTTCGCGTCGTGAAAATGCAGGCCGGGTCGAACCTGTGCGGGCCGCAGCTGTTTCGGGTCGTGCAGAGAGGGAGCAAGCAGGCTCCGGGTCCCTGAGAGAGAACGGAAAGATTCAACCAATAAATAATTATCGCTATGCAGATTGTAGAGATTCATGCAAGAGAGATCCTCGACTCGCGAGGAAATCCGACCGTCGAGGTCGAAGTGCGCACCGTATCGGGTGCTTTCGGTCGTGCCGCCGTGCCGAGCGGAGCATCGACGGGCGAAAACGAAGCGCTGGAGCTTCGCGACGGCGACAAAGGCCGCTACCTGGGCAAGGGCGTGCTAAATGCCGTGAAGAACGTCAATGAGGTGATAGCCCCCGCTATCATCGGCATGAACGTCGCCGATCAGGTCGGCGTCGACAAGGCGATGATCGCCCTCGACGGCACGAAGACCAAGTCGAAGCTGGGTGCCAACGCCATTCTGGGCGTTTCGCTGGCCGTGGCCCGCGCTGCCGCCGACTACTTCGGCATGCCCCTCTATCGCTACATCGGCGGTGCCAATGCCAAGACGCTGCCCGTGCCGATGATGAACATTATCAACGGCGGTTCGCACTCCGATGCGCCGATCGCGTTCCAGGAGTTCATGATCCGTCCCGTGGGCGCTCCCTCGCTTAAGGAGGGTCTGCGCATGGGTGCCGAAGTCTTCCACAACCTCAAGAAGGTGCTGCACGAGCGCGGTCTTTCGACGGCTGTCGGCGACGAGGGCGGTTTCGCTCCCGCTCTGAACGGTACCGAGGACGCTCTCGATTCGATCATCAAGGCGATCGAGAAAGCCGGCTATGTTCCCGGCAAGGACGTGATGATCGGCATGGACTGCGCCTCGTCGGAGTTCTACAAGGACGGCATCTACGACTACACGATGTTCGAGGGCAACAAGGGCGCCAAGCGCACGTCGAAGGAGCAGGTCGAGTACCTCAAGGGCCTTGTCGAGAAGTACCCCATCGACTCGATCGAGGACGGTATGTCGGAGAACGACTGGGAGGGTTGGCAGCTGCTGACCTCGACGATCGGCGATCGCTGCCAGCTCGTGGGCGACGACCTCTTCGTTACGAACGTCGACTTCCTGAAGAAGGGCATCGAAATGGGCTGCGGCAACTCGATCCTCATCAAGGTCAACCAGATCGGTTCGCTGACCGAGACCCTCGACGCCATCGAGATGGCGCACCGCGCCGGCTACACGTCGGTAACGTCGCACCGCTCGGGCGAGACCGAGGATGCCACGATCGCCGATATCGCCGTTGCGACCAACTCGGGTCAGATCAAGACCGGTTCGATGTCGCGTTCGGACCGCATGGCCAAGTACAACCAGCTGCTCCGCATCGAGGAGGAGTTGGGCGACGAGGCCATCTACGGCTACACCAAAGTCTACCGCAAGTAAGCCTCTGCGGCGCTTGACAGCGAATCCCGGCGGCCGCAAGGTCGGCCGGGATTTTTTCGTATTTCGGTCTCCGCGCGGGAGGGGGTTCCGATGAAATCGCTATCTTTGTTTCCATGAATACGGGAGAAGTCCTCATCTATCGGACGGCCGACGGCGAAACGCGCCTCGACGTGCGTCTGGAAAACGACAGCGTGTGGCTGACGCAGGCGCAGATTGCGCAATTGTTCGGAACGGAGGTTCCGGCCATATCCAAACACATCCGCCATATTTTTCAGAGCGGGGAGCTGGAGCGTATTTCAACTGTTTCCAAAATGGAAATAGTTCGACAGGAGGGAACACGCATCGTGAAAAGACGGGTCGATGCGTATAGTCTCGACATGATCTTGTCGGTAGGTTATCGTGTCAACTCCAAAAATGCCACCCAGTTCCGTATCTGGGCGAACAAGGTGTTGAAGGAGTACCTGATCAAGGGTTATGCCGTCAACGACCGGGCGAAAGCCGAGCAGCTGGAGGAACTGAAACGGACGGTGAGGCTCCTGTCGAACGTGCTGGACGCGAAAGCCGTTACGAAGTCCGAGGCGGTCGGCCTGCTGCGAGTGATTACCGACTATACCTACGGTCTCGATACGCTCGATCGTTACGACTATCAACGGTTGGAGGTGTCGGCCACCACGGCCGAGGAGCCGTTTCGGGCGACGTATGAAAATGCGATGGAGGCCTTGCGGACTTTGCGCGACAAGTTCGGGGGCAGCGATCTGTTCGCCCATGAAAAGGACGAGTCGTTCAAGAGTACGATGGGTGCGATCTATCAGACTTTCGGCGGCTGCGATCTCTATCCGAGCGTCGAGGAGAAGGCGGCTAACCTGCTCTATCTGACAGTCAAGAACCATTCGTTCAGCGACGGCAACAAGCGGATCGCAGCCTTTCTGTTCCTTTGGTTCCTGGAGAAAAACGGCATTCTCTATCGTCCGGACGGCTCGCGGCTGGTCGACAACAATACGTTGGTCGCGCTGACGCTGATGATCGCCGAAAGCCGCACCGAGGAGAAAGAGGTGATGACCAAAGTCGTGGTGAACCTGATCAACAAGAATAATTGACGTACTTATCGGCAGACCCCTCCCCGACAAAAAAGCACCCGGCTGAAAACCGGGTGCTACACTTCTCAATGGGGTGGAAGAAGGGGCTCGAACCCTCGACCTTCGGAACCACAATCCGACGCTCTAACCAACTGAGCTACATCCACCATTTCTACGGCATGCGCTGTATCGGAGTGCAAATGTAATACTTTTTTCGCTTCCGCCAAACAAATCGGCCGAAAAATCGCGGCGGCCGCCCGCAGTGTGACAAAATGGCAGGCCGGTCTGTAGCTTTGTCAGTGGAAAGCTCCCGAAAAGCCGGCGGAACCTGCCAAAAGCGGCTTGGCACACCGATTGTTGGATAGGGAATCGCATACGGAAATTATCATTAACCAAATAAACAGAAAGCTATGAACGTAAAACCTTTATCCGACCGCGTGCTGATTCAGCCGAATCCCGCGGAAGAGAAGACGGCCGGCGGTCTCATCATTCCCGACACGGCCAAGGAGAAGCCGCTGGCAGGCAAGGTCATCGCTGTGGGTCCCGGTACCTCGGAGGTGAAGATGGAAGTCAAGGCGGGCGATCAGGTCCTCTATGGCAAGTATGCCGGACAGGAGATTCAGATCGACGGCGTCGACTACCTCATCATGAAACAGAACGATATTTTGGCAATCATCTAAATTCGTAAATCGCTATGGCAAAGGAAATCAAATATAACGTTGAGGCGCGCGAACTGCTCAAGGAGGGTGTCGACGCGCTGTCGAACGCCGTGAAGGTAACGCTCGGTCCTAAGGGCCGCAACGTCATCATCGACAAGAAGTTCGGGGCTCCGCAGGTAACGAAGGACGGCGTTACCGTGGCCAAAGAGGTCGAGCTGGAGGATTCGTTCGCCAACATGGGCGCGCAGATGGTCCGCGAGGTCGCTTCGAAGACCAACGACGACGCCGGCGACGGCACCACCACCGCCACGGTCCTCGCCCAGTCGATCATCGGCGTGGGCCTGAAGAACGTTACGGCCGGCGCCAACCCGATGGACCTGAAGCGCGGCATCGACAAGGCCGTCGCTACGGTCGTCGAGTCGCTGCGCAAGCAGAGCCAGGAGGTCGGCTCCGACTACGCCAAGATCGAGCAGGTCGCCACTATTTCGGCCAACAACGACGAGAACATCGGCAAGCTGATCGCCGAGGCGATGGCCAAAGTCAACAAGGAGGGCGTCATCACCGTCGAGGAGGCCAAAGGCACCGAGACGCACGTCGAGGTGGTCGAGGGCATGCAGTTCGACCGCGGCTATATCTCGGCTTACTTCATCACCGATCCCGAGAAGATGGAGGCCCAGCTCGAAAAGCCCTACATCCTCATCACCGACAAGAAGGTGTCGACCATGAAGGAGCTCATGGGCATTCTGGAGCCCGTGGCTCAGAGTGGCCGGGCCCTGTTGATTATCGCCGAGGATGTCGACGGCGAAGCCCTCTCGGCCCTCGTCGTCAACAAGCTGCGCGGCACGCTGAAGATCGCCGCCTGCAAGGCTCCGGGCTTCG
>CAZIUJ010000070.1:0-7649 GCA_964542345.1 uncultured Alistipes sp.
TTGCTGAATCTGCGGCCGCGCTAACGAAAACCTTGATCTTCGTTATTCCGGGCCGAAGCTGCTTGCTGCAAAGGTACGGATCGAAATGGAAAGATGGTACTGTACCGCCTATAAATAAAGGTGTCGGAGGGCGTCCGGCGAGGTTCAAAGCAAAAAAATGCTTTTTTTGATGAAAAATTAGGTACTTTGTATTGCATAGTATAAAAAGAAGCACTATATTTGCAGTGTCAAAATAGCAAACACCCATCCGTAAACCGTCGGACCATGAAAGAAACGATTCAAGCCAATGTGGGTTCCGTGGCCTTCAACCTTGACCGCGATGCCTACGATACGTTGAAAGATTATCTGGACGACCTGCGCCGCCGGCTGCCGCAAAACGACACCGAGACCCTCGACGACATCGAACGCCACTTTGCGGAGATTTTCCGCGAACGGGTCGCCTCGCCCATGCAAGTAGTTACGCTGGAGACGGTGCGGTCCGCCATTGCCCGCATGGGCTCCCCGGCCGACTTCGGCGAACAACGCGAAAATGCCGACCTGAAGAGTGCTGCCAGTGGAACGCCGAAACTCCTGCGCCGCTCGCGCACCGACCGCTCGATCGCGGGCGTCTGCAGCGGCCTGGCCGACTTCTTCGGAGTCGATCCGACCCTTGTCCGCCTGGTAACGCTGCTGCTGATCCTTTTCGGCGGCCTTTCGCTCTGGGTCTACATCCTCCTTTGGATCATCATACCCGAAGCTCCCGCCACCCCTTTTACGCTGAACCGCAAAAAACGATAGCACCATGACAACGAACAACAAACGACTCTACCGGACGCGCGACGCGGTCGTCGCCGGCGTCTGCGGCGGCCTGGCCGAATACTTCGGACTCGATACGTCGCTGCTGCGCATCGCCACGGCGATCCTGATCCTCTTCGGAGGGCTCTCGCTCTGGGTCTACATCATCCTCTGGATCCTTGTGCCCCGGGCGCCGAAACCATCAAACGCATAGACCACATGGCTGAAGACAACGTAAAAGCGCAGATGCGCAAGGGCATTCTGGAGTACTGCATCCTCGCCATTCTTTCGCGCGAGGACTCCTACGCGCCGCGAATCATCGCCGAGCTCAAGCAAGCCGAGATGATCGTCGTCGAAGGAACGCTGTACCCCATTCTTACCCGGCAGAAGAACGCCGGGCTGCTGACCTACCGCTGGGAAGAGTCGCCGCAAGGCCCTCCCCGCAAGTATTACACGCTCACCGACAAGGGCCGCCAATATCTGGCGACGCTCGACGAAGCCTGGGACGAACTGGTGGGGCAGATCCGCACCATCCGTCAAGGCAAAACCGATCATTAACCCTGAAAAAACCGATACCATGAAAAAAATCTTTCTGCTGCTGGCCGGATTAGGCTTCCTGGCTGCGCTCATAGGGTGCGCCGTCGGCGCCAGCGCCGGCGATCTGACCGACTTCTTCGCTTCGCACAAGTCGCTGCGAGGCAGCGGCAAACTGGTAACCCGCACCGTTCGGGTCGGCAAGTTCGACGGTGTGCAGGTTTCGCGCGCCATCCGGGCCGAGATCGTCGAAGCCCGGGCCGGCGAAATTCTTGTCGAAGCCGACGACAACATCCTGGACTTGGTGGACGTGAAAGTCGAGGAGGGGATGCTCAAGATCGGCATCGACAAGTCGGTGCAGAACCTCTCCGACCATCATGTCAAGGTAACGATCCCCTACAGCGAACGGATCGGCGCGCTCAAGGCGTCGAGCGCCGCGGCGATCGTCTGCGGCAAGCCGCTCAAGGCGCGGAAAGTCGAGCTGAAGAGTTCGAGCGCCGCCCGCATCGAAGCGACGGCCGAAGCCGCCCGGGTCGAAGTCAAGGCGTCGAGCGCCTCGCGCATCGAAGCGGGTATCAAGGCCGACGAGTGCGCGTTCGAACTGTCGAGCTCTGCGCATGTGGTTGCCGACGTAACGGCCGCCGACTGCGAAATCGATCTTTCGAGCGCCTCGAAACTTGAACTGAAAGGCACGGCGGGCACCTGCGATGCCGACCTCTCCTCGGCGGCGACGCTGGCCGCCGCAAACTTCGAGATCAAGCAAGCCCACGTAGACACGTCGAGCGGGGCGTCGGCCCGCATCCGCTGCACGGGCCAGCTCAAGGCCGATGCTTCGAGCGGCTCCTCGATCCGCTACAGCGGCGACTGCAACACGTCGATCAGCCGGTCAAGCGGCGGCAGCGTACACCAAGAATAACCCCTGCAATCCGGACACACACATGAACGAGATAAGAAAGTGCAGCCTCTCGGGCGTGGCCTTCACGATGGATGTCGACGCCTACGACACGCTGTCCGAATACATCGAGACGCTGAAGAAGAGCTACGAAGATTCGGCCGACGGCGAAGAGATCGTGGCCGACATCGAAGCCCGCATCGCCGAGCTGATCCTCTCGGCGCAAGACAACACCCGGGTGGTCGGAAAAGCCCTGATCCTGAACATCATCCAACAGATGGGCTCGGCCGAAGACATCTCCGACACCGATCCGGCGGCCGGCCGCCGCGGCGGACCCCGCATCCCGCGCCGCCTCTACCGCGACACGGAGAGCGCCAAGTTAGGCGGCGTCTGCTCGGGCATCGGGCGCTATTTTGATGTCGATCCTGTCTGGGTGCGGCTGGTGCTCTTCCTGCCGCTGCTGCTCACCTGCTTCAAGTGGCTGCCGCTGCTGTGGTGGATGGGCCCGATGATGGGCAACCTGTTCGGCATCTTCGTCATCTGCTACCTGATCATGTGGTTCGCCGTGCCGGCGGCCCGCACCGCGCGGCAGAAATTGGAGATGAACGGCGAACGGATCACCGAACAGACGATCCGCCGCACGACCGAAGAAAACGCCGCGGCCGACCCCGACAGCCGAGCCAAGTCGGTGGTTGCGGAGACCGTGTCGCTGGTCGGCCGCATTGTCCTGATGCTCTGCAAGGTCTTCGCCGGGCTGCTGGTCTTCGCCTTCATCATGGTGGCCTGCGCCCTGATTATCGGCCTGTTCGCCCTGATTGTCGGAGGCCACGACCTGCCGCTGGGCCCCGATTTCCTGCAAGACATCAACTTAGGAGTTCCCATCCTCGGCATCCTTGTGGTGCTGATTCCGACGATTCTGCTTATCTACGTCCTGATGTGCCTGATCGCATCGCGCAAGCCGGGCGGCAAAACCGTGCTGGCGATCTTCCTGGCCTGGATCGTCGGCATGGTGCTGTTAGGCGGCATGGCCGTGAGCGACAATGTTTTCGACCTTTTCCGGAAGAAGTACCGTCCGGTGGGGCGCATGCTCGACAGCGAAGTGGTCATCGAACGCGACACGACGACGCTCCGGGAGCTGCTCCGGGACCTCGGCGACGAGAAGATCGTCGAAGACGACCTGCGCTCGGTGCATATCAGCGTGCCGTCGAAAGCGATCGAGATCACCGTGGACAAGGAGACCTCGCAGCTGGACATCACGGCCGGCGGCAAGCGGGTTACGATGGTGGCCGACGAGTCGCAAGGCCGGGCCTCGCTGCAAGTGGTCGACGACGACGCTGAATAGGCCGGAAACGGGTTTCGGCCGCAGGGCGGGCTTTCGGGCCCGCCCTTGTTTTTTAGGGGCGGCGAAAGCCGGTGCGGCATCCGCTTGGCCGGAGCGGGCCCCGCTGTGGCCCTTTTGAAGAATGGCGGAGAAGAATCGGGGAACGGCTTTTTTGAAAAAAATGAAATAATTCGTACCTTTGGCTTCGCCTTAGATACGCTGCCAAAGGCAAAACGGTCGTATCTTGGGCCCTCACAAACATGGACGATATGGGAAGAATCAGATGTATCGGCGTGCTGACTTCGGGCGGCGACGCCCCCGGCATGAATGCGGCGATCCGCGCCGTAACGCGCAGCGCGATCTACAACGGCTTTGCCGTCAAAGGCATCATGCGCGGCTACAAAGGCTTGGTATTCAATGAAATCGTGGAGTTCAAGTCGCAGAGCGTGAGCAACATCATCCAGCTGGGCGGCACGATCCTCAAGACGGCCCGCTGCAAGGAGTTCGCCACGCCCGAAGGGCGCAAGCAAGCCTACGACAACATGGTGGCCGCCGGCATCGATGCGCTGGTGGTCATCGGCGGCGACGGCTCGCTGACGGGCGCCGGCCTTTTTGCGCAAGAATACAACGTGCCGGTCGTCGGCCTGCCGGGCACGATCGACAACGACCTGGGCGGCACCGACTCGACGATCGGCTACGACACGGCGCTCAACACGATCATGGAAGCCGTCGACAAGCTGCGCGACACGGCGTCGAGCCACGAACGCCTTTTCTTTGTTGAAGTCATGGGCCACACGGCGGGCTACTTAGCGCTCAACAGTGCGCTGGCCACGGGCTCCGAAGCGGCGATCATTCCCGAGATGGAGACCGAAGTCGACCAGCTGGCCGAACTGATCAACCACGGCTTCCGCAAGAGCAAGAACTCGGCGATCGTCATCGTGGCCGAGAACCCCCAGACGGGCGGTGCCACGGCGCTGGCCCGGCGTGTCAAGGAAGAGTTCCCCGAATACGACGCGCGCGTTACGATCCTGGGACACATCCAGCGCGGCGGCGCGCCGACGGCGTTCGACCGCATTCTGGCATCGCGCATGGGCGAAGCGGCGATCGAAGCGATCATGGAAGGCCAGCGCAACGTGATGATCGGCACGGAGAACGGCCGGATCGTCTATGTGCCTTTCTCCAAAGCCGTGAAACACAACAAGGGCATCGACCGCAGCAACCTCGAACTGGTGAAGATTCTTTCGATATAGGACCCGACGGACCTCCTTTCCCAAACTTTTCTCCGGATGAAACGTGTTATTGGCATCGGCAATGCCCTGACCGACATGCTGGTCAACCTGAAAAGCGACTCCGTGCTGGAGCGCTTCGACCTGCCCAAAGGCTCGATGAACCTGGTCGACACCCGCCTGCAGACCGAGATCTCCAAGTCGGTGGCGGGACTTCCCTATTCGCTCTCGTTAGGCGGCTCGGCGGGCAACACGATCCGCGCGATGGCGCAGCTGGGCTGCCGCGTCGGCTTTATCGGCAAGGTTGGGCAGGACACGACGGGCGACTTCTTCGTGCAGGCGCTCGAAAACCTGAAGGTCGCCCCCGCGATCTTCCGCGGCAAGGAACGCTCGGGCAAGTGTGTGTCGCTCATCTCGCCCGACGGCGAGCGGACGATGGTAACCCACTTAGGGGCCGCGCTCGAACTGGTTGCCGAAGAGATCTCCCCCGCGCTTTTCGAAGGCTACGACTGTCTCTATGTGGAGGGCTATCTGGTGCAGAACCATGCCCTGATCCGCAAGGCGGCCCGGACGGCGAAAGCCTGCGGCCTGAAGGTGGCGATCGACCTGGCCAGCTTCAACATTGTGGCCGAAAATCTGGCGTTCCTGCGCGAGCTGGTCGCCGAATCCGTGGACATCGTATTTGCCAACGAAGAAGAAGCCAAAGCCTTCACGGGCGAAGCCGAGCCGCTCAATGCGCTGCAGATGATCTCGGGCATGTGCGAACTGGCGGTCGTGAAGATCGGCATGCGCGGGGCGCTGATCAAGCAAGGCAACGAAGTGGTGCACGTGGGCATCATGGCCGCCGCCAAGCGGGTCGACACCACCGGAGCGGGCGACTTCTATGCGGCGGGATTCCTCTCGGGCCTGTGCGACGGACTTACGCTGCGGCAATGCGGCACGATCGGCGCCATCACGGCCGGCAAGGTGATCGAAGTGGTCGGCACCACCTTCGGGGAAGATGCCTGGCATGACATCTTCCGCTTAGTGAGCAAAGTCAAGACCGAAAAATACCTGTTTTAGCAGGGGTGCGGAGATACGAGGAGGGAGAGCCCGGGGGCGGGTTCTCCCTTTGTTTATTGGCCGAAGAGCCCCCGGGTGATCTCGCTGCGCATGCGCAGGAGCCAACGTGCCTGACGAGGCCGCATGGTGAGGGCGAGCAACAAGGTCGCCCCCCACTTGAGCAGCTCCAAGAACCGGGCCCTGTGCTTGCGGCGGTGGATTTCGGAACGCCGCCGCTGGCTTCGGCCGACGTTGCGGCACAGGCGGCGGAAATACTCCTCGGTGAGCTTTTCGGGCGGAATGATGTGCCGGATCACGGCGCCGGGCACGTACCAGATCGTTTCGCCGCCTTGCAACAGCCGCTCGAAGAGGTCGTTCTCCTCGCCGCCGATCAACTCGCGCCCCATGCGGCCGAGCGTGGTGTCGAAGCCGCCGGATCGCAACACGAGATCGCGGCGGAACGCCATGTTGCCGCCGCCCGGCACCCGGCCGTGCGGAAAAGGCCGCACCGCGGGCCCGAACTCCATCGGGTTGGCGACGGGCATCTCCGTGTACCGGGACATCCAGCGGGGACGCCCCGAAGGGTACTCGGCGATGATGCGGCCGCCGGCGACCGTGGCGTCGGGGTGGGTGTCGATGAACGAGAGGTAGGCGTCGATGAAACCCTCGTTGATGAGCTCGTCGTCGTCGACCGACGCGATCCAGGCGGCCTGCGCCTCCTGCAGACTGCGGTTGCGGGCGTGGGAGACGCCCGGCCGGGCTTCGTAGACCATGCGCAGGTTGAGGGCCGGGTGCTGCGCGGCGAAAGCCGCGAACTGCGCCGCCGTGTCGTCGGTCGAAGCGTTGTCGACGACGACGCACTCCCAGACGGCCGGGTCGGCCGTCTGCCGTGCGACGGAGCTGAGCAACCGCAGGAGCGACGCGGCCCGGTTGTGGGTCGGAATCAGCAACGAAAGGCGAATCATGATGCGAAGATAGCGATTTTCAGGAAAACCTGCATGCGTTTCGGTTCTTCATTTTTAATTCTCGATTTTTCATTATCTTTGCGTCAAGCAAAGATATTTTATGGCAGACCTTTCTATCCTGACCCGTCTGGACGGGTTGAAACTCAAATACGAGGAGACGGGGCAGAAGCTCACCGACCCCGAAGTGATCGCCGACGTCAAGCAGTTCGTGCAGCTCAACAAGGAGTACAAGGAGCTGGAGCCGATCATCGAGACCTCGGAGCGCTTCCGCACGGCGATCGCCAACCTGGCCGAAGCCAAAGATGTACTCCTCAATGACAAGGACGAGGAGATGCGCGAAATGGCCCGCGAAGAGATCGCCGAACTTGAACCGGCGATCGAACGCATGGAGGAGGAGATCAAGCTCCTGCTGATCCCCAAAGACCCGCAAGACTCGAAGAACGCCATTGTCGAGATTCGCGGCGGCACGGGCGGCGACGAAGCGGCGATCTTCGCCGGCGACCTGCTGCGCATGTACACCAAATATGCGGAGTCGAAAGGCTGGCGCTACGAACTGACCTCCTTTTCCGAAGGAGCGGCGGGCGGCTACAAGGAGGTGGTCATGAAAGTTTCGGGCCAGAACGTCTACGGCACGCTGAAGTACGAGTCGGGCGTGCACCGTGTGCAGCGCGTCCCCCAGACCGAGACGCAAGGCCGCGTCCACACGTCGGCCGCGTCGGTCGCCGTGCTGCCCGAAGCCGAGGAATTCGACATCGAGATTTCGATGAACGACATCCGCAAAGACATCTTCTGCGCGTCGGGCCCCGGCGGGCAGTCGGTCAACACGACCTACTCGGCCATTCGCCTGACGCACATCCCGACGGGCATCGTCGTGCAGTGCCAGGACCAGAAGTCGC
>CAZIUJ010000071.1:0-7500 GCA_964542345.1 uncultured Alistipes sp.
GGTGATCCACTGCTGCGGCGCGATGAATTGCTAAGGAGCGGTACGAGCAAAGGAAAAGCGACAGACAAGAGCCGTAAGGCTCTGTCCGAAACGAAAAGCCTGCCAAGTTTACTTGGGCAGGCTTTTTTCGTGCAGGGCGGGAATCCCGTAGGGATTTTCTGTCGCAAAGATGCTTTGCCGCCGCGACGATAGCATTCACCGAGCGTAGCGAGGTAACTGCCCCTTTTATATATAAGTATAGCACCTTTTTTGCTCGCATCCCGAAAACCGGTTGCCGCGGGGATTGCAAACTTCCCGTTTTGATTTGTAAATTTAGCGCCTTATCTTTGTTCCCATGATGAAACGTCTCTTGTTGCTCCTTTGCTTCACGGCGGGAGCTCCGGTACTCCGGGCGCAGGAAGCGATGCTGCCGACGCCTGATGCCAAAACGCTCGGCATGGGCGGCGTCGCGATGACGACGCTTGCGGGTTCGCATCCGATCTACGGCAACCCGGCAATGGCGGCTTTTTCGTTGATGCCCTCGCAGGTCTCGTCCTCCTACTACGGACAGAAGCAGGTCGACTATTACGCCGTAACGGGTTATTGGCGCATGGACCATTTCAACCTCGCACAGCTCGGCTGGCGGCAGTATCTGCGCGGACACGGCAACAGCGACATGGCCCTCGACTTGGGTTATTCGCGGCGCATCGACGACCGCTGGGCCGTGGGTGGCGTTACGCGCTATCTGCATCTCCGGCGGCCGGAGGGCTCGGTCGATGCGCTGGTCGTCGACCTGAGTGCCGGCTGGATGCTGCCCGTGAACCTCGGGGACTTCTCCACCGTGCGGGCCGGCGCCAAGCTGAGCAATCTGGGCGGCTACTTCCGGAAGCAGACCTACACCCTGCCCATGAATTTCACCCTCGGGGCCGCGCTGGACACCTACCTCTCCGACGCGCATGAAATCACGGTCGGCACCGATGTCGGCTACTACTTTACCCCTTCGCCCGTGCGCGGCTTCCAGCTCTCGGTCGGCGCCGAGTACAACCTCATGCAGCTCGTGCAGCTGCGGGCCGGCTATCACTACGGCGCACGGCGGGAGTACTACCCCTCCTATGCCTCGGTCGGCGCGGGACTGCGCATCCTGCATCTGCGGCTCGACTTCGCCTACCTGTTCGCCGCAAAAGATACTCCGTTGCGCAATACCTACAGCCTCAGCTTCGGGCTCGACTTCTGAGCGATCAGATCCGGCCCTCCGCTTTCAGCGCGTCGAGCAGTCCCTCGCATCCGTCCTCCAGCAGGTCGAGCACCAGCTCGAAACCCTCGTGTCCCTCGTAATAGGGATCGGGCACGTAGGTGCGGTCGGGATGGCGGCGGCAGAACTCCGTCAGGCGGAAAATCCGGGCGGCCGCTTCGCGCGAGGGCGCCAGGCGGTGGACGTTCTCGTAGTTCATGTCGTCCATCACCACGATGCGGTCGAATGCGGCGAAGTCTTCTTCGCGAATCTGCCGCGCGCGGTGCGTGAGCGTCAGGCCTCGGCGGGCGGCAGCGCTGCGCATGCGGGGATCGGGCAGTTCGCCCCGATGGCCTCCGTAGGTACCTGCAGAGTCGATTTCGATGCGTCCGGCAAGGCCGGCCCGGGCGACGAGGGCTCGCAGCACCCCTTCGGCTGCCGGCGAGCGGCAGATGTTGCCCAGACAGACGAACAGAATTTTCACAGGGTCGTTCATGGCGGTTGTTTTGCGGCAAAGATAGCCATTTTCTTTCGATTCGCGGCATGCGTATAGGCTCCCTAAAAGCCTTTTCGGCATCTTCGAACGTACAATCGCGGGTAGGATTGTGTACGTTCCGAACAATTTTACGACCGCTTGCGGAGTCGTATTTTCGGGGAAAAGTTTTACCTTTGCCCCGTGTTTGCAGAACCTGAAATCAAGACTGTCATGAAGATGAAACTTCTTGTCATCTGTGCGGCCGCCCTCTTTTCGGCGTCGGCCGCCGCTGCGCAGGAGCAGCCCCGCAAAATCGAAAATGTCGGCATCATCGACCTCGAAGGCAATCCGGCGCAGCTGCCCATGTGGAGCGAGAAAAATCTGCTGATCTTCTACGTCGATCCCGACCGCCACAAGCAGAACGAGGAGTTCATCGCCGACATGGAGGAGAACCACCGCGCCGCCGGCGACAACCTCTACGGCTTCGGGATCATCAACCTGGCGGACACCGGCCTTCCGAACTGGATCGTCCGCAGCATTGCCCGAAAGCGCACGGCCAAGAACGGTGCGACGGTGCTGGCCGACGTGAACCGTACGCTGAGCACGGCGTGGGAGTTGGGCGACTGTAACAACCGCTTCGTGCTGATGATCGTCTCGAAAGAGGGCGAATTGGTTTTCCTGCGCAAGGGCGAACTCACCGAGGCCGACAAGGAGGCTTTCTACCGCACGGTCGAGAAGTATAAGTAAAACCTGCCTCTTCCGAATGTTCCGTCGGATCGTCGTCGCACTTCTTTTCGTCGCCGGGCTGCTCGCTGCAGGCCGGGCCGGGGCTTCGTCGGCTGCCGCACCCGAAAGTCCCGGGGCGGATTCCGTCGCCGTTGCCGCGCCGACAGCCGATACGGTTGCGAAACGGCGCTCGTTCGTGCGCCGCGTGTTCGATTATTTCGACAAGTCGACCGTCGACCGCACTTTCGAAAAGAAGATCGACTTCACGTTCGCCGGGGGCCCGAGCTACTCGAAGACGACCAGCTTAGGCATCGGCGTGCTGGCCGCCGGCCTCTACCGCGTCGACAAAACCGACTCGCTGACGCAGCCCTCGGATATTTCGATCTTCGCCAGCGTCTCCATCTCGGGATTCTATTCGCTCGGCGTCGAGGGCAACACCTTTTTCTCGCGCGGCCGCAGCAAATTCGACTACAAGGTCGCCTTTTCGTCGGCGCCCCGCGACCTGTGGGGTATCGGTTACTTGGCGGGCCGCGACAACCGCGAGGTGTCGTACGTCGAGAAGCAGTACAAGATCCACGCCCGCTACCTCTACCGGGTGCTGCCCCACACTTTCGTAGGGCCCCGGATCACGTTCGAGCATACCCGCGGCAAGGACCTCGCCGCAACGGCCGACAGCTACCTCGGCTACCAGAAACACAGCTATACGGCTACGGGCCTCGGCGCCATCGTCGAGTACGATTCGCGCGACTTCGTAACCAACGCCTGGCGCGGCATCTACGTCAGTCTGCAGGGCAATATCTTCCCCCGCGGATTGGGCAGCTGCGACCACGCTTTCTACCGCACGACGTTCACGTTCGACGGCTACCAGCGTCTGTGGTCGGGCGGCGTGCTGGCGTTCGACTTCTATGGCGAGTTCAACTCCGCGCATACGCCGTGGCCCATGCTGGCCCGCTTGGGCGGCAGCTACCGCATGCGCGGCTATTACGAGGGCCGCTATGCCGACAACTGCCTGCTGACGACGCAGCTCGAACTGCGCCAGCGCATCTGGCGCCGCATCGGCTGCACGCTGTGGGGGGGCGCCGGCAATATTTTCAGCGACCGCAGCGGCGACGGCTTCCGCTGGTCGCACACGCTGCCCAACTATGGCATCGGCCTGCGCTGGGAGCTGAAAAAGCGGGTCAACATCCGTCTCGACTACGGCTTCGGCCGCCGGACGAGCGGCTTCCTGCTCAACCTTAACGAGGCTTTTTAGCGATGACAGCCTTTCGAAACCGCATACCGAAAGTCCGGCGCCGTGTGCGCAGCCGCTTCACGACGCTGCTGACCGTCTATTTCTTCGTGGCGCTCATCATCCCCAACTGCGTGCTGGCCATCACGGAGCACTACTCGCTTTGGACGGTCGAGGCGCTGATCCTGTTGCCGCTGGGTTTCTACATGACGTGGAGCGTCGTGCTCCGCCGCTCGGGCGTGATGATTTGGTTGGGCTTTCCGTTCATCTTCGTCAGCACGTTCCAGATCGTGCTGCTTTACCTGTTCGGCAACTCGGTCATCGCCACGGACATGTTCACCAACCTGCTGACCACGAACCCCGGCGAGGCGGGCGAGCTGCTGGAGAACATCTACCCCGGTGTGGCGCTGGTGCTGGCGATCTACTGCCCGCTGCTGTGGTTCGCGGCCCGCGAGATCGGCCACAAGCGCTATATCTCGCGGACGACGCGGATGACGGTCGGTCTGACGGGCGCCGCTCTCCTGGCGATCGGCACGCTGATCCTCTGGCCGGCCTACCATGTCAGCGAGGAGAAACATGTGTTGCGCGACGAGATTTTCCCGCTCAACGTCTTCTACAACATGGGGCTCAGCGCTTCGGAGTTCCGCAAGTCCTACCATTTCGACCGCACCTCCGAGGGCTTCGCCTACGGGGCCGAGCGTCCGGCGCAGCTGCCCGAGCGCGAGATATACATATATATAATAGGCGAGGCGTCGCGCGCCATGAGCTGGCAGCTCTTCGGCTACGACCGCGAAACCAACCCGCGCCTTGCACAGGAACGGGAGATCGTGCTTTTCCGCAACATGCTCACGCAGAGCAACACCACGCACAAGAGCGTACCACTCTTCCTTTCGTCGGTGGGCACGGCGCAGCACGAGGAGCTTTTCCGCCGCAAGGGACTTCCGGCCTTGTTCAACGAGGCGGGTTTCGACACGTGGTTCATCTCCAACCAGTCGCAGCAGGGCGCCATGATCGACCACTTGGCCCACGACGCGCAGCACTTGGTCTACATCCGCTCGCCGCGGCACGACCTGCAGCTCTTGGAGGAGATGCAGAAAGCTATCGCCCGGAGCAGCTCGAAGCGCCTCTTTTTCATCCTCCACTGCTACGGATCGCATTTCTGCTACCATCAGCGCTACCCGCGCGAGTTCGCCCGCTTCGTGCCGGACGACAACGTAGCCATCGTGCCGCAGCATGCCGAGGAGCTGCGCAACGCCTACGACAATTCGGTTTTCTATACGGATTATTTCCTCGCGGAGACGATCGGCTACATGCGGTCGCTGCGGAGCGTTGCCTCGGCGATCCTCTACTGTGCCGATCATGGCGAGGACCTGCTGGACGATGCGCGCAACCGCTTCCTCCACGCCTCCCCCACCACGACGGCCTACCAGCTGTGGGTCGCATCGCTGGCGTGGTTTTCGGAGGATTACCGGGCCGCCTTTCCCGGCATCGCCGAGGCGGCCGCCGCCAATACGGCGGCACCGGCCAACACGCACGCCCTGTTCCATACGATGGCGCAGATCGCCGCGATCCGCAGCCCCTACATCGAGGAGGCGGTGTCGTTAGTCAGCCCCGCATTCGACTATGACGCGCCGCGCTGCTACCTGAACGACCACAACGAAGCCGTGCCTTATCGACGCACGGGCCTTGCGCCGCAGGATGCGGAACTCCTCGGCCGCAACGGCATCGGTTTGTAAGACAAAGGGGCTGCCCGAATGGGCAGCCCCTTCGTTTTCGGCGCACTGCAGCGTTCGCTTTCATTCCGTCCTCTGCACCCGTTTCGCTTCCAAAACAAAAGGCCACCCTCTCAGGCGGCCTTTGTAGGTGAGGATCGAAAAAATTATTTCGCAGCCTCGACCGATACCTTGCGGAACTCCTTCATCAGCTTCGAGAGCTCCAGAGCCGATTTGCGGGCGCGCGTACCGGCGGCCTTGTTGCCTTTCTCTACCTGAGCGGTGGCGTTAGCGGCGAAAACTTCGAATTCGGCGTTGATTTTTGCTACCAATTCTTTCATGTTGTGTAATGTTTTTTGGGTTTTTATCAACGCAAAGATATAAAAATTATCTAATAATATTCTCCGGAACCGAAAAAATAGCGTTTTTTTATCGGAAATTTATGCTTCGGGAGCCGGATCGCTCGCGGGGAGGCGGTGCCTGCCGGATGAAATACCCAGATGTGGGGATTGCTCTTTTCGTCCGAAACGACTATCTTTGTACTTCCCAAGCAAACGAAATGCGATGCGTCTGTCCGAATTGAAGACCGGAGAATCGGCCACGGTGCTCAAGGTGCTGGGCCACGGAGGCTTTCGCCGCCGGATCATGGAGATGGGCTTCGTCCGCAGCCAGCGGGTCGAGGTGATTCTCAATGCGCCGCTCAAGGACCCGATTCAATACCGGATCATGGGCTACGACATCTCGCTGCGCCGCAGCGAGGCCGAAATGATCCAGGTGCTCTCCGACCGCGAGGTGCCGGGGTTCCTGCCCGATGCCGTGGCGGTCGAGGCGCCGGAGTGCCGCCCCACCCTCGACGAAATGGTCCATACGCGCAGCCACACGATCTGCGTGGCCCTCGTGGGCAATCCCAACAGCGGCAAGACGTCGCTCTTCAACGCCATTTCGGGCGGACACGAGCATGTGGGCAACTACAGCGGCGTTACCGTCGGCGCCAAGAGCGGCGTGCGCAACTACCGCGGCTACCGCTTCCAGATCACTGACCTGCCCGGCACCTACGCCCTCTCGGCCTATACACCCGAGGAATTGTTCGTGCGGGCCCATATCGCCGGGGAGATGCCCGACGTGATCGTCAATTCGGTCGTTGCGTCGAATCTGGAACGCAACCTCTACCTGACGACCGAGCTGATCGACATCAACCCGCGCATGGTCGTGGCGCTCAATATGTTCGACGAACTCACTTCAAGCGGTGCGCAGCTCGACTACGAGAGCCTCGGCCGCATGCTGGGCGTGCCGATGGTGCCGGTCGAAGCCCGCCACGGCAAGGGCATCGAGGCGCTGTTGGACACCGTGATCGCCGTCTACGAAAATCAGGACGAGCGGGTGCGCCACATCCACATCGGGCAGGGCCCCGTCATCGAGGAGGGGCTGCGCCGCCTGAACGGCGACATGAGCGAGCACCGCGACCAGCTGCCCAAGAGCTTTCCGCCGCGCTACTTCGCCATGAAGATGCTCGAAGGCGACCGGCAAGTCGGCGAGCAGCTGCGCGCCTGTGAGCGCTACTCCGTGTGGCAGGAGATCGCCGCCCGCGAATCCGAACGCATCGCCCGGGCGTTGGGCGAGGATGTCGAAACGGCTTTCGCCAATCAGAAATACGGCTTCATTTCGGGCGCCCTGAAGGAGACCTACACCCCCGGCCGGCGCGAGGAGGCGACGACTACGGCCGTCATCGATTCGTTCGTTACGCACAAGTTGTGGGGTTTCCCGATCTTCTTTTTCCTCATGTGGCTGATGTTTTGGTGCACGTTCTACCTGGGGGCCTGGCCGCAGGCGTGGATCGATACGCTGGTGGGCTGGATCGGCCGGGGCGTCGACACTCTGCTGCCGCCGGGGGCGCTGCGCGACCTGCTGAGCGACGGCGTGATCGGGGGCGTAGGCGCCGTGATCGTCTTCCTGCCCAATATCATGCTGCTCTACCTCTTCATTTCGTTCATGGAGGATTCGGGCTACCTGGCCCGCGCGGCTTTCATCATGGACCGCGTCATGCACCGCATCGGCCTGCACGGCAAGTCGTTCATCCCGCTCATCATGGGCTTCGGTTGCAACGTGCCGGCGATCATGGCCTGCCGCACGATCGAGAGCCGCAGCAGCC
>CAZIUJ010000072.1:0-7442 GCA_964542345.1 uncultured Alistipes sp.
CCGAGAGGTTGTGCGGCGCCATGTTGGTGGCCATGCCGACGGCGATGCCGCTGGCACCGTTGACGATCAGCAGGGGAATTTTCGTCGGCAGGACCGTAGGCTCCTGAATCGTATCGTCGAAGTTGAGCGTCCAGTCGATCGTCTCCTTGTCGATATCGGCCATCACCTCGTCGGTGATCTTGCGCATGCGGGCCTCGGTGTAACGCATGGCGGCCGGCGAGTCGCCGTCCATCGAACCGAAGTTGCCCTGGCCGTCGACGAGCGGGTAACGCATGGACCACTCCTGCGCCAGGCGCACCATCGCGTCGTAGACCGACGAGTCGCCGTGGGGGTGGAACTTACCGAGGACGTCGCCGACAATACGGGCCGACTTGCGGGTGGGTTTGTCGGAGTAGAGGTTCAGCTCCGCGCTCATATCGTAGAGGATGCGGCGGTGTACGGGTTTCAGACCGTCGCGCACGTCGGGCAGCGCTCGCGACACGATGACCGACATGGAGTAGTCGATATAGGCCGACTTCATCTGCTCCTCGATGTTGATGGGGATGATGCGTCCCACCAGACCGGCGTTCTTTTCTTCTTCTGTCAACATTTTTCCTTCCAGAAATTACAATCCGTTTAACGAACAAAAATAGGATTTTTTTTCGATCTGAGCAACTTTCAAATCCCGAATTTTCGTGCTCCGGAAAAAAGATTCCGGAAGAATCCCCTTTTTCGCCCCTTTTCCGGCGATCTGAGGGCTCCGAAAAAAAATCCCGACAGGGTGTCGGGAGAAATGCTACCGGAAGTCGATCCACTCGAAGCCGGCGTAGCGGGTGCGGTCGAACGCCGGAAAAGGCCGGGCGAGGGGCCCGACGCGCAGGACGGAGACCTCGATCGGCGCGCCGTCGAAGTCGTAGGCGACCGAGCGGGGCCGCATGGAGCGGGTATCGATGCGCAGGATGATGCGCCCGGCGAGGGCCCCGGCCTCCGCCGTGGGAGTCAGCGAAACGGCGGCCTCGCCGTCCCGCTCCCACAACAAGGCGGGCCGGTAGCCGCTGTCCAAGAAGTCGAAAGCATGGACCGGGTCGCTGAGCAGGCTGCGGTCGGAAGTCTCCACGCCGGAGACGGTTATCTCCCGGTGGCGGCGGTCCACCTCGTAGCGGGTTTCGGCGTCGGCGAAGACCTCGGCGTCGCCCAACGTGAGGCGGTAACGCTCGCCCTCGACGGAGTAGCTTCCGGCGACCCGCTGCTCCCCCACTGCGACCTCGAAATCCACCTCGTAGCCCGGCATGGCCCGGAACGCAGCGGCAAGCGCGGCGACAAGCTCCGAAGCACGGCCGTCCGGCGACGGCTGTGCCGAAACGAAAAAACTCTGCGGCCCAACCGCAGCGAGAAGAAAGGCGGACAACAATGCGATACGTTTCATGGTTTTCTGCAAATCAAAATTCGCTCCGACCGGTCGGAGCTACCCACATGCGGCGACCGCGGAAATCCAGGATGACGCGGAAAGGTTCGAAGAAACGGGCACCCAAAAGACCGTCGCCCGGAAGTTTCATCTCCCGATCGATCAGCACGATGGCTCGATCCTCGAAGCGCCAGGCATCGAAAAAGGTCGTGGCGGCAGGCTGCAGCACCCGGACGCGCTGTCCCGAGGAGGCGTAGCCGTCGCGAACGGCTGTCCGCGAACGACGCACGAACTCCCGGACCTCGGGGCGGGCATGAAAAAGCGCCAGCAGATTGGCATTGCCCAAATCGATCACCAACGAACGCTCCTCCCCGCAGGTGCGACCGGCATCGTTGGTCAGCGAAAGCCGTCCCCGCACCAGATACATCCCGCTCTTTTCGTCGCGTTCGAGCGCCGAAACGCTCCAGCCCGCCGTCGTATCGGGCAAAGCCGGCTCGACATGCAGCTCGCCGCGGCGAAGATCGATGGCGAAGATACCGGGACGGTCGGTCGTATCGGTAGCGACGGTCTGCAACGGGAGGATCATGTCGCACGGCAATTCCCCGAGATCGACCGCATAGCAGCGGCTCAACGTACGCATCGGGCCGACGTGCAGCCCCGGAGCCAGTTTCGTACGAGCCTCGTAACAGGTTCCCAACGCCATTCGGAATCCCAGCGGTTTCGTCAAAGAATCGGGAGCGAACGCCGCGGGATGCTCCTCGACGAAGCGCCGGTCGATCAACGGGTAAGGAAGGCCCGATTCGAGCACGATGCGCACGGGAATCGAATCCTGAACGGTCGTGCAGACATAGAAATGGCCCTTGAAATAGGTGAGCGGCAACACGCACGGCGCCGGCTCCGCAGCCCGCAGCGGAAAGAGAGCCGCCAAAAACGAAACGACCAATATGGGAATCGATTTTTTCATTGCATTGCTTTTACCGGCGAAAAGCGCAGGCGGAGACCAGGAACGTCAGAAGACGCCCAGCTCCTGCAACTTGGCCTCCAGCGACGGTGAGTCGTGGAAGAGGATGTCGCGCGGCTTGGCGCCGACCTGCCGCCCGACGATGCCGGCCCGTTCGAGCTGCATCATGATGCGGCCGGCGCGGTTGAAGCCGACCTCGTAGTTGCGCTGGATCATCGACGTGGAGATCGAACCGCTCTCGACGGCGCTACGGGCGATCTCGGCGAAGAGCACGTCGTACTTGACGGGAGCCGCCGACTCCTCGCTGCCCAAGCCGCCGTCGCCGCCCTCGGGCACGTAGTCGGGCAAGGAATAAGGCTCGGGATAACCCTGCTGGCGGGCGATATGCTCGACGACGCGCTCGACGTCGCGCGTCTCGACCAGTGCGCACTGAATGCGGACCAGCTCGCCGTCCTTCGAAAAGAGCATGTCGCCGCGGCCGATGAGCTGGTTGGCGCCCGGCTGGTCGATGATCGTACGCGAGTCGATCATCTGCATGACGCGGAACGCGATGCGGGCCGGGAAGTTGGCCTTGATGCCGCCCGTGATGACCTTGACGTCGGGACGCTGCGTAGCGATGATGAGGTGGATGCCCACGGCACGGGCTTTCTGCGCGAGGCGCATGACGGGCCGCTCGACCTCGCGCGCCATCATGATCAGGTCGGCGAACTCGTCAACGACGACGACGATATAAGGCATGTAGTGGTGTCCCTTCTGCGGATTGAGGCGCCGGGCCGTGAACTTCTCGTTGTACTCGACGATGTTGCGGGCCCCGGCGTCGCTGCAGAGCTCCAGGCGCTTGTCCATCTCGGTGCAGAGCGAGTTGAGCGTATAGACCGCCTTCATGGGGTCGGTGATGATGGCCTTTTCCTCGGACTCCATCTTGGCGAGGAAGTGGCGTTCGAGCTTGGCGTAGAGCGAGAACTCGACCATCTTGGGGTCGATCATCACGAACTTGAGCTGCGCGGGATGCTTGCGGTAGAGCAGCGACGTGATGATGGCGTTCAAGCCCACGGACTTGCCCTGACCCGTAGCGCCGGCGACGAGCAGGTGGGGCATCTTCGCGAGGTCGAAGACGTAGTTTTCGTTCTGAATCGTGCGTCCGATGACGACCGGCAGCTCGGCTTTCGACTCCTGGAAGCGCACCGACCGCACGGCCGAATACATCGAGACGACCTGCTTGTCGCGGTTGGGGACCTCGATGCCGATCGTGCCCTTGCCCGGGATCGGGGCGATGATGCGGATGCCCAGCGCCTTGAGGCTCTGGGCGATGTCGTTTTCGAGGCCCTGGATCTTGGAAATCTTGACGCCCTGGGCCTGCACGATCTCGTAGAGCGTGACCGTGGGGCCGACCGTGGCCTTGATGCGCTGGATGGGGATGCCGAAATACTTGAGCGTCTCCTCGATGCGCGACTTGTTTTCGAAAATCTCCTCGCTGCTCACCTCCGAATCGGAAACGTAGTCTTCGAGCAGCGTTACGGGCGGCTTGCGGTAGTTCACGAGGTCCTTGAGCGGGTCGTAAGCCTCGGTGGAGATCGCATGCTCGTCGACGAGCCGGGCTTCGTGGGTCTCGACCGTAACGACGACCCCCTCTCCGTCCGGTTGCGGAGCCGGGGCAGCCGGCGACACGGGAGCGGCGGATGCGGACGGTACGGGCCGGACCGGCGGCGCGGGCTGTGCAGGTACGGGTTCTGCCGGGCGGGCGACGGGCACGGACATCAGGTAGGGCTCGTCGGGATCGGCGGGTTCTTCGAGCTTCTGCGGCTCGGTCGGCGGCGGAGCCGGAGCCGGCGGATTCTTGGGCGCCATCGTGATCTCCTCGAAAGGTCCATCGACGACCGGCAGCGGCGCGGCGGGCGAAACGGTTTGGTCGAGCTCGACCAAACCGCCGCGGCCCATAACGACGCGGCCCTTGCTCTTGCTGGAGAGGTCGAACTCGATGAACTCGTCGTCCTGCGCGACGATCACCGGACCGGCCGGCGGTTCAGGGGCCGGCGGCTCGGCACCGGGCACGACACGCGTGATCTCCTCGAAAGGGTCCTCCTCCTCGACCGGCTGCGGCGCGACGGCGCGACGAACGGGCTGTGCGACCGGCTGTGCGGCGGCACTCGGCCGGGATGGAACGGGACGGGGTGTCTCCTCCGAATAAGCGGGCTCCTGAGGACGTGCCCCCCACGGCTCCCCGTCATACGACGGAGCCGGCTGCGAAGTCGACTGCGGACGGACGGGTGCGGCGGCGGGTCCGGAACTCTCCGGAGCCCACGAAGCAGCGGGATGCGGCGCCGCCGGAGCGGACATGGCGGCGGAATCCTCCTCCGCCCCCTCCCTGTGCCGGAAGATATGAGCGATCCGGGCGATGCTGCCGCTGCTGCGATCGACCGCCGAATTGACCGTATAGATGAAGTCGCGGTTGATGAAGACGCCGATCAGAATCCAGCAGACCAACAACAGGATAGCCAGCCCGATCGGGCCGACCGCGCCGCGCAGCAAGTTGGCCATGCCGATGCCGAAAGCACCGCCCCACCCGGACGAACAACACAAGCTCCACTTCTCGCCGAAAGCGAAGCCCAACGTCAGCGACCCGCAGATCATGACCAACGAGAGGAGCAGCACCGAGTGGTTGAGCAACAGAGGGCGCCGCCGGATGATGCGCGCGCCGAGGAGCATGAGGATCATCGGCACGATGATGCCGAAGAGGCCGAGCGACGAATCGACCAGCCACCACCCCAAGCGGGCGCCGAAGCCGCCGCACCAGTTCTTCGCCGAGATGGTGAAGAGCTCGCGCTCGTCGGCCGACCGCTGGAGCATGCTCAGATCGTCCTTCCAGCAGAAGAACGACGAGAAGAGCGCCACGCCGATGAACAGTCCGGCGAAGAGCAACACGAGCCCCACGATCCAACGGGCACTGTCGCTGTTGCTGTGCGGAGCCTGCTGCGCGGAGCGGGAAGAAGGACGGTTCGGGGCGGCCATGCGTGAATGCGGATTTCGAGAAGCGAAGATAGTAAAAAATTTCGGAAATCGGAAGCGCCGGGGCAGAAATCGCCGCCGCGGGCTATCGCTCCGAAGCGAGCGCTTTCTGTTCGAGGCGCGAGCGGTAGGCCTCGTCGGCGAAAGTGAGGAAGTCGTAACGGGGCCGATGGTCGGGAGCGGCCCGCAGTCCGTAGCGGTCGAGCAGGTCGACGACGCGCCGGGCAACGGCCGGCGAAGGGTCGATGATGCCGACGCCGCGGCCGGCGACGACGCGCTGCAAGACGGGCAGCAAGAACGGATAGTGCGTGCACCCCAGGACGATCTGGTCGGCGCCGCGGGCGAGCATCGGAGCGATGGCCTCGCGGACGCAGGCCTCGGCCTCGGGCGTGGTCTCGCGGTCCTCCTCGACCAACTCGACGAAGCCGCGGCCGGGCGCCGTAACGACCTCGATGCCCTCGCCGTAGCGGGCGGCCGTACGCCGGAACAACTCGCCGTCGAGGCTCCGCTCGGTGGCGAGGACCCCCACGACCCTGCTTTTCGTAGCGAGGCAGGCGGGTTTCACGGCGGGCTCCATGCCGACGATGGGCAAGGAGGCGTATTTGGCCCGCAAGGCATCGATGGCGGCGGCGGTAGCGGTATTGCAGGCGACGACGACCATCTTGCACCCCCGGGCGACCAGGGCGGCGACGGCCTCGTCGGCCAGACGGGCGATCTCCCCGCGCGGCCGCGAGCCGTAGGGGCAGTTCTTGCCGTCGCCCAGGTAGAGGAGCGACTCGCCGGGCAAGGCGCGCCGCACCTCGCGCCAGACGGTCAGCCCGCCCAACCCCGAGTCGTAGATGGCGATGGGAGCGTTATTCACAATTCACAATTTATAATTCACAATTCACAATTCACAATTGAACCGGCGGCTTCTCAACCGGTAGCCGAAGCGGAAACGAAGCTCCGGAAAACCGGTCTTGTCGAAGCGACAGCGAACGCAGAGACCGATTATGAATTGTGAATTATGAATTTTGAATTTTATTCAGTATCGTTTCCACCGCCTCCTCGTCGGAGAGGGTGTCGCAGTCGACCGTATGCCGGGCCAGCGCGTAGAAGCGCTCGCGGGCGACCATGTCGCGGGTCATGAAGTCGACGAGCTCCCCGTCGCTCAAGTCCCGCAGGCGAGGCCGCTTCTGCCGTCCGTAGGGAGTGAGGCGCCGGGCGATCTGCACGGCCGAACGCCGCAAGTAGAACGTAGTGCCGGCCTCGTTCATGCGCGCCATGTTGTCGCGCCAGAGAGGCAGCCCCCCGCCCGTGGAGACGACGACGGCGCGCCCCTCGGACAACACCTGCTCCAAGACCTCGCGCTCGACCGCACGGAAGTGCTCCTCACCCTCGTAGCGGAAGATGTCGACGACCGTGGCACCCTCCCGCTCCTCGACGAGCCGGTCGGTATCGACGGCCTCGACGCCGAGGCACCGGGCGACCTTGCGGGCCAGCGTGCTCTTGCCGCAGCCCATGTAACCGACCAAAAAGAGCGGACGCATCGGCCTGCGGATCAGAACAAGTTCAACTGTTCGGGGTCGATCACCTCGTCGGCATCGCCCCGGGGCCGCTCGATCTCGAAAGCGACCTCCCCGGAGACGGCCGCGGGAGCATCCTCGGCGGCATCCTCCGCCCCGGCCGGCGTATCGGCCTCCGGTGCATCGTCGATCTCGAAACCGGCGCTGTCGAGGGGCTCCTCGTCGGGAAGCTCCCCGTCGGCCGCATCGTCGGCGGCAGGCTCGGGAACGGGCGGCAAGGCGGGTTCGAGGAACCTCAACGCGGCGACCTCGTATGTGGTGAGGCGCTTGCCTTTGGCGCGGTGGCTCTTGACGCCCACGAAGTCGTCGACGTCGATCTCGTCGGCGGGACGGGCGGCATGGGCCCCCTTATAGGTAATCTCCAGCCTGGCGCCTGCGCGGTCCGTGAGGCAGACGAAGTCGGCCTGACCCTCCTCGTCGAGGAAGAACTGCAGGCGGTCGGTCGTCTCGGCGTTGAAGCGCTTCATGTAGTAATAACCCTGCGCGCGGTCGAAGTAGCAGACGCTGTAGACGCGGCCCGCCTCGA
>CAZIUJ010000073.1:0-7306 GCA_964542345.1 uncultured Alistipes sp.
TCAAGGCGCCGCACACGCAGGCCTATCCGCGCATCGACAAGGGTGCCGCCTACGGCTTGCTGGCGCGCCTCTGCCTCAACCATAAGACTTATTTGGGCGAGGAGAGCAACGACTACTACACCGCCGCCATGAACGCCGCTAAGGAGGTCATCGCCGCTTATTCGTTGGCCGACCATTACGAGTCGCTCTTCATGGGCGACAACGGCGAGAACCCCGACGCTCTGAAGGAGATCGTCTACGCTTCGTGCTACGACGCTACGCGCACGCAGTCTTACGGCGGTGCCACCTACCTCATCGCTGCCACTCAGGGCAATATTCCGGACAGTTACGTCTCCCCGAAAGGTTTCAAGAAGCCGCTGGGCACCTCGGAGGCTTGGTCCGGTCTCGTTACATCGTCCGAGTTCATCTCCAAGCTCATCGGTCAGGGCAACGCCGATGCCGCCGAGGTCGGTGCCGAGCCTGCATTCACCTCGATCGACAAGCGCGCCCTCGTTTCGCTGCGCTTCTCCGACGACAAGACCATGAACGGCTCCGACTTCACCGCCGGCTGGCATGTCTGGAAGTTCAACAACAACCGCTTCCTCGATCCCGAGACCGACTATTCCGAGCGCGAACTCTTCGTTTCGATCGACTTCCCGATGATCCGTGCCGCCGAAATGTACCTCGCCTATGCCGAGGCCAAAGCCCGCATCGACGGGGGTACGACCTCCGACGCTACGGCCGTTGGTTACGTCGCCGAGCTGCAGAAGCGCGCCGGCGCTACCGAGGCTTCGGGTTCCGTAACGCTCGACAACATCTTCGACGAGATCACCCGCGAGCTCTACTGGGAGGGTTTCCGCCGCACGACGCTCATCCGCTTCGACAAGTTCACGTCGGGCAGCTACCTGTGGCCGTTCAAGGGCGGCGTCGCATCGGGTCAGGCCATCTCCGACCACCTCAAGCTCTTCCCCATTCCGTCCGACGACCGTCAGGTCAACGACAACCTGGAGCAGAACCCCGGTTATTAGTATTCATCCATAAATCTTGCATACGATGAAATTCTTGAGATATATTTCTTGCGCGGCTGCGGCTTTGGCGCTCTTCGCCTGCCAGGAGGTCGACAAGACCTGCGCCCTGCCGGCCGATCAGGTCGCGGCGCCCGTCATGGACGAGCATTCCGACATCGTCATCGATGCCGACAACCTTTCGTCCGAGGTAACTTTCACGTGGAGTGCCGTCGACTACGGCTACTACGCCGCCGTCTCCTACGCCCTCTACTGCGTCTACGGCGAGTCCGATCCCTATCAGATCGGCGAGTCCTACACGACGAGCTATACCCTTAGCAAGGAGGCGCTCAACAACGCGCTGGTCAACGACAAGGGCCTCGCCGTGCCGGCCAACGAGACTTCCACGGTCTTCTTCTACGTTACGTCGGCGATCTCTTCCGACAAGAACGATCCCTACCTGCGGAAGTCCGAGGCTATCGCGCTCGGCGTTACCACCATCAAGTCCACGTCGGCTCCGTGGGTGCGCCGGCCCCTCTACGTGCCCGGTGCGCATCAGGGTTGGTCGCCCGCAACGGCTCCCGTGCTGTGGGAGAACGGCGAGAACAGCGATGTCTACGAAGGTCCCGTCTACCTCGTGCAGGCCGACGGCGCCCAGACGTGCGATTTCAAGTTCACCGATGCTCCGGGTTGGGACGGCGGCAACTTCGGCACCAACCTCGATGCGTTGGAGAACGGCGGCGGCTCGGGCAACCTGAACACCGAAGCCGGCCTCTACTGGATCAAGGTTACGTTGGAGTCCGACCACTCGACCGGTTCGGTCAAGCTGACCCCGATCACCTGCATCGGCGTCATCGGTACGGCGGTTGGCGGCTGGGCCGATGAGGATGATCTCGTCATGACATTGGCCGGTCTGCCCGAGGACTATACGGCCGAGGGTGCCGCCGATCTGCACAATGCCGCCGTCAACGCCCAGATTTGGGAGGCCGTATGCGACGATTGCGCCGGCGGCGAGTTCAAGTTCCGTCTCGACCACAAGTGGGACGTCAACTGGGGCGGCAACATCTCGCACATGAATCCGGGCGGCGACAACATCGAAACCTCCCTCACCGGCAAGGTCCGCTTCGCCATCGACTTCCACGGCGACATCGCTGCGCTGGCCGAGGATACGACCAACCCGTCGCCCGTTTCGGCTACGGTCGAGAAGGTCGAGTAAAACCTTAAAACAACGAATACACCATGAAAATGCTGAAACATATCTTGTCGGCCGCCGCGCTGCTCGTGCTGGCTGCGGCCTGCAACCACGATCCCGACGAACTCGTCCTGCCGGCTTCCGATCTCTCGATCGCCAACCATAGCAAGGTCGTCGTCAACGGGCTGACTATCGACGAGGACTTCACGCTCACCTGGTCGCCCGTCCGCTTCGCCGCTCCCGCTGCGGTCGATTATACGGTCGAGGCGCAGCTCAGCGACGGTTACGTCCTGTTGGGTTCCACGCAGGCTACCCACTTCACCTGCAAGAACTCCGAGCTCTTCGACGTGCTGGGCATCTCGCTCGCCGGCGACTACGACATCGACTTCCGCATTACGGCCGCTTCCGCTTCGGGCGAAACCAAGCAGAAGACCCTCACCGTGCCGTTCGAGTACACGAAGATCTCCTACCTGTGGATTCCCGGCGCTTACCAGGGCTGGGACTTCTCGAAGCCCATTTCGCGCCTCTTGCAGGGCGACGACGGCATCTTCCGCGGCTTCGTCCACCTGCCCGAGGGCGGTGAGTTCAAGTTCTCGTCGCAGCCCAATTGGGACGGTATCGCTTATGGTCCCGGCGAGGAGGAGGGTACGCTCGACACCGATGCCGAGGCCGGCAATCTCTCGGTTGCCGCCGGTCTCTACTACGTCGAGCTCGACATCGAGGCTCTGACCTACGTCCTGTTGCCCCTGACGAGCGTTTCGCTCATCGGCGAGGGCGTCGGCGGCTGGAGCGACGGCGACGACGTCGAGATGGTCTACGACGCCGCTTCCAAGTCGTGGGTCGGCTTCGCCGATGCCGCTGCCGGCAAGGAGTACAAGGTCCGCTTCAACAAGGCGTGGAACATTACCGTCGACGGCAAGGAGTACGACTGCTCGCTCGGCGGCGATCCGCAGGAACTGGCATTCAAGGGTTCCAACCTCTCCGTCGAGGGCGAGGGCGGCATCACGGCCTTCACGCTTTCGATCTTCGACTATCCCTACAATATCAAGGAGGGTGCCGTCGAGGAGAACGACGAGGTGCTCTACCTCGTCAGCTCGGTCGACGAGTGGAACTACCTCGCATCCACGAAGTTGAATTGCTTGGAGGAGGGTAAGTTCTACGGCTTGGCGAACTTCCTCGGCGCTGCGTCGCCCGAAGTGCTGCTCGCCCGCCTGCAGACTCCGCTGGGCACCCGCTACGGCGGCAACGCTGCCGATTTGGAAGCCTACCTCGGCGGTGCCGAAGCTACGCCGATCGCCGCTGCGGCCGGTCTGAACTTCTACGCTGTCGACCTCGCAGCCGATCCGAAGGCGCTCTACGAGACTGCGATCACCGACGCTGCCGTCGTGCTCGCCGGCGATGATGCTACGACGCTCACCATGACGGCCGACGGTGCCGGCAAATGGACCCTCACTCACGAGTTCGCCGCTGTCGGCAAATTCTCGATCGCCCTCAACGGCGGTACGATCACGTGCGGCGGCACCGACTATCCCGCCGTCCTGGGCGGCAGCTGCACCGGCCTTACGCTGGGCGGCGATGCCCTCAACATGATCAAGGGCGAGCACACGCTCCTCCTCGACTTCACGGCCATGACCCTTTCGATCGACGGCGAGGTCGCCGACCTGCAGCTCTATCCCGAGACGATGGGCGTTACGGGCAGTTTCCAGGGCTGGGCTCCGGATGCCGCTCCGCGCCTGTGGGGCGATACCGCGACGGGCAACTATTGGGGCTATGTCTCGATGTTCGGCGAGGGCGATGCCGATGTGGAATTCAAGTTCACCACGCAGGGCAATTGGGACGGTCCCAACTACGGTTCCACCGGCACGGAGGGCGAGCTGTCGAACGACAACGGCGCCGGTAACCTGACGATCGCGCCGGGCCTCTACCGCCTCGATGCCAACATCGCTGCCATGACTTATACTGTTACGCCGCTCACGAAAGTCGGTCTTATCGGCAACGGTGTCGGCAGCTGGGACGACGATCAAGCCGAGCTTGTCCGCGACCCCGAAGACGGCCTTTATAAGGCTAAGGGTGTCGTATGTGCGGGCGGCGAGTTCAAAATCCGCTTCAACGGCAATTGGGACGAGAACCTCGGCGGCGATCCGGAGGATATGACGATCGGCGGCAGCAACATCGCCATCACGGCCGGCACCTACGACTTCGTGCTCGACCTCACGCACACGCCTTACAAGGTAACTTTCACGGCTGCCGAATAGGCGCAGCACCCCTTTGACCGGCGTGCCCTGACCGGCACGCCGGTTTCTAATTGATCCTAAAACCAATCCGACCTATGCGTTACCGAACTTATCTCCGCGCCTTTGCCGCCGCTGTGCTTTTGGCGGCCGCCGGCTGTTCTTCCGAGAAGGAGGTTCCCTCCTATCCCGGCCCCGATCCCGAGGGCAAGGACATCGTCGACCGCGTCTCGCAGTACGAGGCCCGGCCGTTCGACGGCGAGAAGCGCGCCGACGTCTTCTACGAAATCTTCGTCCGTTCGTTCGCCGACTCCGACGGCGACGGCATCGGCGACCTCAACGGCGTAACTTCGAAGCTCGACTACCTCGACGATCTGGGCGTCGCCGGCATCTGGCTCCTGCCCATCTACGTCGCCGGCTCCGAACACGGCTACGACGTCATCGACTACAAGGACGTCCAGCCCGAATACGGAACGATAGCCGACTTCGAAAACCTCGTCGCCGAGGCCCACAAGCGTCATATCCGCGTCATCCTCGACTTCGTGCCCAACCACACGTCGCATTACCACCCGTGGTTCATCGAGGCGTGCAAGAGCACCGACAATCCTTACCGCAGCTTCTACCACTTCTCGCAGACCGAAGCCCCGGGGTGGGCTGCCGTGCCGTCGGGTACGACCGACTGGTTCTATCAGGTCGTCTTCGACCGCTCGATGCCCGACCTCAACTACGGCCCCGCCACGACGTGCGAGCAGTCCGGAGCGTTCAAGGCCCTGACCGACGCCGCCAAGTTCTGGATCGACAAGGGCGTCGACGGCTTCCGCCTCGACGCCGTGAAACATATCTACGACAGCGAGACTTCCAACGAAAACCCCACGTGGCTCAATAAGTTCTATACCGACGTCAACGCCTATTTCCAGGGCAAGTCGACGCTCGGCTTCAAGGACGTCTACATGGTCGGCGAGTGCTGGATGGCCACCGACCAGATGGCCAAATACTACAAGGGGCTGCCCGCTCTGTTCGACTTCACCGCCTGGACCGACCGCCTGCTCTATGCCATCCGGAACGACCACGCCAAGTGGTTCCCGAAGGACATGATCGACGAGCGCAAGACGTTCGCCGCGCAGCGTCCCGACTTCATTCAGGCCACGAAGCTCTCCAACCACGACGAGAACCGCGCCCGCACCGACGTCGGCGGTTCGCACGCTCTCTCGCTCCAGCGCTGCAAGATCGCCGCGGCCGTGCTGCTCACGTCGGTCGGTTCGCCTTACGTCTACTACGGCGAGGAGCTCGGCATGTTCGGCAACAAGTCGGACAAGGGCGGCGACCGCAACGTCCGCGAGCCGATGCTCTGGAAGCCCAAGGCCGAGGACACGGAGCGCACTTCGTGGATCACTTCGACGCTCAACACCGACATGGGCATCGGCTCCGTCGCCAAGCAGGCCGACGACGTCGCTTCGCTCTACAACGTCTACCGCAAGTTCCTGCGCCTGCGCAACACCTATCCCGCATTGGCCGAGGGCTCGATCGAGCTGCCCGAGTGGTTCGACGACGCTTCGTCCGAGCAGAAGCAGGTCATGGCGTTCTACCGCACGTCGGAGAGCGAACGGCTGCTCGTCCTGCACAACGTCTCCGACACGCAGACGACCTATACGTTCACGGCCGCGATCGACCGGCCCGTCGCCGACATGAACGGCGTCGCGATCTCCTCGCAGGGCAATACGCATACCCTCACCATGCCGCCTTATTCGTCGATCGTCATCCTGCTGTAGTTCCATGAAGCGCGTTCTCTTCTTCGCCGTCCTCGCCGCTTGGGCGGGCGGCTGCCGGGGTCCGATTTTCTCCGACGCGCCCGCCGCAGGCCAGGCGCAGCCCATTTTGCCCGCTTTGTTGCAGGCGGGCGACAACCACCTGTTCCTGACCGACTATCTGCCGCAGTGGGAGCGGGCCGATTCCGTTACTTCGGCGTTCCTGACCGTCCGGCCCGCGGCCGACGACTGGTCGCAGTTCGTCGTCTCGGCGCCTGAGGGGGCTTTCGCCGCGACGTTCGAAGTGTGGGCCGACGGCCGCTGCCTCTCCGTCGCGGCGCTCGGCGGTGCCCGAAATCCCGGGGCGTGGGCTTTTTCCGAGGGGTGCGGCGGCCGCAAGGTCTTCGTCCGCCTGTCGCAGCCCGCGCAGCAGGTCGTCGCCTTGTGGCAGAACTGCCGCTTGCCCGACAAGTACGTCGTCCCGACCGAGAGCGGGGTAGCGGTAACGGTGCCTGCCGATGCCGACTTCGCCGGCCGTTCGTGGCTGCGCCTTTTCGCCGCTTCGGACGATGCCCGCTTCAACGACCTGTTGATTCCGCTCGAAAAGGGTCGCCCCGTTCTTGACGCCGCGCAGCTCACGCGCCGCGACCGGCAGGCGCAGGTGCTCTATTCCTTGATGATCGACCGCTTCCAGAACGGCAATCCCGCCAACGATGCGCCGTTGCGGCGTCCCGACGTCCTCCCGCAGGTCGACTACCAGGGTGGCGACCTGCAGGGCATCACGCAGCGCATCGAGGCCGGTTTCTTCGATTCGTTGGGCATCTCGACGCTTTGGATTTCGCCCGTTACGCAGAATCCGCGCGACGCCTGGGGCCTCAATAAGAAACCTTTCACCCGCTTCTCGGGCTACCACGGCTACTGGCCCATCTACACCACGCAGCTCGACGACCGCTTCGGCACGCCCGACGACTTCCGGGCCCTGCTCGACGCCGCCCATGCCCACGGCATGAACGTCATCCTCGACTACGTGGCCAACCACCTCCACATCCATTCGCCCGTGCTGCAGGCCCATCCCGACTGGGTAACGCCCTTGTACCTCGCCGACGGCCGCAAGAACCTCGAACTGTGGGACGAGGAGCGCCTCACCACCTGGTT
>CAZIUJ010000074.1:0-7185 GCA_964542345.1 uncultured Alistipes sp.
CCCTTGCCCTCCTTTTCGATCATCTGCATGGCCCGGTGGAGCTGGTCGCCGCAGTCGCAGCGGTAGGAGCCGAAGATGTCGCCCGTGGCGCACGACGAGTGTACGCGGATCAGGACCGGCTCCTCCTCCGTCCATGCGCCTTTGGTGAGGGCCACATGCTCCACGCCGTCGGCTTTCTGCCGGAACGGCGTGATCCGGAAGTCGCCCCATGCTGTGGGCAGGGGCACCGTTACGCCCTTTTCGACCAGCGACTCTTCACGCAGGCGGTAGGCGATCAGCGCGGCGATGGAGATCATCTTGAGCCCGAACTTCTTCGCGATTTCGCGCAGCTGCGGCATGCGGGCCATCGTGCCGTCTTCGTTCATGATCTCGATCAGCGCACCGGCCGGCTGCAGACCTGCCAGCCGCGCCAGGTCGACGGCTGCTTCGGTGTGTCCCGGGCGGCGCAGGACCCCTTTTTCGCGGGCCCGCAGGGGGTTGATGTGGCCCGGGCGTCCCAGGTCGGCGGGGCGCGTCGCCGGGTCGGCCAGCGCGCGGATCGTTGCGGCCCGGTCGTGGATCGAGACGCCCGTCGTGCAGCCGTGGCCCAGAAGGTCGACCGTTACGGTGAAAGGCGTGCCCAGGAGCGACGTGTTGTTCTCCTCCATCATGTTGAGCTCCAGCGCCGCACAGCGCTCCTCGCTCAGCGGGGCGCACAGCACGCCGCGCCCCTCCTTGAGCATGAAGTTGACGATTTCGGGCGTGATCTTCTCGGCCGCGACGATGAAGTCGCCTTCGTTTTCGCGGTCTTCGTCGTCGACGACGATCACCACCTTGCCGGCGCGGAAATCTTCGATGACTTCCTCGACGCTATCGAGTATCGGTTCGTTTGCCATGTCGTTTGAGTTTTAATGCCTCCATCGCACTCCGGAGCCGCGGCTCCACGCGCTCGCGCAGAGCCTTGAACTTGCCGGCATACCAGTCGGTGTCCAGGAGTGCCGAGTCGTTGGTCGCCTTATAAGTAAGGTATACGGCGATGGGCGTCAGGATGAACGAGGAGATCCACATGCCCCAGACGGCTTCCCAGCTCCCCTCCTTGACCTGCTTTTCGCCCGAGAGGCTGATGATGTAGTAGATGACGAAGAAGATGACCGACACGACGACCGGGAGCCCCAGACCGCCTTTGCGGATGATGGCCCCGAGCGGCGCTCCGATCAGGAAGAAGATGATGATCGAGACGGGCAGCGAGACTTTCTTGTGCCACTCTACCTTCGAGCGGTAGAGCTGGTTGAGCGCCTCTTTGGCCGTCGTCTCGTCGAACGAGAACATGTTGCGCGAGTTCTTGGCCGAGGAGCGGGCCTGATTCCAGATGCGCTCCTTTTCGCGCAGCGGCAGGCGAGCGATCGAGTCGGCGGCCAGCATGTTGCGGAACGCGCGCTTGTCGATGCGGAGGCTGTCGGGCAGGGGCAGCACCTGGTTGTCGCGCACGAAAATCTGCTCCTTGAGCAGCGGTTCGTAGGAGCTGGTCGTCGCCGTGTTGACCTTGCGTTCGAGCGAGTCGATGTCGTCCTGCAGCTGGTTGATGTTCTTGGTCTGGCTGTTGGAGATGTTGTCGCCGCTGCTGCGCTCCATCGCGAAGCCCTCCATCGGAATCTCCTGCTTCTGCAGGTCGAACGTATGGTGGCGCAGGGCGCTCCTGGTGTACCACTGGCTGTTGCGGGTCTGCTCGTAGGTTTCGCCGTGGTAGAGCGTTACGAGCAGCGAACGCTTGTCGTCCGAGAGGCGGATGTAGCCCGAGTCGGCGACGATGGTGTTCATGTTGCCGCGGTTGGCGGGGCGGTTGTCGTAGATCAGCACGTCGTAGAGCTGGTGCGTCTCGGGGTCCTGATGGCCCACGCGGATCGACATGTCGTCGAGGCCGTTGAAGAAGAGGCCGTCCTGAAATTCGAGCGTCTGCCGCTGCTGGCGGATGTCGTAGATGATGCTGTACATCTTCTTGTTGGCGTAGGGCACCAGGTTGTTGCCGATGAAGAAGCTCCCCACGGCGATGCCGCTGACCAGAATGAGCAGCGGCTGGGTGATCTTCACCAGCGAGAGGCCCGCCGACTTCATGGCCAGCAGTTCGTAGTTCTCGCCCAGGTTGCCCATCGTCATGATCGCCGCCAGCAGCACCGCCAAAGGCAGACCCAGCGGCAGCATGTTGGCCATCGCGTAGGTCATCAGCTCGATGACGATGCCGGCGCTCAGCCCCTTGCCCACCAGCTCGTCGATGTAGCGCCACACGAAGTTCATCATCAGCACGAACATGACGATGAAGAAGGTCAGCACCATCGGCCCGAGGTAGGCCTTGAGGATCAGTTTGTGAATGGTCTTCATGCCGGGGTTCCCGTTTTTCTGCGACGCAAAGTTAACAGTTTTACGGCAACGAGCGTCAGCGTGAGCGTAAATATGATGGCCGCGCCGGGCGGAACTTCGAAACAGTAGCTTGCGACCAGCCCCGCGACGTTGCCCATGACGGCGACGGCCGGGGCTCCGAGAGCCAGCGTGCGGTAGGAGCGCGAAAGCGTGTTGACGATCACGACGGGGAGCGTCAGCAGCGAGATCAGCAGCACGATGCCCATGACGCGGATCGAGAGGACGATCGTCGTGGCGACGACGGCGGCCAGCAAGTAGGAGATCGCCTGCGTGGGGATGCCGCGGCTGCGGGCGAACTCGCGGTCGAAAGCCACGTACATGACCGGCCGGAGCCACAGCGCCGCGCCGGCGAGCAGCAGCAGCGTGAGCACGGCCAGCCCGACGACGTCGCCGCGCGTAACGGTGATGATGCTGCCGAACAGGTAGGCCGACAGGTCGCCCGACGTGTAACCCGGGCGCAGGCTCATGAAGAGCGCCCCCACGGCCATGCCCACCGACCAAAGGATGCCGATGGCCGAATCTTCGCGGATGCGGCCCCGGCTGCCGGCCCACTCGATGCCCAGGGCCGAGAGCACGGCGAAGAGCAGCGCGCCGGCGATCGGATCGAGACCCGCATAGAACGCGATGCCCAACCCGCCGAACGAGGCATGGGTGATGCCGCCCGCCAGAAAGACGCGCCTCCGGCAGACGACGTAGGTGCCTGTGATTCCGCAGGTTATTCCTGACAGTATGCAAGCGGCCAGCGCGTTGGACAGATAGCTGTATCGGATCAGATCGTCGATGAACTCCATAGCTCCTCGCAAACGAATGCGCGCAAATTTACGTTTTTTCCGGGAAAAAGCCGTGCTTTTTCGGCCGCTTTTCGTAATTTCGCATCATCTTTCACCTTATATGAAATCTCGCAGAGTCAATTTCCATACCCTCGGCTGCAAGCTCAACTTCTCGGAGTCGTCGACGCTGGCCCGGGAGTTCGAGCGCGGAGGTTTCGAGCGCGTGGCGCCCGACGCCGAGGCCGACATTTGCGTCATCAACAGCTGTTCGGTTACCGAGCATGCCGACAAGAAGTGCCGCAACCTGATCCGCAAGCTCCACCGCCGCAATCCGCACGCCCTGATCGCCGTAACGGGATGCTACGCCCAGCTGCGGCCGCAGGAGATCGCCGTGATCGAGGGCGTCGACATCGTGCTGGGAAACAATGACAAGGGCGCCCTATTCGAGCGGGTGCTCGAACTTTCCGGCAAGGGCCGCGCGCAGGTCTACAGCTGCGACGCCGACTCCATCACCTCGTTCTTCGCCGCCTTTTCGAGCGGCGACCGCACGCGCGCTTTCCTCAAGGTGCAGGACGGCTGCGACTACTGCTGCTCCTACTGCACGATCCACTACGCCCGCGGGTCGAGCCGCAACATGCCCATCGCCGATCTGGTGGCGGAGGCGCGGCAGATCGCGGCGGCGGGTCAGCGCGAGATCGTCATCACGGGGGTCAACACCGGCGACTTCGGCCGCACGACGGGCGAGACGTTCCTCGACCTGCTGCGGGCCCTGAACGACGTCGAGGGGATCGAGCGCTACCGCATCTCGTCGATCGAACCCAACCTGCTGACCGACGCGATCATCGACTTCTGCGCCGCCTCGCCCAAGTTCCAGCACCACTTCCACATTCCGCTGCAGAGCGGTTCCGACCGCATCCTGGGCTTGATGCGGCGCCGCTATACCACGGCCCGCTTCGCCGACCGCATCGCCTCCGTGCGGCGGGCGATGCCCGATGCTTTCATCGGCATCGACGTCATCGTCGGCTTCCCCGGCGAAACGGAGGCCGATCACCGCACGACGTACGACTTCCTCGCCGACCTGAAACCCGCGTTCCTGCATCTCTTTCCGTTCTCCGAGCGGCCCGGCACGCCGGCCGTCGAGATGCCCGGCAAGGTGCAGGCGTCGGTCGTTACGCGGCGCGTCGGCGAGTTGGAGGAGCTCTGCCGGCGGCTCCACGGCGACTTCTGCGCCCAGGGGTGCGGCACCGAAGCCGACGTGCTCTTTGAGAGCACGATGCGCGGGGGCCTGATGTTCGGCTATACGGGCCAGTACCGGCGGGTGCGGGCGCCCTACGACCGGGCGCGCATCAACACCGTCTGCCGCGTCCGCCTGGGGGCGATGGACGATTCGCACGATTTATGGGGCGAAATCCCGGAATAATCGCTATCTTTGCAAGGATGAATCCCCGCGAAGATAGGCTGCGGCCTGGCAAAATGCAAACGGGTTTGCTTTTGCACGCGCCTTGCGCTATCTTTGCACTTCCTAACCGATTCAAGACACTATGACAGGTATGCGCAGAAGGGTAACGATCGGCTTTTTGAGTATCGTCTGCCTGCTCTTTTTCTCCGGCATGGTCTCGCTGGTCGAGCTGAGCCGCCTGAGCCGCAACACGGACGACCTCATGCAGGCCAACAAGCGCAATATCGAGCTGGCCGAGGCGATGCTCGACGCGGCCCACAACCACAACTTGTCGATGATCCGCCTCACGGTCTTCGGCGACCGCACCTACGACAGCCTCTGCGTGTCCAGTCTGGAGCGCCTGGAAAACCGCCTGCAGGTGGCCCGGCACGAGGCGGCCGAGAAGTCGTTTCTCGACTCGATGGCTTTCGCCACGACCGACCTGCGCGTGCTGACCGACAAATACCGGGTCTTCGGCATCGGCGATGCGACCGGCGCGCCCCGCACGTTCCGGAGCGACTCGGAGGGTGCCCGCTGGTACAACGGCGAGTACATGCCGGTCTACATCCGCTTGACGGGCGCCATCAAGGCCTACATGACCTCGACGCAAAGCTCGCTCGTGCCGCGCACCGAGCAGATGAAGACGAATGCCTACCGTGCCGTAACGCCGGTGTTGATCTCGCTGCTGGTGATGATCGCCATTGTTCTGATGCTTTTTTACTTCATGTTGATCTACTGCGTCAATCCGGTCTTGGGCATGAACAAAGGCTTGGGCGACTGGCTCGCTTTCCACCGGCCCTTTTCGGTCCGGGGCGACCTGAAGGACGAGGTCCTCGAACTCAAGGAGAAGATCGAGGCCCTCATCGCCTTTTCGCGACAGAACCATAAAGCGTAGGCGGCCATGCGGGTAGACGTTGTACTGAGATACATCGGCATGGTGATGCTCTTCATCGCCGGCTTCATGCTGCTGTCGGCCGGCATCTCCTGGTTCGGCGGCCCGGATTCGTCGTTCTACCCCCTGCTGCTTGCGGCGCTGCTGACGGCGCTGCTGGGAGCTTTCCCGCTGATCTTCGTCGAAAAGAAGGTCCAGCTCTCCAACAAGGAGGGTTTCTGCATCGTCGTCGGCTCGTGGCTCGTGGCCTGCGTCGTCGGCACGTTCCCCTACCTGATCTGGGGCGGCGAGTTCACGCTCCCGAATGCCATCTTCGAGAGCGTCTCGGGCTTCACGACCACCGGGGCCACGATCCTCACCGACATCGAGGCCCTGCCGCTCGGCATGCAGTTCTGGCGCATCGCCTCCACGTGGATCGGCGGCATGGGCGTCGTCATGTTCGCGCTGGTGATCCTCCCCTCGATGGGCCGCAGCAAGATGACCCTCTCGAACGTCGAGCTCTCGGCACTGGCCAAAGACAACTACCGCTACCGCACGCAGATCATCGTGCGGATTCTGCTGGTCGTCTACGTGGGGCTCACCGTCCTCTCGACCCTGGCCCTCCGCATCGCGGGCATGAACTGGTTCGACGCCCTCTGCCACGGCATGTCGGCCAGCGCCACGAGCGGCTTCTCGACCCACAGCGCCAGCATCGCCTTTTACAACAGCCCGTCGATCGACACGATCCTCATCCTCGTCATGGCCACGGCCGGCATCCACTTCGGCCTGATCTATGCCACCGTTACCGGCAAGCGCAACAACATCGCCCGCTCGGAGGTTACGCGCTGGTACTTGGGCATGCTGCTCGTCGGCGGGGTCGTCATCGCCGTGAGCCTCTTCGCCGCAGGGCTCTACCCCACGCTCTCGACGTCGTTCCGCTACGGGCTCTTCCAGTTCGTCTCGCTCGTTACGACCACCGGCTTCGCCACCGCCGACACCAACCTCTGGACGCCGCTGGCCGTCGTCGTGCTGATCTTCGGGTCGTTCGTCTGCGCCTCGGCCGGCTCCACGTCGGGCGGCATCAAGGTCAACCGTCTCGTGCTGGCCGGGAAGATGATGCAGTCGCGCCTGCGGCAGCAGCAGCATCCCAACGCCGTGATCCGCATCCGGTTGGACGGCGTGGTGCAGGAGAACGAGTTCCTGCATACGGTGATGACCTTCATCGTCGCCTACTTCATGCTGATCCTCGTCGGCACGGTCTTCGCGGCGGTTTGCGGCACCGACCTGACGACCGCGTTCACCAGCTCGGTGGCCATGCTGGGCAACGTCGGCCCGGGTTTCGGCGAGGTCGGTTCGATGAGCACCTACGCCGGACTGCCCGGCATACTCAAGATTTTCGACTCGCTGCTGATGCTCCTCGGGCGTCTGGAGATTTTCGGACTTATTCAGCTCTTTTTAATCAAATGGTGGAGATGACCCGCATGATTCGCTCGATAGGCCTCTTCGCGGGCTTTCTGTTCTTTGCGGCGGCAGGCTTGCGCGCCCAGCGCCCTCCCGTCGAGGCGCGCATCGCCGGCTTGGAGCGCAACGAAACTTACATGTCGCTCCTGGAGGAGGAAGCGGCCCTGCAGCAGCGCGAGGATTCGGTCGTCCGCGCCGTGGAGGGGATGCGGCGGCAGCTGCGTGCGAATCCGGCGGAGGGCCGGACCCTC
>CAZIUJ010000075.1:0-6867 GCA_964542345.1 uncultured Alistipes sp.
CATCGCCCGGCGGACACTCGTCGAACGCCATCATGATGTCGGCGCCGATCGTCCGTTCGGTGTCGATGACGCTCTCGGGCGTGAAAAGGTGCTTCGAGCCGTCGATATGGGAGCGGAAGTGGCACCCCTCCTCCCTGAGCTTGCGGCATGCGGCCAGCGAAAAGACCTGGAAGCCGCCGCTGTCGGTAAGCATGGGTCCCTCCCATGTGGAGAAGCGGTGCACGCCGCCGGCCCGCTCGATGATCTCCATGCCGGGCCGCAGGTAGAGGTGGTAGGTGTTGGCCAGGATGATCTGGGCCCGGGCCTCGTCGCGCACGTCGCGATGGAAGAGCCCCTTGACCGTGGCGGCGGTGCCCACGGGCATGAAGATGGGAGTGAGGACGGGTCCGTGGTCGGTCTCCAAAAGACCGGCGCGGGCCTGCGATGCGGAGTCCTTGCGGTGTATGGTAAACTGCATGCTCATCGGAGGGCAAAAATAGGGAAAATTATTCCGATGCCCAAATATATCGTCTCCGGATGATCGTTCGGCACATCCCGACGGACTGTTCCGGTCCCATCGCGGCCGAAACGGAAACCTCGTCGGCGGGGCGGATACGACGGAAGATACGACGGGCACGGCCCGCCGGGCAGGAGAACCGACAGCGAAAGACTCGGGGGCGCGGACGCGGCTACTGCTTCTCGGTGGAGGCCCGGATGACCATGTTGGCCGGCAGGACTACGTTTTCCGGAGGAGCCTGCGGATTTTCGATCTTGGCGAGCAGCAGGCGTACGGCCTCTTCGGCCATTCGGTCCAGCGGTTGTTCGACCGCTGTGATGGCCGGGTAGACGAGCGTGGCGAGTTTCGTGCCCGACATGCAGGCGATGGCCATGTCGTCGGGAATACGGATGTTGCGCGCCTGGAGGACCCGCTTGGCGCCTAAGGCCTGCAATTCGGTGAAGCAGAACACGGCGTTGCAGTCGACGTGCGAGTCGAGAATCCGGGTCATGGCCTCCGCTCCGTCCTTTTCGTCGATGCCCGCCGCGACGACTAATTCGGGACGGTAGTCGATGCCGTGTTTCCTGAGCACGTCGCGGTAGGCCCGCAGCCGGTCTTCCGAATTGCGGATGTAGTCGGGGCCCGCCAGGTGCAAAATCTTGCGGTAGCCGTTGTAGACGAGGTGTTCGACTAAGAAAAACGCCGAGTGGTAATCGTCGCTCCGCACGCTCGAACATGCCAGGTCGCCGATGGTGCGGTCGAAGAAGACGATCGGCGTGCAGCGGCGGATGTAGTTGTCGAAGAATTCGGAGTTGGCGCGGTGGTGGCACGAGCTGATGAGGATGCCGTCCACGCGGTCGTTGCCGAAGACCTCGAAATTGGAACGTTCGGTCAGAAAGTTCTCGTCCGAGAGCGTGAGGACGACGCGGTAGCCGGAAGGCTGCAGAATCCGCTGCACGGCGGCCATGAACTGCAGATAGAACGACGTGACCGCTTCGGGAACCACGATGCCGATGGTGCGGGTCCGGCGGTTGCGCAGGTTGACGGCCGTTTCGTTCTTCGTGTAGCCCATCTTCTCGGCCGCCTCCGTCACTTTGCGGATCGTCTCTTCGCTGACGTTCCGGGTGTCGGACGACAAGGCCCGGGATACCGTGGATTTCGAAATCCCGAGGGCGCGGGCGATATCTTTAATGGTTACGTATCTCATACGCGGTTCGTCGTTATCGTAAGGCGTTCTGAGTTTCTCGTACGATCCGTATGCGGCCGTCGCAATGATAAAGGTACGAAAAATTCCGATTCGCCAAATTCCGGACCGAAACCTTTTCGCGTGGGAACGATTGCGGAAACCGGGAACGGTTGCGATAGCGGTTCGAGGCTCCGAAACGAAGAAATATCGCCGGATTGGGATTAATTTAGTCCTCGGAATACATCGAACGGACAACCTATGACGAACGACATCGCACTTCCGAATACCGACAATTCGGTCTATGTGGCGGCCTCCGCTTTCGAAGAGAAAGGCGGATGGATCGCCGATCCGCAATTCATGGAACAGATGGGGTCGAGCTGCCTGATCGCCCACGGACTCGGCCGGCCGGTCGAAGAGGCCCGGACCCGGTTTACCGTGCCGCACGACGGTACCTATCGCCTTTTCGTGCGCACGCGCAACTGGACGGCCTACTGGACGGACAAGCCTGCGCCGGGCGTTTTCCGCGTGTTGGTCGACGGACGGGAGGTGCAAACGGTTTTCGGCGACCAGGGGAGCGGGTGGCACTGGCAGGAGGGCGGCGACATCGTGCTGACTGCGGGCGTCCATACGCTGGCGCTGCACGACATGACCGGTTTCGACGGTCGCTGCGACGCCTTTTTCCTGACGACGACCGACTACCGGCCCGACGCTTCGTTGGAGACGGTGTTCGCGCTGCGCAACCGGCTGATGCGCCTGCCTGCCGATCCGGAGGACGGGGGCGAGTTCGAGTTCGTGGTCGCCGGCGGCGGTGTCGCCGGCATGTGTGCGGCGATCGCCGCGGCACGTAACGGCGTTCGCGTGGCCCTCGTCCAGGATCGCAAGGTCCTCGGCGGCAACAACTCCTCGGAGATACGGGTGGGCCTGGGCGGCCGCCTGAACATTGGCCCTTACCCCTCGCTGGGCTACCTGCTCAACGAATTCGGCCCCTCGACCAAAGGCAATGCGCGGCCGGCCGAAGTGTACGAAGACGACAAGAAGCTCGCCGCCGTGCTGGCCGAAGAGAATATCGCGCTTTTCCTCGGGTACAAGGTGACGTCGGTGCGCAAGACCGATGCGCGTACCCTCGCCTCCGTCGTGGCGACGCAGGTGGACGACTACCGCACGGTGGAAATTCGCGGCAAGGTCTTCGCCGACTGCACCGGCGACGGTGCGCTGGGCGTGCTGGCCGGGGCGGAGTGGCACATGGGCCGCGATCCGAAGAGTCGTTACGGCGAACCCTCCGCGCCCGAAGAGGCCGACGGCATTACGCTCGGCGCCTCGGTACAGTGGTACTGCCTCGAAGCGGAGACGCCGCGGCCGTTCCCCGATATCGACTGGGGGCTTCCGATCGACGAAGAGACCGTGCAGAAAGTGCGGCGCGGCCAGTGGTACTGGGAAGTGGGCATGGTCGAGGACCAGATGGCGCAGGCGGAGCGCATCCGCGACTACGGCATGTACGTGGTCTACTCCAACTGGTCGTACATCAAGAATCATGCGTCGTTCCGCGACGAATATGCGAAGAGTTACTTGGGCTGGGTGGCGCATGTCGCCGGGAAGCGCGAGAGTCGTCGTTTGGTGGGCGACTTCGTGCTCCGCGAGCAGGACCTCGTCGACTTCGTTATTTACCCCGACGGCTGCGTCAGCACCTCTTGGTACATAGACAACCACGAACCCGATCCCGAGAACAGCCGGCGCTTCAGCGAGCCATGGCTCTCGCGCGGATGCCTGCGCCCGCTCGATTTCTATCCGATTCCCTATCGGTGCTTCTACTCGAAAGACCTCGACAACCTTTTCATGGCCGGACGCGACATCTCCGTCAGCCACATCGCTCTGGGAACGACCCGCGTCATGCGCACCACGGCGATGATGGGCGAGACGGTCGGACTGGCGGCCACGCTCTGCTGTCGGGACGACCTGCGCCCGCGCGACATCTACGACAAGGCTTTCGACCGGCTGCAGGCCCTGCTGAAAAAGGGTGCCGGCCGCACCGACGTGCCCTACATGCAGGTCTACACGCTGATCGACACCACAGCGGCGCGCAGCGAAGAGTGCTGACCGGTCCTCCCGAAACGAAAACGACAACGATATGAGCATCATCGACTGGATCATCATTTTCTTCTTCCTCGGAGGACTGATCTTCATCGGCTTCGCCTTTTCGGCCAAGAACCGCAACATCGAGGACTACTTCCTCGCCGGCAAGTCCATGCCTACCTGGTTAGTCGTATTCGCCGCGACGGGCACCTCGATCAGTGCCGGGACGTTCGTCGGCTCGCCGGAGCTGGGTTTCAACACCAACCTCACGTTCATCATGAGTTGCGTGGGAGCGGTCATCGGAGGCGTCGTGGTCGCGGCGCTGTTCCTGCCCAAGCTCTACAATTCGCACACGATCACCATCTACGGCTATATCGGCGACCGCTTCGGCGCGACTTCCAAGCGGGCCACGAGCGTCATGTTCATCCTCGGGCAGCTGTTCACCTCGGGCTCGCGGCTCTTCATCGCGGCGATCGCCGTGAGCGTCATCATCTTCGGATCGATACACTTCCGGTTTCTGATGTATTCGATCGTCATTCTCGGCGTCGTGAGTACGATCTACACCATGGCCGGCGGTATCAAGGGGCTGCTCTATATCGATGCCCTGCAGATCATGCTGGTCATCGGCTCCGGGATCGTAGCGCTGCTCTTCGTCTTCTTCGCCCTGCACGAAACGATGTCGCTCGCCGAGATCGTCGAGTCGCTGCGCAGCGGCATGGTCAAGGCCCCGGCGCAACCAGAGTACGCCATGGCTGCGGACGGCTCGCTGAGCGGCTGGATCGCCGGCAGCAAGATCCGGCTCGTGGACCCGCGTTTCCGCTTCGATGTCCCCTACAACCTCATCGGCGCACTGGGGGCCTACGCTTTCTTCAAGGTGGCCCAGTTCTCCACCGACCACGAGTTCGTCCAGCGTCAGCTCACCTGCAAGAGCGTGAAGAAAGCCGGCGTCTCGCTCGTGTGGTCGCAGCTGCTGGCCATTCCGATCGTGTTGATTTTTCTGTCGGTCGGCTCGCTGCTCTATGTGCGCTACATCAACGACCCCGCGGCGGCCATGGCCGACGGCGTCTTCACCGATGCGCGTGACATCTTCCCGCAGTTCATTTGCCGCAGCATCCCCGCAGGCGTCCGCGGCGTGATGGTGGTCGGCCTGCTCGCCGCGGCGCTTTCGAGCTTCAACTCGGCCATCAACGCCATGGCCAGCAGCTTCGTTTCCGACCTCTATCTGCCCATCTGCCAAAGTCGCGGCAAGGCCGTCGACGGCGATGTCGACCAGATGGCCGCTTCGCGCAAGATGGTCGTGCTCATGGGCGTGCTGCTGACGCTCTTCGCCGTTGTCACGGCCGTCATGCAGCAGACGAGCGGACTCAACTTGGTGGATTTCGCCACCAGCGTCATGTGCTTCTCCTACGCGGGAATGATGGGCGTCTTCATCACGGCCCTCTTCACTCGGCGCGGCAATACCCGCAGCGTCGTCGCGGCGTTGGTCGTCGGTCTGCTCGTCGTGCTCTTCCTGCAGCCCTACATCTTCGGACCCGTCACGGAATACCTCTTCGGACATGTGATCTATCTCGCCTGGCCCTGGTGGTGCCCGATCAGTGTGGCGATCAGTCTGGCGGTATGCCTGAGCGGCAAACCCGGGAACAACTCCGAAACGAATACGCAAACGATATGAGACAAGCAGTACTTACGGCCCCGGAACGGATCGAGTTCCGTGAAGTGCCGGACCTCACCGCAGCACAGCTGGGTGAACGCGACATACTCATCCATGTCCGCAAGATCGGCATCTGCGGCAGCGAAATCCACTCCTACCACGGCCAGCACCCGGCCACGTTCTATCCGGTGGTACAGGGGCACGAGTATGCCGGCATCGTGACGGCCGTGGGCAGCGCGGTGACGAAGTGCCGGGTCGGAGACAAGGTGACGGCGCGGCCGCAGCTGGTCTGCGGCGAGTGCAACCCCTGCCGGCGCGGACAGTACAACGTCTGCGAACACCTCCGTGTGCAGGCGTTCCAGGCCGACGGAGCGGCGCAGGACTACTTCATCGTCCCGGAGGAGCGGCTCGTCAGACTGCCCGACAGCTTCTCGCTCGAATACGGTGCGATGATCGAACCCGCGGCCGTGGGAGCCCACGCCGTATCGCGGGCGGGCGACCTTGCGGGCAAGAACGTCGTCGTCTCGGGCGCCGGGGCCATCGGCAACCTCGTGGCGCAGTTCGCACAGGCCGTCGGAGCCCGTCGGGTGCTCATCACCGATGTGAGCGACTATCGGTTGGAGGTGGCTCGCCGATGCGGCATTGCCGACACGCTCAACGTAGCCCGCATGTCCCTGAAAGAGGCTGCGGAGACGGTCTTCGGCGGCGAGGGATTCCAGGTGGGATTCGAGGTGGCCGGCGTCGAGTCGTCGGTGCGCTCGCTTATGGAGTGCATCGAGAAAGGGAGCACGATCGTCATCGTGGCGGTCTTCGCCAAGGATCCGGCGTTGAGCATGTTCCACTTGGGCGAGCATGAACTCACGCTCGTCGGAACGATGATGTATCGACACGAAGACTACCTCGACGCCGTGGAGAAAATCGCTGCGGGGAGCATCCGCCTCGAGCCGCTCGTGACGAACCGCTTCGCATTCGCCGAGTACGACGAGGCCTACAAGTTCATCGCTGCCAACAAGGAGCGGTGCATGAAAGTGATTGTCGATCTCGAAAAACAGACGCTATGAAAACCCGACCCGAAATCATGGGAATCGGCGAACTCGTGTGGGACATGCTGCCCTCGGGCAAACAGCTCGGGGGTGCGCCGGTCAACTTCGCCTACTGGTGCGGCAAACTCGGCGCCAAAGGCTATCCGGTGAGTGCCGTCGGCGACGACGACCTCGGGCGGGAGGCGCTCGACCGCCTGTCCCGGACGGGGCTCGACTTAGAATACGTACAGCGCAACGCGCGGCCGACCGGACGGGTCGACGTGCAGCTCTCGGGCGAGGGTATTCCCCGATACGACATCGTCGAAAACGTGGCCTGGGACGCCCTGACCGCCGATGCCGGAGCGCTCGCGCTCGCCGCACGGGCCGACGCCGTATGCTGGGGTACGCTGGCGCAGCGCAGCGAACGTTCGCGGAAAGCCGTCGAAGCCCTGCTCGAAGCGAC
>CAZIUJ010000076.1:0-6757 GCA_964542345.1 uncultured Alistipes sp.
ACCTTCATTTCGAGGTTCTGCGAAAGCGAGAAGCTCAGCGACATGGCCCGGCCCGACGAGGGGACGGAGTAGGCGTTGCCCGAATAAGGCGAGTAGGTGGTGAAGCGGCCCGTGGAGTCGGTCTGCCGTGTGCGGTAGTAGCCGTATTTCTGGTTGCCGAAGTCGGGGGCGTAGGAGAAGCCGACGGACGGAGTGAGCGTGTGGCGGATCGCCTGGAGCTTGCGGCTGCGGCTCTTCTTCGTGAAGTCGTACATGCCGTAGACGGTCGTCGACGCCGAGACGCTCGCGCTGTAGTTGTAGAGGCGGTAGAAGCCGTACTGGCGGGTGGTGTCGGTTTGGTTCGTTACGGGGTTCCAGTCGAGCATCACGCGCTTGAAGAACCACTTTTCGGAGTAGTTGACCGACGGCGAGACATTGATGTAGTTGAAGAGGTTGAACGACGCCGAGACGGGAATCGTGTGCTCGATGCCGTTCTTCATGTTTTCGAGGGTCTCCTTGGTGAAAATCTCGCTCTCTTTGGCCGTAACCGAGTTGGTCATCTTACCCGTATACTGCATCGAAATCTTCTCGTACCAACGCTCCTTGCCCTGCCGCTCCTTGCGCTTGAACGGATAGATGCGCGAGACGTTGAAGACGACCGTCGGCAACGTAACCGAGAGGGTTCGGCTCTGCGAGTTCTGCGAGACGGCCATGTTGGCCGAAAGCGAGAAAGGCGTGCCGGCCCAGTTCTTCGAGTAGGAGATCGTCGAGTTGGTCTGAGTCGAGAGCATGTCGTTGAGGCTGGTTGCCGAATAACGGCTGTAGCCGCTCGTGGCGAAGTTGACCGATGCGGCGAAAGTCGACCCGGGGTTGGCCTTCGGGTCCTGCGAGTGGGTCCACCTGATCTGGAAGTTGTTCTGCTTGAGGTAGTCGGCATCGCCCTTGCTGCCCACGCGGACGTTGGAGTACTGCATGTCGAAGTTGCCGCTGTACTTGTAACGCTTGATGTAGCGCGAAGTGGCCGACGCCTCCCATGAGCCCAACGTATAGATGCCGCCCCGGACCGCCAGGTCGGCGTAGTCGCCCAAAGTGAAATAGTAACCCAGTCCGCGCAGGAAGAAGCCTTTGGTGTACTCCTCGCCGTAGGTGGGCATCAGGAGGCCCGACTTGGGGCCCATGTTGATGGGGAAGAAGCCCTCGGGGATGCCGAGGAAGTAGATCGGCACGTCCTCCATGACCAGGTAAGCCGGGCCCGTTACGACTTTCTTGCCGGGGATGACTTTGGCCTTGGTCATCGCTAAGTAGAAGTGCGGGTGGTCGGTATGGTCGCAGGTGGTGTACTTGCCGCCCTGGATGTTGACCGTGTTGTCGGCCATCTTCTTCACGCTGCCGCCCACCAGCCAACCGTCGCCCTGCTGGGTCGCCACGCCCTTGATCTTGGCTTTCTTCGACGAGAGGTTGTAGGTGATCGTGTCCATCTGGTAGGAAGCCGATCCCTCGGAAAATTCGGGCTTGGTGATGACGGGTTTCCCGTCGAGCGTGTCGGGCTTGCCGTAGGCGTAGATCAGCTTGGTGTCCATGTCGATCCGCATGTAGTCGGCCTTGAGGTTGCTGTTCTGGTAGCTGACGTCGCCCTGGTTGTAGATGTAGATCATCTTGTTGCGCACGTCGTAGACCAGCGAGTCGGAGTTCTGCCCCGAAATGGGGTCTTCGAGGAACGGCTGGGCCGCGCGGGGCTGCCGCACGGTGTCGCTCCTCTCTTCGGCGAGCGCTTCGGGCTGCGCGACGAGGGTGTCGCGCGGCTGCGGCGGCAAGGCGTCGACCGCTTCGCGGCGGGATGCTTCGCGGGCGGCCCGGCGGACGTCTCTTGGCCGGGCAGGTGCGGGGTCGGTAAGCCGGCCTTCGAGGGCACGCACGACGGCGCTGTCGGGCTGCGCGACGGCGAGCGAGTCGTCGGCGCGCAGCGAACCGGCAGGCGAGGGTGCGGCGGAGCCGACGACCGCCTGTGCGAAGACGATGACGACGGCTGCCGACAGGAGATATTTTATCCTCGAAAAGTCCAAAATCTCAAAAAAAATCCGTACCTTTGCCGACAAGTCGGCAAAACCGCCCGGATCGGGGCTGCAGGATGCTCCTGCGCCGTTTTCCGTGCGCGGCGAAGATACGAAAAGCCGGGGACAATGCCAAATTTATTTGTGCATGGCCGGGGCGGGGTATCGGGTCTGTCCGCTTTTTGCCGGAGATGCAGAAAATATGCGCATGCGAATATTCATGATAGGGTTCCTCTGGATCGCGACCTTTTGTACGAACGTTGCGACGGCCCAGTCTATTGCCCACGGCGTGCAGGTCGTGGTCATCGACGCGGGACACGGCGGCGACGATCCCGGGGCCCACTATTTCGGCACCTACGAGAAGACCCTCACGCTCCGCGTGGCCCTGAAGCTCGGCAAGCTCATCGAAGAGGGGATGCCGGGGGTGAAAGTCGTCTATACGCGCAAGAGCGACAAGGCGCTCGCGGCGTCGAAGATCGACGACCTGCAGGCCCGGGCCGACGTCGCCAACAAGGCCGGCGGCGACCTTTTCATCTCGATCCATGTCAACGCGGCCGACGATGCGTCGGCGCGGGGCGTCGAGACGCTGGTCATGGGCGAAACCCCCAAAGAGCAGCGTTACAACGAAGAGGCGCTCTACGAAAACAACCGCGACGACCTGATCGACATGTCCGACGAACGGACGGCGGCCATCGTGCGGGCCTACCTCCAGAACCTGCAGTTCACCTACGGCCAGTACAGTATGGCGATCGCCCGCTGCATCCAGGAGCGCTACGCCAAGACGGGGCGGCGCGTGCGGAAGATCAAGCCCCAGCTGCTGCGGGTGCTCTACGCCACCGACATGCCGGGCGTGCTGACCGAAATCGGCTTCCTCTCCAACCCGCAGGAGGCCGCCTACCTCAAGTCGGAAAAGGGACAGGACGAAATCGCCCGGGCCCTCTTCAACGCGGTGAAAGACTATTCGGCCTACCTGCTGGAGATGCGCCGCACGGAGGAGCCCCCCGAACCCGTCGTCGAGAAGCCGGCGCCGGCGCCCCCTGCCGAGAAACCGGCGGAGAGCCCCGCGCCGACGGCGCCGGCGAAGAAGCAGGGCGTGCATTTTGCGATTCAGATTCTGTCGAGCCGCAACAAGGTGGCGCTCGACTCCCCGGAGTTCAAGGAGTACGGCGGCAAAGTCCGCGAGTACACCGCCGAAGGAGCTTTCCGCTACAAGTACGGCGTCTATGCGAGCGACAGCCGGGCCGAAGCCCAGCGCCGCCTTGCCGAGGTGCGCAAGACCTTCCCCGAGGCGTTCGTCGTGCGCTGCCGGGGCGACAAAATAGCCAAATAACGAACACACCGATATGAAAAGAGAAGCGAAAATCGGCCTCTTCGCCGTGCTGATGATCGGAGCGGCCTGGGCCGGCATCCGGTTTCTGAAAGGATTCGACATCTTCGGCCGCAATGCGGAATACTATGCCTGCTACGACCAGGTGGGAGGCGTGCAGACCGCGGCGCCGATTCTGGTCCGGGGCGTGAAGATCGGCACGGTGTCGGCCATCGCGTTCGACCCTGCGCGGAACGAGCAGGTCGTGTTGCAGCTCACCGTCAAGCGCGGCTACCGCATCCCGCGCGACTCCGAAGCCAAGATCGTCAGCAGCTCCCTGATGGGCTCGAAAGCGATCGAGATCGTCTTCGGCAAGGACGCCGCCTATCTCGAACCGGGCGACACGATCCGCTCGGGCCGCGACCGCGACCTGATGGACATGGCCGGCTCGGAGCTCGACTTCGTCAAGCAGAAAATCTCGCAGATCGCCGCCGACCTGTCGCGGACGCTGAACAACGTGAGCCTCCTGCTGGAGACCAACGAATCCGCTGTTTCGGGCACGCTCGCCAACTTCCGCTCGCTGTCGGGCAACCTGGACGACCTGCTGGCCGCCGAGAAGCGCAACCTCGAATCGGCAGTCGAGAACCTGGCCGAATTTTCGGGGGCGCTGGGCGCCAACGCCGGGCGCATCGACAGCCTGGTCGGCAGCCTGAACCGCATGGCCCTGACCCTCGACGAACAGGAGTTCGCCCGGAAGCTCTCCGAGACCGTCTCGACGCTCGACGGCCTGATGCGGAAGATCGACGGCGGCGAGGGCACGCTGGGACGCCTTGTGAACGATCCGGCGCTCTACGATTCGCTGACCGTGGCCTCCGGCAACCTGTCGGCGCTGCTGGCCGACCTGAAAGCCTATCCGGCGCGTTATGTCCACCTGTCGCTCTTCGGGCGCGATCCCGAGAAGATGAAGGAGCGGGCCGAGCGCCGGGCGGCGAAGGCCGCGGCGAAAGCGCAGCGCGATTCGCTCAAGGCCGCCGAACGGGCGGAGTAAGCGATGATCTATCCCCCGACATTCGAGCAGAAGATCGGTTTCGACCGCCTCCGCGGGCAGGTCGCGGCGCTTTGCACCATGCGGGCGGCGCGCGAACTGCTGGCCGGCGAGACGTTCACGACCTCGGTGCCGGAGATCGAGCGGCGGTTGTCGCTGGCCGACGAAATGCGCCTCCTGTTAGAGATGGAACCCGACTTCCCGGGGGGCGACTATCCCGATACGGACCACATCGTGGCCAAGCTGCGCGTCGAGGGTGCTTTCCTTGATGTGGAGGAAGTCGTAACCCTGCGCCGGGCGCTGGCCACGGTGGGCGAAGTGGCGGCTTTCATCGAGGGCCGCGAACGCGACTATCCGACGCTCCACGCCCGCACGCGGGGCGTCGAGGCGTTCCCTCAGATCGTGCAGCGCATCGATGCGCTGGTCGACCGCTTCGGCGAGGTGCGGGATACGGCCTCGCCTGCGCTTGCCGAAATCCGGCGGGCGATCCGCGAACGCGAGGGACAGGCGGCCAAGCGGCTGCAGCAGGTGCTGGCGGCGGCTAAGAGCGCCGGCATCGTCGAAGCCGACGCCCAGTTGTCGGTACGCGACGGCAAGACCGTGATTCCGGTGTCGGCGGCCAACAAACGCAAGCTCGACGGCTTCATCCATGATGAGTCGGCCACGGGCCGCACGTTCTATGTCGAACCGGTGGAAGTGGTGGAGCTCAACAACGAACTGCGCGAACTGGAGTACGCCGAGCGGCGCGAGATCGTGCGCATCCTGACGGAGTTCACCGAGTCGGTGCGGCCCGAAGCCGAACGGATCGCCGCCTCGGGCGACTATCTGGCCGAAATCGACCTGCTGCGCGCCAAAGGCCGCTGGGCCTCGGAGAACGGCTGCGCGAAGCCGATCGTCTCGACGGACGACCGGCTGGTGCTCAAAGAAGCGCGCCATCCCCTGCTGCAACAGACCCTGCGGGCGCAAGGCCGCGAAATCGTGCCCCTGTCGATGCAGTTGGACAAGCACAAGCGCATCCTGGTGATTTCGGGCCCCAATGCCGGCGGCAAGTCGGTGTGTCTCAAGACCGCGGGCATCGTGCAATACATGTTCCAGTGCGGATTCCCGGTGCCGGCGTCGGCGATCTCCGAGCTGCCGGTCTTCCGCTCGATCTGCATCGACATCGGCGACGAACAATCGATCGACAACGACCTGTCGACCTACTCGTCGCACCTTATGAACATGAAAAACATGCTTGCCGGGGCGTCGGACCGCACGCTGGTGCTGATCGACGAATTCGGTTCGGGCACGGAACCCACGATCGGCGGAGCCATTGCCGAAGCGATCCTGGAACGGCTCCTGGAGCGAGGCTGCTACGGGGTGATCACCACGCACTACGCCAACATCAAGTACTACGCCGCCAGCACCGAAGGCATCGCCAACGGAGCGATGATGTTCGACGTGCAAAATATCCGCCCCCTGTTCCGCCTCGAAACGGGCAAGCCCGGCAGCTCGTTCGCCGTGGAGATCGCCCGCAAGATCGGCCTGCCGGAAGAGATCATCCGAGCGGCGTCGGAAAAAGCGGGGTCGGAACATATCAACCTGGAAAAGCAGCTGCGCGAAATTGCGCGCGACAAACATTACTGGGAGCAGAAGCGCGACCGCATCCGCCTGACCGACCGCAAGGTGGAGGAGCTGGAGCAGACCTATGCCGAGCAGCTCTCGAAGATCCGGGCCGAGCGGCAGGAAATCCTGAAAAAAGCCAAGCAGGAAGCCCAGCAGCTTATTGCCGAAGCGAACCGGCAGATCGAACATACGATCCGCACGATCCGCGAAGCGCAAGCCGAAAAGGAGCTGACGCGCCTGGCCCGCAAGGAGCTGGACGACTTCCGGGCCGAAGCTGAACGGGCCGATGCGGCGGAACGCGATGCCGAAGTGGCGCGCGAAATCGAACGCATCGAACGCCGCCGCCAACGCCGGGCCGAACGCCGTGCGCAACAAGGCGAACGGGCGGCCGGACAGGCCCCCGAGCCGCCGAAGCGCCGCGAAGCGGAAGTCGGCTCGAAAGTCCGCATGACGGGGCAGGAGATCGTCGGCGAAGTCCGCGCGGTGAAGGGCCGCCGGGTGCAGGTGGCTTTCGGCCAGATCCTGACGACCGTCGACCGGGAGCAGCTGACGGTGGTCTCGAACAACGAATACCGGGAGGCGACGCGCCCCGCGACGGCGCGGACCGTGGTCTCGGTCGACATCGCGGCCCGCAAACTTGCGTTCCGCGACCACATCGACGTGCGCGGCATGCGGGCCTCGGAAGCGCTCGACGCCGTGCAGCAGTTCATCGACGACGCCCTGATGGTCGGCGTGGGGTCGGTAACGATCCTCCACGGCAAAGGCACGGGG
>CAZIUJ010000077.1:0-6753 GCA_964542345.1 uncultured Alistipes sp.
GGGGTTCCTGCCGAGGGTCTCGGCGCAAGGACCCGCTAAGGTTTCAGGTACGGTGCACGACGATCAGCACAACCCGATGATCGGCGTGAACGTGATCGAGAAAGGCACGATCAACGGTACCGTAACCGACGTGAACGGCCAGTATGTCCTGACCGTGGCGCCGGGCGCGACCCTGGAGTTCTCCTATTTGGGCTACGTGCCGCAGCAGATCGCCGTCGTGGGCAGCGTGGTCGATGCCGTGCTGCACGAAGATTCCCAGGCCGTGGACGAAGTGGTGGTCGTCGGCTACGGCGTGCAGAAAAAGAGCTCGGTTACGGGCGCGATCTCCCAGGTGAAAGCCGAGGACATGCAGAACCGCACCATCACCAACGCCCAGTCGGCCCTGCAGGGCAAGACAGCGGGCGTGCAGGTCATTCAGGCCTCGTCGGCGCCGGGAGCTTCGCCCACGGTGCGCGTGCGCGGCTTCTCGTCGAACGTTTCGTCCAATCCGCTCTATGTGGTCGACGGCATCCGGCTGAGCGACGTCAGCGGCATCGATCCCAACGACATCGCATCGATGGAGGTGCTCAAGGATGCGGCTTCGGCCGCCATCTACGGCGCCGAAGCCGGCAACGGCGTGGTGCTGATCACGACCAAGAAAGGATCGGCCGGCCGGGGCAAGCTGACCTACGACTTCCAGTACACGTGGCAGTCGCTGGCCCGCATTCCGAAGATGCTCAACTCCGAGCAGTATATCGACTACATGACCGAGGGGAAGATTCTTTCGCGCGAGCTGCTGCTGAGCAACTGGGACGGCGTAACCAACACGTCGTGGACCGACGTAACGTTCGAGACGAGCACGATGCAGAAGCACAACATCGCCTTCACCAACGGCAACGACCGCGGCAACTACTACCTTTCGCTCTCGTATCTCGACAACGACGGTATCATCAAGGGCAAAGCCGATACCTATAAGCGACTGACGGCAACCGTCAACGGTGAATACGAGATCAAGCCGTGGCTGAAGGTCGGTTCGACCAACCAGATCGAGAAGTACGACACCCGCACGGTGGCCGAAGCCGACGAGTACGGCAGCCTGCTGGCGTCGGTGCTGCTGATGGATCCCCTCACGCCGGATGTCTACGCTCCCGATCAGCTGCCGGTGAACATGCTCTCGGCCCTGAACAGCGGCCAGCCGCTGCTCAAGGATGCCAAAGGCAACTACTACTCCGTCTCACCGTTCTTTACGGGCGAATTCGGACAGCCGCTGATCATGCGCGACAACAACGTCGGCAAGAGCGGCGGGTTCAACATCACGGGATCGCTCTACGGCGACTTCAAGCCCGTGAAAGGGCTGACCGTTACCTCGCGTTTCGGCTACCGCCTTTCGGGCACGCGGACCTCTACGGTGTCGCTGCCGAGCTACAACAATTCCGAACGAGTCAACCCCTACTTGGGCTATTCGGCCGGATCGTCGACCTCGATCTACTATCAGTGGGAGAACTTCGCCAACTACATGCGCACGTTCGGCCGCCACACCGTTTCGGCCATGATCGGTATGTCGTTCCAGAAATCCTCCTACAACTATGTCAACGGCAATCTTTCCGGCAACGGAGAGAATGCGCTGAAGAAGAACGATCCGCTTTTCTGGTACCTCAACTACGCCAGCGCTTCGGCAACCAAGAGCGTCAGCGGCGAGGAGACCGAATCGGCGAAACTTTCCTATTTCGGCCGCGTGGGCTACGAATTCGCGGGCCGCTACATGATTCAGGCTTCGCTGCGCGCCGATGCCGCCGACCTCGCACAGCTTCCCGCCACGAACCGCTGGGGCTACTTCCCTGCCGTTTCGGCCGGCTGGACCATCTCGGAGGAGTCGTTCTTCGAGCCGGCCCGCCGGTACGTATCGAGCCTGAAGCTCCGCGCAAGCTGGGGTCAGAACGGCAGCCTCGCCGCCCTGAGCGGCTATAGCTACAGCACCGACATGGCGCTGGACCGTCTCTATCCGTTCGTGCCGGGCAACAACTATACGCAGGGCTCCGCGCCCAGCTCGATGGGCAATCCCGAGCTGAAGTGGGAGACTTCCGAGCAGGTCGACATCGGTCTGGACGCCCGCTTCTTCAACGACCGGCTGACTTTCAGCGTCGACTGGTATGACAAGAAAACCAAAGACCTGCTGGTCGGCGGCACCACGCCTTCGCTGATCGTCGGCGGCACGGTTTCGCCCATCAATGCCGGTAATGTCAGCAACCGCGGCTGGGAAGTCGAGCTGGGCTGGCGCGACCGCGTCGGCGATTTCGCCTACTCGGTGCGCGGCAACATCGCCACCCTGAAGAACAAAGTAACCTACCTCGATCCTTCGCTGGTGCGGCTGACGGGTACGACTTTCCACAATACGCCCATCACCTACTTCGAGAAGGGCTATCCGATCTATTATTTCCGCGGCTACAAGTTTGCGGGCGTAGACCCCGCGACGGGCGATCCCACGTTCGAGGACCTCGACGGCAGCGGCGACGTGAGCGACGGCGACCTGACCTGTATCGGCGACGCCATTCCCGACTTCACCTACGGCATCACGCTGACGGCTTCGTGGAAAGGACTGGACCTCACCGTTTTCGGCACCGGTTCGCAGGGCAACGACATCTTCAACTGCATCAACAAGTTCGACCGGCAGGCTTCGAACAAGCTGAAGAAAGTCTTCTACGACAACCGCTGGACGGAACAGAACACCTCGGGTACGGTGCCGCGCGCCAATGCGGCCAACATGGACAAATACCAGTTCTCCGACGCGATGGTCTACGACGGTTCGTTCTTCAAAATCAAGCAGATCCAGCTGGGTTACACCTTCCCGAAGCTGTGGACGAAGAAAGCGTTCATCCAGAATCTGCGCGTATATGTTTCGCTCGACGACTTCGTAACGTTCTCGAAATATCCCGGATTCGACCCCGAATCCGCGACGAACGCCACCTCGGGCATGGGCATCGACAAGGGCTCCTATCCGGGTTCGAAAAAAGTCGTCTTCGGTCTCAACGTCGAATTTTAACCGGCCTTTTCGACCGGCCGGGTGCGAAGTCCGGTTCGCGCGGGCTTTGCCGAAGGCGGGAAGAGCCGCATGAAAAATGAATCTTAATTACAGAAACGATGAAAACTAAACATATCTTGTTATCGGCCTTGATGTGGATGGGCGCGGTCGGCTGCGAAAGCTACCTCGACATCCCGAAACACGGCAACATGGGCGGTCAGGAGGAGTTCTACCGGACCGACGACGAGGCTCTGGAGGCGCTCGCGTCGCTCTACGGCACATGGGACGGCCTCTATGCCAACTGGTTCTATGCGAAAAATCTGCTTTCCGACGACGTCTATGCGGGCGGCGGCGGTCGCGGCGACAACTCCGACATGGAGTTTCTGAACGAGTATCGGTTCGATACCGACAACGGCATCATCCAAGGCCTCTATTCGGGGTTGTACGGGCTTGTTTATAAGGCGAACCTCATCATCGACAAGGTGCATCCCGACACGCCCGGCAAGACGCAGACGGTCGCCGAGGCCAAATTCTTCCGGGCCTGGGCCTATTTCGATCTGGTAACGCTCTTCGGAACGGCGCCCAAAGTCGATCATCTGCTCTCTCCGACCGAATACCGCAGGGGCAACAGCACGCCGGAGCAGCTGTGGGCTTTCATCGAGCAGGACCTCGGCGAAGCCATCGCTTCGGAGGCGCTGCCTTCGAAGTGCGGCGCCGACGATGCCGCGACGGGCATGCGCGTAACCCGCGAGGTCGCCCAGGCCATGTTGGGCAAGGCCTATGTTTTTCAGGGCAAGTATGCGGAGGCGGCCGCCGTGCTGGACGATGTGATCGACACGCATAAATACGACCTCTTCCGGGGCGACTACGACATGCTGCTCCATGCCGCCAACAACAACAGCTGCGAGGCGATGCTCGAAATCCAGAAACGCAACGACCCCGAGCAGATGAGCTGGGCGCATTTCGAGAACAACACGATGTTCTATCTGATGTACGGCTGGCGTTCCGACAAGCTGGAGATGACGGGCGACATTGCCAGGACGATCGAAAACGGCACGTGGGGCTTCTTCAACCCGCGCAAATCGCTCTACGACGCTTTCGTGGAGATGGAGGGCGAAAACGGATACCGCCTGAACCGGACGATGCGCACGGCCGCGCAGATGGAGGCACTGGGTGTCAAGGTGCTGCCGGGGCAGAGCCTCGTCGGCCACGAGGGCTATTTCATCTGGAAAAGCCGGCTTCTGCAGGAGGACAACGTCGTTCCGGGCACGCAGCCGTGGTTCGTGTGGACGAACTATCGCGTGATGCGCTATGCCGAAGTGCTGCTGCTGGCCGCCGAGGCCCATGTGCTGGGCGGCGACGCGGAGAAGGCACGGACCTACGTCAACCTCGTCCGCGACCGCGCGCACCTCGATCCGCTGCCTTCGGTAACGCTCGATGACGTGAAAAAGGAGAAGCGGCTGGAGCTCTGTCTGGAGAGCGTCCGGTTCCAGGACCTCGTCCGCTGGGGCGATGCCGAAACGGCGCTGGCCGAGCAGGGCCGTCAGATTCCTGCCTTTACGGGTACGGCCGTGGAATACCGCTGGACCAATCCGACCTACGGTTTCAAGGCCAAGCACAGGCTGCTGCCCATTCCGCGCAAGGAGATCGAACTCAATACCAACATGAAGCAGCACGAAGAGTGGCTGTAAACCGACGGAATCCCCAAAAACGAAACAGATCATGAAAAACATACGATTCATTCTGATCGCCTTGCTGGCCGGGCTCGCCGCCTGCAGCGAAAAACCGATCGACGACCTGAGCGGCAAGTACGCCGACATCGCCCGCTACCACTTTACGACCGCCGAACAGCACGCGACCGAAAAGTTGGGCAAGGGTATCAAGGCGCTTCCCCTGACCCTCCGCGATGCCGAAGGCCATGTGCTGGAGATGCGTATCGGCAGCGCCGAGTGGATATTGAAAGCCACGACCTACGTAGCGGCCGGCCAGGTGGCCGCCGACAAGGAGTTCTCGGCCGTGCTCGACGGCACGGCGACCGTCGCATCGGGCAACCTGAACGTCAACCTGATGAACGGCATCTATATTTTCTCGGGACTTTTGGCGACGGCCGACGGCCGGGAGTTCCAGTGCAACTACCGGGGCGCCCTGTCGTTCGAGATCGGCGAGGACGATCCCGAACCGAGCGGGTACACGGTCCGCTTCTTGTCGCAGCCTCTCTTCGAGACCGACGCGATGGGGCAGATAACGGGCGTGGTACCGGGTGTGATGCAGTATATGTTCGTCGTCTCCGATCCCGCCGGGAAGCCGGCCGGACAGTTCGTCGTCATCAACGGAGAGAACATGGAGCCCTCCGCGCTCGGCGGCACCTACACGATTCAGGAAAACGCCTCCGAGCCCTTGCAGATGGCCAACGGCTGGAAGCTGCCCGATGACTGGGGCGGCATGTCGGGCGGCACCTTTGCGGTCGACGAGCAGGGTACCGCACAGTTCATCACCGCCGGTCAGATCACCATTTCGGTAGCCGAGAGCGGCGAGGGCGAGAAGCTCTATTCGTTCTCCGGCAGCGGGCTCACCTCGACGCTCGGTATGAACGCCGACTTTTCGTCCACGCCGGGTACGCTCTCGGAGGTGAATATCCGCTTCGCCACGATTGCGGCCGACGAAGCTCCCGAAGAGGAGTAAGCCGGTCCGAAAGAAAAGAAATCTGTAAAAAACAATTAGGAAAGATGAAAAGATTCTTGATTTTTGCAGCGGCTCTGCTGACGGGAACCGGCGCGTTCGCGCAGCAGGCGCTTTGGGGCGGTTCGCAGATCGTTTCGCCCGAGGTGCACGAGGACTGCACCGTAACGTTCCGGCTCAAGGCTCCGAAAGCCGTGAAGGTGCAGGTTACGGGCGACTTCCTGCCCACGCAGAAGGTGAACACGCCTTTCGGGGAGTTCGATGCTCCCGGCGTCGCCGATCTGACGGAGGGCAAGGAGGGTGTCTGGGAGTTCACCACGCCCGAGCCGCTGGCTCCGGAGCTCTACAGCTATACGTTCCTGGTCGACGGCCTGAGAATCAACGACCCGAGCAACGTCTACATGATCCGCGACGTGGCGAGCGTTACGAACGTTTTCCTCATCGGCGGCGGCCGTGCCGACCTCTACAGGATCAACGACGTGCCCCACGGTACGGTCTCGAAAGTGTGGTACGAGAGCCCGACGCTGGGGACGACGCGCCGGCTGACGGTCTACACGCCGGCCGGATATGAAAAGAGCGGCAAGCGCTATCCCGTCTTCTACCTGCTGCACGGCATGGGCGGCGACGAGAACGCCTGGAGCGAGCTGGGTCGGGCGGCGCAGATTCTCGACAACCTCGTCGCACAGGGCAAGGCTCGGCCGATGATCGTGGTGATGACCAACGGCAATGCCGACCTGCAGGCCGCGCCGGGCGAATCGTCGCTGGGCTATGCGGCGCCCTCGATGCAGCTTCCCAGGACGATGGAGGGTTCGTTCGAGGAGGCTTTCCCCGACGTGGTGAAGTTCGTCGACGCGACCTATCGCACGGTGCGCAGCAAGCACGCCCGGGCCATCGGCGGCCTGTCGATGGGCGGTTTCCACTCGATGCACATTTCCAAGCAGTACCCCGACATGTTCGACTACGTGGGTCTCTTCTCAGCCGCGATCATGCCCAACGGCGAGGCCAAGTCGCCGGTCTACCAGAATCTGGAGGAGAAGCTGGCCGTGCAGTTCGCCAAGAAGCCGGCCCTCTACTGG
>CAZIUJ010000078.1:0-6670 GCA_964542345.1 uncultured Alistipes sp.
CCGAGCGCCGCATGGCGGTGCTGAACCCGCTCAAGGTGGTCATCACCAACTACGAGGAGGGCAAGACCGAGCTTTTCGACGCGGTGAACAACCCCGAAAACGAAGCGGCCGGCACGCGCAAGGTGCCTTTCTCGCGCGAAATCTACATCGAGCGCGACGACTTCATGGAGAATCCGCCCAAGAAGTTCTTCCGCCTGCAGCCCGGCGGCGAAGTGCGCCTGCGCTATGCGTACCTCATCAAGTGCGAGGAGGTCGTCAAGGATGCCGCGGGCAACATCGTGGAGTTGCGCTGCACGTACGACCCGATGTCGGGCGACGGCTCGTCGAGCGACGGCCGCCGCGTCAAGGGCGTGATCCACTGGGTTTCGGTCCGGGATGCCGTCGAAGCCGAGGTGCGCCTCTTCAACCCGCTCTTCACGAAAGAGAATCCGGACGACGTGGAGGAGGGACAGACGTGGGAGGACAACCTCAACCCCGAGTCGATGGTCAAGGTAACGGGCTACCTGGAGCCGTCGCTGCGCGACATTCCGGTCGGTCAGGCCGTGCAGTTCGAGCGCGTGGGCTACTTCTGCCCCGACACCGATTCGACGCCCGAACATCCGGTCTTCAACCGCACGGTAACGCTCAAGGATTCGTGGGCGAAGATCAACAAGTAGGAAGCCGACACAGACGAACGAACGGCCGCCTCGAAAGGGCGGCCGTTTTTTATTCCATCATCGTGCCGAACGTCCGGCGGCCGAGCAGGTAGCGCAGCAAAAGCGACCCCCGATAGATCGGCAGGCGGGCCTGCGGAACCCGCATGGCCCGAACGATGCGGCGCTTGCGCCTCAAGGCGGGATGCCACCGCAGGAAATCGCGCCACGCCCGGAAGACGGCGCAGAAGCTGCCGACCCGGCCCTGCAGCAAATAGGAGACGGCGGCCAGCAGATCGAGCCCCGGCCGCACGAGGGCCACGACGGCCCGCTGAAGCGGCGCAGCGCACTTGCAGAGCATCGCGAGGTTGTTGCGGTGGTTGTAGTAGACTTTCCGGGGCGAGTCGGCGGGCAAGGTGCCGCCCCCGAGGTGGTGGACGACGCTCTGCGGCACGATCCGCACCCGCCAGCCAGCCAGCCGCATGCGCCAGCAGAGGTCGATCTCCTCCATGTGGGCGAAGAAGTCGTCGTCGAAGCCTCCCAGCTCGCGGAAGACCCGGGCCCGGCAGCAGAACGCCGCGCCGCTGACCCAAAAGACGTCGCGCGCGTCGTCGTACTGCCCCCGGTCGCATTCGACGGTGCGCAGCATGCGGCCCCGGCAAAAGGGATAACCCAAGTAATCGATGTAACCGCCCGCGGCGCCCGCATACTCGAACCGAGTCCGGTCGGTGTCGGAGAGGAGTTTGGGAGCGACGGCCGCGACGTCGGGATTGCGGTCGAGCGCCGCGATCAGCGGTTCGAGCCACCCGGCAGGCGTATCGACATCGGAATTGAGCAAGACGTAGTAATCGGCCTCGATCTGCCGCAGCGCCCGGTTATAGCCCCCGGCGAAGCCGTAGTTGCGGTCGAGGGTCAGGACCTCAACCGAGGGGAAGTCGCGCCGCAAGACCTCCACCGAGTCGTCCGACGACCCGTTGTCGGCGACGACCACGCCGACGCTCTCCGGTGCCGCGGCGACGACACCCGGCAGATAACGCCGCAGGTGGGCGACGCCGTTCCAGTTGAGTATGACGATCTTGATGAGGGACACTTCGATCAACGCTTATGCTTCCAACGGCGGTGCGACCACATCCAAAGTTCGGGCCGCTCGCGGATCATCGCCTCCAGATGCCGCACGTAACGCTCCGTGATCTCGTTCTCGGCGACCTCCTCGACACCGTCGTAGAGCAGTTCGAACGACAGGCGATAGCGACCCCGCCCCAGCCGCTCCATGCGCGAGAAGTAGACGGGCAGGCGGAACTTGAGGGCCAGCTTCTCGCCGCCGTCGAAGAAGATCGTGTCCTGGTTCAGGAACGAGAACCAATGGCTGTTGGGGCGGCGCGGAGGATTCTGATCGGCGATCAGCCCCAGCCCCAGGCGCTTGCCCTCGAAGCCCGTTTCGCGGTGGCGGAGGTAGAAACGCACGCACTCCTTCATGGCGACGGTCGTGGCGTAGGGCGAATTGCGGAGCCGCAGGTAGAGGCACTCCATGACGGGATCATGCAGCGGGTGGTAGACCGCCACGACCTTCTGCGCCGGCTCGTAGAGCCCCCAAAAAGAACAGTATTCCCAGCACCCGAAGTGGGCCAGCATGGCGATCCAGTCGCGGCCGCGGACCCGCTCGCGATGCTCGTCGAGGCCCTCGATGACCAGCATGCGGCGCGCTTTCCGCTCGGTGCAGTGAGCCAGGTCGACCGTATCGACGAAGATCTCGGCCAGCGTCCGATAGAACTTCCGCCGGATCGTGCGCAGCTCGCGTTCGCTCTTCTCGGGGAACGACCGGCGCAGGTTGGTCCATACGACCTTCGAGCGGTAGCGCACGAGATAGCCGAGCACGACGAAGAGGAAGCTGCCGACGACGTAATACTTGAACCAGTAAGGCAGCAGGGCGAAGAGCCGCATGCTGCCCCACAGCAGTTCGAGCCGGATGCGCTGCCAGCGAGTCAGCTTGGGAGCTTCCATACGGCCGTCAGGGTTCGACGAAGAGTTTGACGTTCTCGACTTTGGTCCGGATGCGCAGCCACCGCGACAGGGTTTCGCCGTCGATCGGCGTATTCGGATCGGAGGGGGTAACGACGCAGACGAGCGTCGTGTCGCGCGGCGTACCGTCGGCCTCGAACGTGATGCCTTTGGTCAGCGAGATCGCCGCGATATGGGGCATCATGGTGCCCACCTCGCGCGAGATGTCCTCGACCTCGACGTTGGTAACCCGGTAGCGGGCGAGCTGCTCATTCATCTGCTCGATCCGCCGGTTCTTCTCGTCGAGCAGCTCGGCATAGCTCTGCTGCAGGGAGGCGACGTCGACCTTGTCCGTCGAAGCGGCCTGCCGCACGATGAGCTCGGTGTGCTTGAGGCCGAAGCTCTCCAGCTGGGCCCGGGCGTTCTCGATCGTCGCGTCGCCCAGAGGCTCGCCGACCAGCAGCAGCTCGATGCGCGACGGTTCGCCCCGGTGGGCGTAAGTCCGGCTGGCCTCGATGACCCGCGTATGGGGAAACTGGAAGACCTGGTTCACGTACTTGTCGGCGACGGCCTCGAAGACCGATACCCGCACCATGCGGAAGCCGACGAAGACGCTGGGCACGAACGTAATCAACGTGATGAAGAGCATGTAACGCTTCACGCTGCGCTCGCGGGCCGGGTCGATGAATGACTTCTTCGGGTATTTCAGGAAGCGCACGACGGCGTAGGTGGCCAGCGCGATGAAGACCGAATTGATAAAGAAGAGGTAGAACGCTCCGAGGAAGAAGCGCAGCTGCCCGGTAGCGATGCCGAAGCCGGCCGTGCAGAGGGGCGGCATGAGGGCCGTGGCGATGGCAACGCCGGGAATGACGGTCGAGGTGCGGTCCTGCCGCGTCTGCGCCACCATGCCGGCCAGACCGCCGAACAGGGCGATCAACACGTCGTAGGTCGTGGGCGTCGTGCGGGCCAGCAGCTCGCTGCTGTTGGACGAGAGGGGCGAAAGGAAGAAGTAGAGGGTCGAAGCGACGATGGCGACGATGAACATGAAGGTCAGGTTGCGCAGCGACTTCTTCAGCAGGTCGAAGTCGTTGATGCCCAACGAGAGGCCGACGCCCATGATGGGCCCCATGATGGGCGAGACGAGCATGGCGCCGATAATGACGGCGGCCGAGTCGACATTCAGACCCAGCGAAGCGATCATCGTGGCGAAGATCAGCACCCACAGGTTGACGCCGCGGAACTCGACGCCCTTCGAAATGGAGGCGACCACCTCGTCGCGCTGGGCCTTGTCCTCGTCCAGGCTGAAGCGCTCGCGCAAGAAACCGCGCAGGTCGTCGGCCCACGCCCCGAAGGGGTGTTTCATGCGGCCGGAATCGTTCGTTTTTCTGCTTTCCATAAATCGTTCAATCTTGTATTTCCGACGGTTCCTGCTCCTCGTCCCGGTGTCCGGACTTGGGACGCCCGGCGACGACGATCACGAACTCGCCTTTGGGTTCTGTCGTGCGGAAGTACTCCAGCACCTCGGCCAGCGTGCCGCGCACGGTCTGCTCGAACTTCTTGGTCAGCTCGCGCGAGACGGAGACCCGCCGCTCGGGCCCGAAACACTCGGCGAACTGTTCGAGGCACCTGACGACGCGGTAGGGCGACTCGTAGAAGATCATCGTCCGCTCCTCCCCGGCGAGCGCCTGCAAATGCCGGGCCCGCCCTTTCTTCTGGGGCAGGAAACCCTCGAAGCAGAAGCGGTCGCACGGAAATCCGCTCTGCACCAGTGCCGGAACGGCGGCCGTGGCGCCGGGCAGCGTCTCGACCTCGATGCCCTGCTCGATGCAGGTGCGCACGAGCAGAAAACCCGGATCGGAGATCCCGGGCGTCCCGGCGTCGGAGACCAGCGCGGCATCGTGTCCCGCGGCGATCGTCTCGGCGACGAGCTGCACGGTGGCGTGCTCGTTGAACTTATGGTGCGAGCGGAGTTTCTTTTCGATGCCGAGGTGGCGGAGCAGGAACGACGTGGTGCGCGTATCCTCGGCCAGGATGAAGTCCACTTCGCGCAGCACGCCGACGGCCCGCAGCGTAATGTCGTCCAGATTGCCGATCGGCGTGGGAACGATATAGAGCTTGGCCATGCGCGCTATGCGAATTTGCGTTCGAGCAGCTCCATGACAAGCCGGGCGCTGTCGGATTCGGGATTCCAGGCGAAGTGCTCGGCGATGTAGATCATGCAGTCGTCGAGGCTCTGCTGGGCGTTCAGCGCCGCGACGGTCGAATCGAAGAGGGCGCTGTCGCCCCCGAACAGGTCGCGGATCATCAGGAACTTGTCGTTGATGCCGATCGCCTGCCGCAGGTCGTCGATGGGCGCACCCAAACGGACGGAAGCATGCGGAGCGGCGATCGTGTCAGCCAGCGTATGCACATCCTGGTTGATGACCTCGCCCAGCACCTGCGTCTCAGGCTCGTCGGCGCGGGAAGCGGCCGGCTCCCCGGTCGCGGCATCGAGCAGCTCGATTTCGGCATCCGCATCGGCCGGCGAAAGGGGCTCGGCAGGTTCGGCGGATTCTTGCGGAAGCGGCTCCGCGGCGGCTTTCGGCATTTCGACCGGCGACGGATCGTAGAGCGACATGATGACACGCTGCTTGCGGCGGTGCGCCATCGTCGCATCGTCCTCGGGGCCGAAGAGCGAAGGAGTCTCCTCGGCCTGCGGAGCGGCGGCGGGCTCCCGTTCGGGAACGGGCGCCGGGGCCGGCCGGGGTGCCGGCTGCGGCTGAGGCTGAGGCTGAGGAGCCGGCGCCGGAGCAGGCTGAGGTTGCGGCTGCGGAATAATCAAAGGTCTCGGGGGCTGCTGCATCGGAGCGGGCTCGGGCTGTCGGGCCGGCTGCGATGCCGGACGCTGCACCGGCTTGGGGGCCGGAGCGGCGGGTGCCGGCTTGGGAGCGACGGGAGCCGGTTCGGGCGCGGCAGGTTCAGGCGCAGGGGCCGCATGGGCAGGTTCCCGGCTGAAAGTCGGCCCGACGGCCGGTTCGTCGGGGACGAACTCGATGACCTCCGGGCCGTATTCCTCCTCCTCGGCGGCCGGCCGGGGGGCCTCCGCAGGTTCCATCTCCACGAACTCCTCCTCGTCCAACGAGAGAACTTCGCTCAGGTCGACCATTTCGATGTCGGGGTCCTCGTAGCCGACGGGCTCCACGCGGACGATCGGCCGGGGTTCGCCGGCCGCCGGCGATGCGGGCGGAACGACCGTTACGGCAGGAGCCGGAGCCGGCCGCGGAGCCTTGCCTGCCGGCGGCAGCACCGCCGGTCCTGCGCCGAAACGCAGCGTGTCGTAGAGCATGCGCAGCTTTTCGAGCGCCAAATCCCGCTCGAGCGGAGCGATGCGCTGCAGCGAGGGCCAGCCGTCGGCCAGCTCCGCGAGCTTCCGCAGTTCGTTCCTTATCTCTTTCAGATTCATCGTCGTTCCTGTCGTTTGTTATGCGCCGCCGCCGAAGCGCCGGCCTTCACGTGAGAAGCCATAAAGTTCCGTGCAAAGATAGTCAATTATGCGCTTACGATCAAGCGATGGAGCGAGAAATCGACGGTTTTTCCGAAACCGCCCGCACCGACCGTCCGTCCGGGCGACGCCGGTCGCAGCACCCGCCTCGCGGCCGCGCATCCTGACAACACAGACAGAAATAAATTTGGCATTGCCCCCGCTTATTCGTATCTTCGCGCAATAAAACGAAAAACTCCGAAAGAGATATGGCACTTCAATGCGGCATCGTAGGATTGCCCAACGTCGGCAAATCGACCCTCTTCAACTGCCTGTCGAACGCCAAAGCGCAGGCCGCGAACTTCCCGTTCTGCACCATCGAACCCAACGTGGGCGTCATCACCGTGCCCGACGAACGGCTGGTGCGGCTGGCCGAGATAGACAACCCGAAGCGCGTGGTTCCCACGACCATTGAGATCGTGGACATCGCCGGCCTGGTCAAAGGCGCCTCGAAAGGCGAAGGCCCCTTTTGCTGTTGATTCCCGAGCAACTTTTCATGTATTATGCTTGTGGACAAATC
>CAZIUJ010000079.1:0-6617 GCA_964542345.1 uncultured Alistipes sp.
GCGCCCGGAGCAGCGTTAGGCCGTCCGTAGCCGGCGGAGACGTCCGTGAGGAGAGGCTTTTGATCGCTTTTCGCCGGAACGAAAAGCGATAAATTTTCTCCACAAAAAACGGCAGGATAAAACCTGCCGTTTGCTTGAACTTGTCGGGGAGACTGGATTCGAACCAGCGACTTTCTGCTCCCAAAGCAGACGCGCTAACCGGGCTGCGCTACACCCCGAGGAGGCCGAGCCGAGCGTCGCCGCTCTTTTCGGGCCGGATAAAAAAATGACAGACCGCTCCGCACGAGCAGTCTGCCGTATTTGTCGGGGAGACTGGATTCGAACCAGCGACCTCCAACTCCCGAAGCTGGCGCGCTAACCGGACTGCGCTACACCCCGAACAAACCCCTATCTTGGTAAGAGCGCACAAAGATACGCCGAAAAACCGAAACAACAAAATAATTTGCAAGAAAAAACGACCGCAGGCCTTTTCTCACTTCTCGAACAGATGTCCGAAATCTTCGTGCGGCGCGGGCATGTAAACTTGAAACCCCAGCCCGCGGGCCGCCTCTACGTTGCGTTGGCCGTCATCGATGAAAAGCGTCTCCGCCGGTTCGATTCCGCTGTCGGCGATCATCTTGCGGAAGATCGCTTCCGAGGGCTTCAGCTCGCGCAGTTCGTAGGAAAGATAGATCTTGTCAAAGTAGTGTTCCATCGGGTGGCCGTCCGCTTCGAACATCTTGCGGATGCGGCGCATCGCCATCGGGTTGTTGTTCGAGAGGACATAGGTGCGGACGCCTCGTTCGCGCAGGGCTTCCACCTGCCGCAGCTTCGCCACCGGAATGCCCGTTACCAGCGCTCCGTAGGCATCGGCGATCTCGTCGTCGCTTACGTCGGGCGTTCCCGCTTCGCGGCGCATCTCGTCGCAGGCTTCCGGAAACAGGATGTCGCCCCGTTCCAGCCGGCCGATCATCTCGGCAGGGTAGCAGGGGTCTACGATGCGCGCAATGGCTTCCATGCCGAGGGCGCACAGGGCTCGGCGGCAGCGCGCTTCATCTAAGTCGACCAGTACGCCGCCCAAGTCGAATACGACATTTCTGATTCCTCGCATGGCTTATTGTTGAAACTTCATCGTGAATTTGCGGACCGGGCGCAGCAGCCACAGGGGCAGTACCTTGCAGATCGGGATGCCGAGGCGGTTCCACCAGTCGGGTACGCACGTGCGGCGGCCTCGCCACATCGCCCGCAGGCCGCGGCGCGCACAGCTGTCCGCCGAGATCAGGGCCCCCAGGCGCAGGCCGATCCGCTGCCAGCGGGGCGGCAGCCCGTAGAGGTCCGTCGCCACGCCTGCCGGGCAGACCGCCGTTACGCGGATGCCGTGTTCGCGCACTTCTTTCGCAAAGCAGACCGTGAATTGCCGCAGGTAGGCTTTCGACGCGCTGTAGAGCGCCAGCCCCGGAAAGGGCATCCATTGCGAGTAGGAGGACATGTTCAGGATATGGCCCCGCACGCCGCGCCGCACCATGTCGGCCGCATAGAGGCGGCAGAGCTTCGTGTTGGTCAGGTCGTGCAGCAGGATCATGCGTTCGATCCGCTCCACGGGCGTGGCCAGCAGGTCGCAGAACGAGAACATCCCCGCATTGTTGATCACTACGTCGGGTTCGATGCCCGCTTCCGCCAGCGCCGTGTGCAGTTCTTCCGCCGCTTCTTGCCGCGCCAGGTCGCATGCCACAACATGGGTTCCCGCACAGCCCGACGCCTGCAGCTCGGCCGCTGCGGCTTCGAGGGGTTCCCGGCGGTTTCCCGCCAGCACAACCCGGTAGCCTAAGGTCGCCAGCCGTTGCGCATAGCAGCGGCCGATGCCCGATCCGGCTCCCGTTACCAGCGCCCAGGCGCTTCCTTTCTCTACTGCTCCGCGTCGCATCGTTACTTGATTTTCGCCAGCTCGCGCCAGAGTCTCTCCGGAATGAGTTCCTTGCAGTTGTGGCAGCATTGCATGTCCACCGAGTACATGCGGGCCATGCAGTAGTCGCGGTGGTCGCAGCCCGAGCGGGTCGTCAGGTCGCCGTCGCGCAGCTTGTTCACGAATCCCGGGTCGTTGACCAGCGCCCGGGCCATCTGCACCAGCTCGAATCCTGCATCGAGCACCTTCTCGATGCCTTCGCGGCTCACCAGGCCGCCTACATAGACCAGCGGACCCTTTAGCTCGGCCCGGAATTTCTTCGCATTTTCCAAGAAGTAGCACTCCTCGAAGTCATATTGGCGGATCATCCAGTTGCCGAACAGGTTGACCACGATCTTCTGCGGCCACGACGACCAGGGCATGTAGTAGCTCATCGTCTTCGTCGGGATGCGGCCGCGCATCACCGCCATCGGGGCTTTCGACACGAATCCCGAGGTCAGCACAATGCCGTCGACTCCCAGTCGTTCGATTTCGCGGGCGATCTCGATGCTCTCCGGCACTTGGATGCCGCTCTTGAAGCCGTCTTCCATGTTGTGCTTCACCAGCACGGCCATGCCGCATTGCGCCGCCGCTTCCACCACTTCCTCCAGGCACATCCGCATGAAGCGCATGCGGTTTTCGAGCGAGCCGCCGTATTCGTCGCGCCGGTGGTTGGTGTAGGGTGAGAGGAACTGCGAAATGAGGTAGCCGTGGCCGGCATGTACCTCCACCGAGTCGAATCCCGCGTCGCGGGCCGTGCGGACCGCCTGTCCGAAATCTTTGGCGAACTGTACGCATTCGCTGCGGCGCATACCGCGCACGAAGGTCGGCGAGTAGAGGTTGAAGCCCGTCGAGGCGCCTACCGGGAAGCAGCCGGCCGTCGACCAGTGGGTCATGTTGCCGCAGTGGCCGATCTGAATGCCGGCCGCGGCACCTTCGGCATGAATGGCGTCGGTCATCTCGCGCAGCCCCGGGACGATCTCGGGGCGCAGCCACAGCTGCTTGTTGAACGACACGCCGCTGCGGTTGACCGAGGCGTAGGCCACCGTGGTCATGCCCACGCCGCCGCGGGCTACCGAGACATGGTAGTTCTTGAGTTGTTCGGTCGGGCCGAAATCTTTGCCCATCGACTCGAACGCCGCCGAGCGGATCGTGCGGTTGCGCAGCGTCAGCGGGCCTAACTTATAGGGAGTGAACAGTTCGGACATTTTTCAAGGTGAAAGGTGGAAGGTGAAAAGTGAAAAGTAAAAGGTTAAAAGTGAAAGGTGAGCATTGCCGGAGCGCCGCTCATCCAAGACCAAGTTCTCGAAATCGGGCTCGCTTCTCGCCGCTCGCCTAATAGATGAACGGTATGATCTTTTTGCGTTTCAGGGCCGTGAACTCTTCGCCGAACTCTTTTTCGTAGCGGCGGTAGAGCGAGGCGGCGCGGGGTGCCAGGTTGGCGAAGGTCCACCACGCGAAGACCGCGCCGGCCCACGACCACGAGGCGATGGCGAAGCCCGTCCATTCGAGCACTTCGCCGAAGTAGTTTGCCGACGAGACGTAGCGGAACATGCCGCCGCGGGGGATGTAGTGGCGCGTGTCGCCCGGCTTGCGCAGGTGGCGGATCACATGGTCGGAGTGGAGGTTCACCGCCATGCCGGCCACGAACACCGCTGCGCCGATCCAGAAGCAGGGATGCCCCAGCCAGCCGGCATAGTAGTCCGCGGGCGCCACATAGAAGATCCAGCCGCCTTGCATCAGGGCGTTGAGCGTGTTGAACGTCATGCCCATCGCCACGATCCCCAGGGGCATCTTCGACTCGCCGCGCATCAGCAGCGGGAAGACGAACGAGCGTTGGAAATAGTGGATTTCGAAGAGCAGGAAGAGCGCCAGCGGCCCCGCTTCCCACTGCCTCTCGCTCAGGGCCCACAGCACGCCCATGAGGATGAATACGGGCGACTCCATCAGCACCCAGCCGACCTTGTTGGGGACCGGGGGGCCGTATTTCGGATTGAACAGGTAGCCGTAGCCGGCTTCGAAGAAGCAGAGCGCCACGAAGACGCCTAAGGCCAGCACGGCCATGACAGCAAGAAAAATATCGAAAGTCTGGGTCATACGTCGGGGTTTCGGAAAAACGACGTAAAAATAGCGAAAATTTGCGAACCGGCAAGTTTTTCGACCCCTTAAACGCGGCTTCCGGCCCGGCGATTTGTTTTTTCGCTCGAAAATCGGTAGCTTCGAAGCGCCGAACGGCAGTGTCCGAACTTACAGGAGAGATGAAAAAGATCGTCGTTTTCACCGGCGCCGGCGTGAGCGCCGACAGCGGATTGGCTACTTTCCGCGACGCCGACGGCCTTTGGGCCGAATACCGTATCGAGGAGGTCTGTACGCCCGAGGCGCTGGCGCGCAACCGGGCCCTCGTCGTCGAGTTCTACAACAGGCGGCGGCGCGAGATGCTCGCCGCCGAGCCCAACGCCGGCCACCGGGCCATCGCCGCATTGGAGCAGGGGTTCGACGTCGAGGTCCTCACGCAGAACGTCGACAACCTCCACGAGCGGGCCGGTTCGTCGCACGTTACCCACCTGCACGGCGAGCTTATGCGCCTGCGTTCGGAGCGCGACCCCGGGTTGATCGTGCCGATCGAGGGGTGGGAGCAGCCGCTCGACGCCCGGGCTCCGGACGGGGCCCTGCTGCGGCCCCATATCGTCTTCTTCGGCGAGGCGGTGCCGATGTTCGAGCGGGCCGTGGCGATCGTCGGCGAGGCCGACATTTTGGTCGTCGTCGGGACGTCGCTGGCCGTCTATCCGGCCGCGTCGTTGGTCCGCTACGTGCGGCCCGGGGTGCCGATCTTCGTCGTCGACCCCGGGCATCCCGATACGTCATGGATTCGCAATCCGCTCACTTTCATCCACAAGCGGGCCGCCGAGGGGCTTCCCGAGCTGGTCGAAACGTTGCGGGCCGCCGAGCAGGCCTGAAAAAGAAGCAGACCTGAAAAAAATCGCTGTCCGTCAGCCGGTTTACTCCTTTCGTCTGAAGTAAAGCTCCAGCAGTTCTTTGGCCGCAATGAACGACGAAATCCGGTCGCTCAGCACCCGTTCTTCGTAGTCGCCGATGCGTGCTTCGACTTCCGCATCGTGGTAGAACGAGTTGCGCAGCACTTCGTCGATCGATTCGTACATCCAGTACTTGTTCTGGCAGTTGCGGTGGTGCTTGAAGTAGCCGTTTCTATCGATGTGATCCAGAAATTCTTCCACGCCTTTCCATACCTCTTCGAGCCCCGTGCCGGCCACCGCCGAGCAGGCGTAGACTTTCGGTCGCCAGCCCGATTCGGGCACAGGAAAGAGCCGCAGGGCTCCCTGGAACTGCGTGCGGGCCAGCTCGGCTTTGTGGATGTTTTCGCCGTCGGCTTTCGTGATGACCATCAGGTCGGCCATCTCCATGATGCCGCGCTTGATGCCTTGCAGCTCGTCGCCGGCGCCCGAAATCTGCAGCAGCATGAACAGGTCGACCATCGAGTGCACGGCCGTCTCGGACTGCCCGACACCTACCGTCTCGATGAAGATCACATCGAAGCCCGCCGCTTCGCACAGCACGATCGTCTCGCGCGTCTTGCGGGCCACGCCACCTAACGAGCCGGCCGAGGGCGAGGGGCGGATGAAGACGTCGGGGTTGTGGCAGATGCTCTCCATGCGGGTCTTGTCGCCGAGGATCGAGCCGCCGGAGCGCTCCGACGAGGGGTCGATCGCCAGCACGGCGAGCTTGTGGCGCAGCGAGGTTACCATGTTGCCGATCGCTTCGATGAAGGTCGACTTGCCGGCGCCGGGCACTCCCGTGATGCCGATGCGCACCGACTTTCCGGCGTGGGGCAGGCAGCGTTCGATGATCTCTTGCGCCTGCGCGTAGTGTTCGGGGTTGTTCGACTCGATGAGCGTGATGGCTTGCGAGAGGGTGGTGATGTTGCCCGCAAGGATGCCTTCGACATACTCTTCGGTGGTGAGGCGCGACTTCTTGCGGCGCTTGAAGTAGGGGTTTACGATCGGCTGGTCTTCAACGCCCTGTGCAACGTTGAGCGCCGTGTCGCGATGTTCTTCGGCATACTCCTTTTCGTAGTGGTCGATTCGGGTGTGGTTCATCGCACGGTCATTTGGATTTTTCGAGGATGTCGGGGGTCAGCTGCAGGGTGTTGCCCATCCAGAGGGCCCGGCCGCGGGGGCCGAGCAGCACGCCGAACGGCACGTAGTTCACCCCGTAGGCCGCAAAGAGCTTGCCGCCAGGGTCGATGCCCACGCCGATGTGCGGCGAAAGGTAGGGCGCGAGGATCGGCGCGACTTTCGTCTCGGGTTCGTGTGCGACGATCACGATGCGCAGCCGGTCGCCGACCTTTGCGGAGAGCTCCCGCAGCCGGTCGAGGGAGGCCGCGGAGGCGCGGTTCGACGAGTGGAAGAACTCGACGTAGGTCATCGGCGCCTCGGCGGGCTGGCGGTCGTCGAGCCACCGTTGGATGCGGAGCTCCGGGGCACGTTCGCCCAGCGCGATGTTCTGACCCGCCGCCGGACACAGACCCGCGGCGACGGTCAGCAGTACAAGCAGGATTCGTTTCATAACTGCCGACTTATTTTCAGCGAAGATAGCAATTATTTGCGACATGCGAAAAACGGACCGAAAAAGATGAAAAAATCCGTTCCGAAAAGTTGGCGTTTCCCGAAGATTCTCC
>CAZIUJ010000080.1:0-6587 GCA_964542345.1 uncultured Alistipes sp.
CAGCCGCTGCGCTACGGCGAGAATCCCCACCAGGGGGCCAAGTTCTACCGCGAGGGGCGGCAGCGACCCTATTCGCTGGCTTTCGCCCGGCAGTTAGGCGGCAAGGAGCTGTCGTACAACAACATTCAGGACGCCAATGCCGCCTTGTGCATCGTGCGGGAGTTCGACCGGCCGTTCTGCGTGGGGCTCAAGCACATGAACCCTTGCGGCGCAGCCGTGGGTACCGACGTCGTAGACGCCTGGACGAAAGCCTACGAGGCCGACAGGGTCTCGATCTTCGGGGGCATCGTGGCGACCAACCGCCCCGTAACGCGCGAGGCTGCCGAGCGGATGAAGCCCGTCTTTCTCGAAATCATCATGGCGCCGAAGTTCGACGAGGAGGCCCTCGAAGTGCTCTCCGCCAAGAAGAACCTGCGTCTTTTGGAGGTCGACATGTCGCGCGACGACTCCGCTCCGATGCAGTACGTGAGCGTCAACGGCGGGCTGCTGGTGCAGGAGCTCGACACCTCGACGCGCCCCGTTGCGGCGGAGATGTGTGTTACGGTCCGCAAGCCCTCCGCCGCGCAGCTCGACGACCTCAATTTCGGCTGGCGCATCGTCAAGCACGTGAAGTCCAACGCGATCGTCGTCGTCAGGGAGGGCCGCACCGTGGGCGTCGGCGCTGGGCAGATGAACCGCATCGGCTCGGCCGAAATTACCTTGAAGCAGGCCCGGGCCGCCGGCTTCACCGAGGGGCTGGTGCTCGCTTCGGACGGCTTTTTCCCGTTCGACGACTGCGTTGCCCTCGCCGCCGAATACGGCGTCGCGGCGATCGCCCAACCCGGCGGCTCGGTGCGCGATGAGGATTCGATCCGCAAGGCCGACGAACTGGGAATCGCGATGGTGTTCGTCGGTGAGCGTCATTTCAAACACTGATTTTCATTTGCAGACGGCATCTTTCACCTCTTCTCGTCCTCCGGAACAGTCGCATACGCCAAGTATGCTCCTCTTCCTCGGACTTCGGTCGAGGCGAAATCTGCTCGCCTGAAAAGCGAAAATCGATTGAAATAAATATTTTTGTATGAAAGTTTTGGTAATCGGTTCTGGGGGCCGCGAGCACGCCATCGTCGATGCGCTGGCCCGTTCGCCGCAGGTCGAAGCGATTTTTTGCGCCCCCGGCAACGCCGGCATCGCGCGGCAGGCTGCGTGCGTGGCGATCCGCGAGACCGACGTGGAGCGGCTGCGCGACTTCGCCCTCGCCGAGGGCATCGGCCTCACGGTCGTAGGTCCCGAGGTCGCATTAGCGGCGGGTGTTGTCGACGTTTTCAAGGCCGCGGGGCTGCGCATCTTCGGTCCCACGCAGGCGGCGGCGCGCATCGAGTCGTCGAAAGAGTTCGCCAAACGGCTGATGGCGAAGTACGCCATTCCGACGGCCGGCTTCCGGGCATTCACGGAGTACGAAGCGGCGCGCGATTACGTGGCCGGACGTTCGTTCCCCGCAGTGCTGAAGTACGACGGACTGGCCGCCGGCAAGGGGGTCGTCATCGCGCAGAACCTCGATGAGGCCGAGGCCGCCTTGCGCGACATGCTCCTGGACGACAAGTTCGGCGCGGGCAAGGTCGTCGTCGAGGATTATCTGGAGGGCCCCGAGTTCTCGTTCATGTGCTTCGTCTCGGGCCGCCGCGTCTGGCCGATGGTGCTGGCGCAGGACCACAAGCGGGCCTGCGACGGCGACTGCGGCCCCAATACGGGCGGCATGGGTGCCTACTCGCCGTTGCCTTTTCTCACGGCCGAGGACGAAAAATATGCCTTGCAGCATATCATGCAGCCCGCGGCCGACGCGCTGGTCGCCGAGGGTTGTCCCTTCGAGGGGGTGCTCTACGGCGGCCTGATGAAGACGGCGCAGGGCATCAAGGTCATCGAGTTCAACGCCCGCTTCGGCGATCCCGAGACCGAAGTCGTGCTGCCGCGCCTCCGGAGCGACCTCGTCGACATCCTCTGCGCCGTGGCCGAGGGGCGCGATGCGCGGTTGGAGTGGCACGACTTCGCGACTTTGGGCATCGTCTTGGCCTCGGAGGGTTATCCCGGGGCCTACGAAAAAGGGTTCGAGATCAAGGGGTTGGAGCGGCTCGAAAGCACGGTTTACCACATGGGCACGAAGCTCGACGGCGACCGGGTGCTGACCGCCGGCGGCCGGGTGCTTCTGGTCGTGGGGCGGGGCGCAACGCTCTCCGAGGCGCGCGAAAAGGCCCTCGCCGACATCGCCCGCATCGACTGCGACCGGCTCTTCCACCGCACCGACATCGGGCACTGGGCGCTGGGACAATGAAAAATGAAGAATCTTTTAATAGAATCGGTATGATTATCAGCGGAAAAGAACTCTCGGCGAAGTTGAAAGCCGACATGGCGGCGGAGGTGGCGACCTTCCCTGCGAAATACGGGCGCGTGCCTCACTTGGCGGTGATTTTGGTGGGCGAGGACCCCGGCAGCGTGAGCTACGTAACAGGCAAGGCGAAAGCCTCGGCCGAGGTAGGCATTCGCAACACGACGATCCGCCGGCCGGCGACGATCGCGGAGGAGGAGCTGCTCGGCCTCATCGCCGACCTCAACGCCGATGCGGAGGTCGACGGCATCCTGGTGCAACTGCCCCTGCCCGGACATATCGATGCAGAGCGGGTGATCGCGGCGATCGACCGCGCAAAGGACGTGGACGGATTCCACCCCCTGAACGTGGCGGCGCTGTGGCAGAAGCAGCCCTGCACGCTTCCCTGCACGCCGAAAGGGATCGTTCGGCTGCTTCGGGCCGCGGGCGTGGAGATCGCCGGCCGCGAGGCGGTGGTCGTCGGCCGCAGCAACATCGTGGGCCTGCCCGTGGCGAAGCTCCTGCTCGACGGGAATGCGACGGTTACCGTCGCCCACAGCCGCACGCGCAACCTCGCCGAGGTTACGCGCCGCGCCGAGATTCTGGTCGTGGCGATCGGCCGGCCGAAGTTCGTTACGGCCGACATGGTGGCCGAGGGGGCCGTGGTTATCGACGTGGGGGTCAACCGCGATCCCGCGACGGGCCGGTTGTGCGGCGACGTCGACTTCGCGGCCGTCGAGCCGAAAGCCTCGGTCATCACCCCCGTGCCCGGCGGCGTGGGGCCTATGACGATCTGCTGCCTGATGGAGAACACGATCGAATGCTTCCTGCACAGGCGGAAATAGCGGTCGGTATGTTACAGGAAAGGCCCGGAATCTCCGGGCCTTTTGTTATTTTCGGCAGCGGCATGTCAGCCGCTCGGGCAGGGGTGCCGCCGGGTCGCGGCGGCGGATCATGGCCCGGTCGGTCGCGGGGTTGCCCGTACCGAAGTCGAAGCCGTCGGGGCTGCGGAACTCCACGGGCAGCGCTCCGGCGAATCCGAAGCGGCCGTAGAAGTCGCGGAGCCACGTTTCGCCGGGCGTCGGGATCAGGAGAACAGCCTCGTCGCCCTGCTCGTCGCAGCGCTGCAGGGCTTCGCGCAGGAGTCGCGACGCCAGCCCGCGACCGCGATAGGCGGGGTCGGTAGCTACGCCGTAGAGGTAGCTCGTGCGGCCCAGTTCGCTTTCGAACGGCAGCATGTGGAGCATCGCCGCTAACCGGCCCTCCTCTTCGAGGGCGAGCATCCGCCGCCGGCTGTAGTAGCGCATCAGGAACGAGTCGACGAAAGCCTCATCGTCGTTGAACGCCTTTTGCCACAGCTCCTTGCAGGCGCTTTCGTCGGGGTGGAGCCGGATTGCGGCGAACTTGTGCTGGAGCGCCGTCGGATGGTAGGAGAGCTTGGCGTGGCGCAGCCCCTCTAATCCCAAATCTTCTTCGCGGTTGATGAACTCGAACTGCTCGGGCAGATGCCGGACGAAAAGTTTGTTGATGACGGTGAAAGCCCCGTCGAACGCCGTGTCGGCTTTCTCGACATGGACGACGAAGGTCCGTTCGTTGACCGCCGAGCCGTAGGTGAAAGCCGCCAGCCGGTCGCCCACGTAGAGACAGCCGCCGCGCAGGCCCAGTTCTTCGAAGTGTTCGAACGCCCGCTGCATGGCCCGCTGCTCGGCGCACAGCTCCGAGGTATGTCCCTCGTGGACGCGGCGCCATTCGCGTTCGAGAGCCATGCACTCGGCGAAGCGATTGGGCGTCAGCTCCTCGTAGCGGAAATCGGGGTAGGCGCTCAGGAAGCGGTTGATGTGGTTGCGCTTGGGCTGGTAGCGGCGGCCGGCGAGCTCGCGCAGGTCGTCGGCCCGGTAGATGTAGTCCTCCAGCGCCCGGTCGGATTCGAAAGCGAACGCGCCGGGGTGCATGCGGCGGAGCCGGTCGCGTCCCTCGTCCGTGAGGCCGATGATCCGCAGCCGCTGGCCGTGGGCATGGGCGTCGTCGCGGAGCGCCGGAACGATCGCCGCGAAGTCGCCTTCGCCGACAGGCTGCATATAGCCGAGCTTCGTGCCTCCGTCGATGTGGAAGCGGATTACCAGGAAGCCCCCGACGACGGCCCACGCACTGCGGTAGACCGCCTGCCAGCAGTACATGTTGGCGAAGGCGAGGTCGCAGTTGCGGATGCCCGAGCGCATCGTGTAGCGCTCGATGGCGGGCCGGTCTTCGAGCCGGACGGGGCGGAACTCAATCATCGACGACGTAGCGCTTGCGTTCGATATGGGTGTAGTATTGCTGGACGAGGGCCTGCAGGCGCCGCTGCTGCGGACCCGCCTTCGGGTCGGGCGGCAGCTGGTCGTCGAACTCGACGACCCCCCCCCGGTCGGTCAGTGCCCGGAAGCGGCCGTCGTAGGAGACCGACCAGCGGGGACGCTCCGCTTCGCCCAACACGTCGCGGCCGAAAGCGAAGTAGGGTTCCTCGCTGCCTAAGAGGCCCAGCACCGTGGGCATGATGTCTAACTGCTGGGTTACTTCGTCGATCTCGCCCCGCAGCGTGCCGTCGGGCGTGTAGAAGAAGCCGACGATGTGGTGGCTGCCGGGATATTCGCGCGTCTCGGGGGCGAACTTCTCCGACGACACGTGATCGGCGACGAAGACGAAAAGCGTGCGGCGGAACCACTCCTCCGCGCCGTAGCGTTCGAAGAAGCGGCGCAGGGCCAGGTCGTCGTAGGCCACGCCCTTGTGGATGCGGGTGTAGCCCTCGGGCAGCGTCGCCGCATAGCGTTCGGGAACAACGAACGGATGGTGCGACGAAAGGGTGAAAAGCGTGCCGAAGAAAGGCTGCGGCAGAGCGCTCAGCTCCTCGCCCGCGAACTGCAGGAACTCTTCGTCCCAGATGCCCCAGTAGCCGTCGAAGTCGCGGGTGCCGTGGGCTTTTTCGTAGTCTTCGCGGCTGACGAGCCGTTCGATGCCCGCCGACCGGGCGTAGGCTCCGAAGCCCATCGATCCGCGTTCCGAGCCGCAGAAGAAGACGGTCGAGTAGCCTTGTGCCGCCAGAATCGCCGGCAGCTGGCGGCTCTCGCCCAGCGACTGCGACATCAGCACGAACGGCGTCTTGAACGACGGGATGCTGCCCAGCACCGCGGGCATCGCCTGAATCGAGCGCGTGCCGTTGGCGTACATGCGGCGGAACGTCAGCCCGCCTCGCATCAGTGAGTCGAGAAAGGGCGTGAATCCCTTTTCGGGGCGCTCGGCATAGAGGTCGGGCCGCAGGTGGGCCGAATGTTCGGCCGACATGCTCTCCAAGATGAAGATCATCACGTTGCGGCCTTTCAGCGCGGCATGCAGGGTGTCGGCCGGCTGGGGTGCCGCCAGCCGCACCGAGTCGGAGACCGGCCGGTGTTCGGGCGTGAAGAGACGCTCCAGCTCCCCGGCCGGGAAATCTTGCCGGTAGCGGACTTTTTCCGTATGGCCAATGGTGCGCAGGAGGCAGAACGGGTTGCTCAGGATGAGGTTAGCCTTGCCCGGATCGCCGGTGTAGAGCATGGCGTTCGAGAGGGTGATCGGCCGCGTGGCGCGCGTGAATCCACCCCGCACGCCGGCCAGACAGAGCCCTGCGGCCAGCGCGAAGAGCAGCGTGCTGAAAATGTAGTAGCTCCAGCCCGGGTGGAGGATCGATTCGCAGCGGTCGCGGCGTCCGTAGAGGCCGGCCAGCAGCCCCGTCAGCGCGATGCCCGCCAGCAGCAGCGGCCAGTTTTCGCCCATGAAGCGGAAGAGCAACCAAAGCGAGTTGTCGTTGTCGGCGAAGAAAAATTCGTCGGCCGTAAAGCGTTTCTGCGTGTAGCGGAAGTAGACGATGTCGGCCAAATTGACGACGACGATCAGCAGGAAGTTCACGACGACATAATACCAGTAAAGCACCTGCTGGTAGCGGCGCCGGCAGACGAACTCGAACGGTAGCAGCGACAGCAGGATGAAGAGCCCGTCGGCATAGACGATCGAGGCCGTATCGAACGACAGGGCGCCGCACAGCAGCGGCCATGCTTCGCTCCAGCCGATCGGTCCCAGCTGCGCGCGGTTGCAGACGTAGAACAGAATCCGGCAGAGCAGCAGAACGACGTAGAGCACGACGACGCGCCGCACGAGGAGCGCCGAAGGCGTATGGAGCAGGCGTCGCATCACTGGCAGGCTTTGAGCGACATGTCGAGCGACTTGATCCGGTGGG
>CAZIUJ010000081.1:0-6555 GCA_964542345.1 uncultured Alistipes sp.
TCCTGCAGGCGGGCGCTCGTGGCGAGCGTGCGCACCAGCCGGCCGTCGCCCGTGCGAATCTCGACGCGATTGGGCGTCGCGGCCGATGAGAACGTCGAAATGTAGTATTTCATTCCGGTGCTCGGAGCGATGGCGTAGAAACCCTCGTCCGTCGTCAGGCGGCGCTTGTTCTTGCCGTTGAGCGACACGCTGTAGAGGTTGCGGCGCAGGGGCGAAGTCTCGGTCGAGAGGTACCACACCTGTTTGGGCGTCGCGGCGACCACCTCCGTTACCTCCCAGTCGCCCCGGGTTACCTGGGCGATCAGGCCGCGGCGGATGCCGTAGAGGTAGAGGTGCATGTAGCCCGTGTGGCTCTCCTGCCGCACGAGAAAACGGTCCTTGTCGACGAACGTGATGGTCCCGTCGTCGACCCGCTCGACATACTGCTGGGCCCGCTCCTCGTAGATCGTATGCTGGACCCCGTGGGGTTCGCAGAGGACGACTTCGAAGGTGTTCTGCCGCCGGTTGAGGCGGTGGTACCACAGGCGCCCGTCGGGCGTGAAGCCGATGCGCGGCACGTACTGGTCGCTCTCGGGACCGGTGTCGATATGCTCCCTGAGGCCCGTGGCGAGGTCGACGACGAAGAGCTGCACCGTCGAGTTGGTCTCTCCGGCTTTGGGGTATTTGAACGAAAAGGCCTCGTTGTGGAGCGTCCCGTCGAAGCGCATCAGCTGCATCGTGGGCACGGCCCGCTCGTCGAAGCGCAGATAGGCCACGCGGCGGCCGTCGGGCGAAAAGGCGTAGGCGCGCGTGAGGCCGAACTCCTCCTCGTAGACCCAGTCGGTCGTGCCGTTGATAATGGCGTTCCACGAGCCGTCGTCGGTCAGGCGGCGCGTGCGGCCCGAAGCGAGGTCGCAGAGGTAGAGGTCGTTGCGGTCGGAGTAGAGGATCGAGCCGCCGTCGGGCGAAAACGAAGCGTCGCGCGGCGCCGCGGCCTCCGTCAGCACGGGCCGCAGGGTCCGGCCGTCGGAGAGGAAGTATTTCGAGGTGTAGGAGTGGCGGTAGATGGGCGTGCGGCCCGAGGCGATGAGGATGCAGCGCTCGTCGGGCGAAAAGGCGTAGTCGGCGATCGCCGGCCGCACGGCCGAGGGCGGCAGCAACTTTTCGCCCGGCGTAGCCTCGGCGTAGCTGTAGCGCACGATGTCGTCCTGCTCGACGACCGTGTAGTGCTCGCCGTCGTTCATCGAGCGGATCCCGGCGATGCGCTCGTTCAGGGAGCGCAGGCGCGCGATGGCGGCATACTCGTTCTGAGCCTGCGCGGCGCCGCAGCAGAGGGCGGCCGTCCACAAAAAGAGGAGCTTTTTCAACGTAGTCAAATATCTTGTGTGTCGTATTCGCGGCCCCAGCGCTTGCCTGTTACGAACTTCGAATTGTCCATCTTGGTGTTGAACTGGTCGACCGTTACGCGGGAGAGCGTCTCGTAGGGCGCGGTGAGCAGGTCGAAGTCCAGTGCAAAGGCGATCGCCTCCTCCGAGACGCGGATCAGGGCCTCACGGCCGATCTCGCCGCGGCCGAAATCGGCGGCCCGCACGGAGCTCTGCCCCTTGCCCTCGACGAAGTAGCGGTGCTCGCGGTTGATGAAGAGGCGCCCGATGAGATAGCCCTCGTCGGCGTTGCGGTTGAACTTGAACGAGTCGGAGAGGAAGTTGTAGATGTTGATGACGCCGCAGTAGGCGTTCTCCGAATCGGCCTCGACGTAGGGCGTGCGGCGCACCGGATGCTGCGCGTCGAAGTCGAAGACGTCGGTGTGCATCTGGAAGATCAGCACGTCGTTGGCCACCTGCAGCTGGGCTTCGAACTTGCCGCGGTCGCGGTATTCGATCCGCACGCGGCGGTCGAGCCGCCCCTCCAACTGGTCGTCCAGCTCCGAGGCCATTTCCAGGAGGGTCTCCTTCAGGAGGTTGAACGTTGCGAACGTGTTGTCGAAGACCCGCTGTTTGAGGGTCGACTTGCGGATCACGGTTTCGAGGATCCGCGCTCTGAGCGGAGGATTTTCCATGTTGTCGCTTACTTGATTTTCAATTCCATGCCGTCTACGAGCAGGGCGTTCGTCTTCAGGCCGTTGATCTTGGCGAGCGACCGCACGCGGATGCCGTACGACTGGGAGACGGAGCGGAGCGTCTCGCCCTCGTGGCAGATGTGCTGGCGGGCGTTGCCGCGCCAGGCCGTCAGCTTGCGCTCGATGAAGACCACCTCGCCGGCCTCGGGCTCGGAGGCCTTGCCCTTCGCGTCGTTGAACTTGCGGAGGTTGCCGGCCGAGAGACGGAACTTGCGGCCGATGTTTTTGAACGAATCGTTCTCTTTGGCCACGATGTAGTGCACGCTGTTGGTCGTATAGACATTGTAGCCCTCGTGGGCGTTGATCGTTACGCGGAAGTTGTCAGGGTCGATCAGGTAACCGCCCGAACTGCTCACGGCGTCGCGGTGCGAATCGGCCGTGAAGTCGATCTCAAGGCCCTTGCCGGCGGCATAGAGCCGCTCGCCGTCGGGCTGGTCGAGCAGGTAGAGCTTGTAGCTCTCGATGATCCGCACCAGACGCTGGGCGTAGTCGGGGGCCGTGGCGTAGCCGGCGGCTTTCAGGCCGCGGGCCCAGCTCCGGTAGTCGGTCGACGCATAGGCGAAGAGCGAGTCGTAGCGGGGCTGCGTGTCGAGGAACTCGGCATGGTCGTGGTACGAAGCCTCGACCGACTCGTAGGCCCGGAAACATTCGCCCTTCTCGTCGTCGTCGTGGTAGACCCGGGGCCCCGACCAGTTGCGCTTGCACTTGATGCCGAAGTGGTTGTTCGACTCGACCGAAAGGCGGCTGTTGCCGCTGTCGGATTCGAGGATGCCCTGCGCCATCGTGATGCTGGCCGGAATGCCGTAGCGCTCCATCTGTGTAACGGCGATCGACTTGTAGCGGTCGATGTACTCCTCGCGCGTGAGGCGCGTCTGCGCCTCCGCCGAGGCGACGCCGAGCAGCAGGAATCCGCTCAGAACTATTGCGGTTCTGGAAAAAATCATTATCTTTGTTTTTAGGTTTACCCAACAAAGGTACGATTTTCCGACGAAACTGCAACATAAACCGACCCGAAACTATGTTTACCCGCAACGCCAACGCGATTTTCAACCGCTCGATCGACGACTACCACCGCTGGGACGATGTGGATCATCCGATCGAAAATCCCTACGAGAAGGGTACGCTCGACCACCTGCTTTACCATAAGAACTGGTTCGACACGGTCCAGTGGCACCTGGAGGACATCATCCGCAACCCCGAGATCGATCCCGTCGAAGCGCTGGCCATCAAGCGCCGCATCGACCGCTCGAACCAAGAGCGCACCGACATGGTCGAGTACGTCGACTCCTACCTGCTGGAGAAATACAAGGAGGTCGTGCCGGCGCCCGATGCACGGCTCAACACCGAGACCCCGGCGTGGGCCGTCGACCGGCTCTCGATTCTGGCGCTGAAGATCTACCACATGAAGCAGGAGACCCTGCGCACCGACGTGGGCGACACCCACCGCACGGCCTGCCAACAGAAGCTGGAAGTGCTGCTCACGCAGCAGGTCGACCTGTCGCAGGCCATCGAGGAGCTCATCGAGGAGATCGAGGCGGGCCGCAAGTACATGAAGACCTACAAGCAGATGAAGATGTACAACGACCCGGCTCTCAACCCGGTGCTCTATGGCAAAAAATAGTCCGCTGCCGCGCCATCTGCTCGTGATGCGCACCTCGGCGATGGGCGATGTGGCCATGCTGCCGCATGCCCTGCGGGCCCTGCGTGCGGCCTACCCCGAGCTGCGGATCACGGTGGCGACGCCCAAACTTTTCCATCCCTTTTTCGAGGGGCTCGGCGTCTGCTTCCTGGACGTGAACGTCAAGGGACGCCACCACTCGCTGTGGGGCATGCTCCGGCTGGCCCGCGAGGCGCACCGGCTGGATGTCGACGCCGTGGCCGACGTCCACGGGGTCATGCGCTCGGCGACATTCCGCAACCTGATGCGCCTCTGCGGCACGCGGGTCGCCCACATCGACAAGGAACACGCCCGCAAGCGCCGCTTCATCCGGCAGGGTGGCTCTGCTGCGGAGCCGCTGCGACACACGGTGCTACGCTACTGCGACGTCTTCCGCCGCTTAGGTTTCGTCTTCGACGATCCGGTGCCCGCCGTGCGGGTCGAGCGCCCCAATCCGCTGGGGCCCAAAGAAGCGGGTGCCCGCTGGGTGGGCTTCGCGCCTTTCTCGGCCCAGCAAGGAAAAACCTACCCCGACGACCTGAGCCGCGAAGCAGTGCGCCTGCTGACGGCCCGCTGCGAACGGCTTTTCATCCACAGCGGCGACCGGGCCGAAGCGGCGTTCGCCGCCGAAATGGAACGCACCTATCCCAACGTTACGGCCCTCTACGGCAAGATCGGGCTGGCGGACGAAATGAACCTGATCGCCCACCTCGACTGCGTGGTCTCGATGGACTCGCTGGTCATGCACCTGGCCTCGCTCGTGGCGACCCCCGTTGTCTCGGTCTGGGGCGCGACGCACCCGGGATTAGGCTTCTTAGGCTGGGGCTGCAAGGCGGCCGACGTCCTGCAGGCCGACATCGCCTGCCGTCCCTGCTCGACCTACGGAGCCAAGTCCTGCCGTTACGGCGACTACCGCTGTCTGCGCGCCGTAACGCCGCAAATGATCGCCGCGAAAGTGGAAGAAGTGCTGAACAATTCATAACTTCGCGCAAGACGAGAGCAGAGACCGCTTGCGGACTATGCCGAGTCAAAGCGAAGTCAAGCCCCCGAAGGGGGATTAATTCACAATTATTCGTTTCCTTCAAAAAAAGACCGGACATTGTTTCGAAGCAATGCCCGGTCTTTTATCGGTGAGAGATAATCCCTCAATCGTGCATGGTAAATTTCTTCCGGATGTATTCGTCGATCGCCCGGGCGGCCGTGCGGCCGGCCCCCATCGCCAGAATGACGGTCGCGGCGCCCGTAACGGCATCGCCGCCCGCGAAGACCCTTTCGCGCGTCGTAGCGCCCGCGGCATCGGCCGTGATGCAGCCGCGGCGGTTGGTTTCCAAGCCGGCGGTCGTGGCGGCCAGCAGCGGATTGGGCGAGGTGCCCAACGCCATGACGACCACGTCGCAAGCCACCTCGAACTCCGAACCGGGTTTCTCCACGGGAGAGCGGCGGCCGCTCTCGTCGGGCTCGCCCAACTCCATCTCGACGCAACGCACGCCGCGTACCCACCCCTCCGCGGTGCCCAGCACCTCGACGGGGTTGGTCAGCATCCGGAAGCGGATACCCTCCTCTTTGGCGTGGTGGACCTCCTCGGCACGCGCCGGGAGCTCCGTTTCGCTGCGGCGGTAGACGATCGTCGCCTCGGCACCCAGGCGGCGCGCCGTGCGCACGGCGTCCATCGCCACGTTGCCGCCGCCCACGACGACGACGCGCTCGCCGACATGGATCGGCGTATCGGATGCCTCGTCGTAGGCGCGCATCAGGTTGGCGCGCGTGAGGAACTCGTTGGCCGAGACCACGCCGTTGAGGTTCTCGCCCGGAATTCCCATGAAGCGGGGCAGTCCGGCGCCCGAACCGATGAAGACGGCATCGTAGCCCTCCTCGTCGAGCAGCGAATCGATCGTTACGGTGCGGCCCACGATGACGTCGGTCTCGATCTCGACACCCAAGCGGCGCACCTCCCCGATCTCGCGCGCGACGATCGTCTCCTTCGGGAGGCGGAACTCGGGAATGCCGTAGACCAGCACGCCGCCGACCTTGTGCAGGGCCTCGAAAATCTTCACCTCGTAGCCCATTTTCGCCAGATCGCTCGCGCAGGCCAAACCGGCCGGGCCGCTGCCGACGACGGCCACGCGACGGCCGTTGCGCGGAGCATGCGCTACGGCGGCAGGCTCCTGCGCCAGCTTCCAATCGCCGACGAAACGCTCCAACTTGCCGATCGCCACGGGTTCGCCCTTGATGCCCAAGACGCACGCACCCTCGCACTGGGTCTCCTGCGGGCAGACACGTCCGCAGATCGAAGGCAGCGAGCTGTCGCGCGCGATGACGGCGGCGGCACCGGCCAGATCGCCCGCATGCAGGGCGGCGATAAACTCGGGAATCCGAACCCCCACGGGGCAGGCGGCCACGCAGCGGGGATTCTTGCAGTTCAGGCAACGCGACGCTTCGAGGGTCGCCTCCCGGAGGTCGTAGCCGTAGCAGACCTCCTCGAAATTGGTTGCCCGGCGTGCCGGGTCCTGTTCGCGTACGGGGACGCGGGGTATCTTGTTCGCCATAACTATTTGTCCAGCCCGATTCTACACGGATGTCCCGCAGCCCGCTCGGCGGCGATCGCCGCGGCGCGCTGCTCCTGCGTGCGGTACATGCCCTGCCGGCGCATCGCCTCGTCGAAGTCGACCTCGTGGGCGTCGAACTCGGGGCCGTCGACGCACGTGAAGCGCGTACGTCCGCCCACCGAGACGCGGCAGGCACCGCACATTCCGGTGCCGTCGACCATCAGGGCGTTGAGCGACACGGTCGTTTTCAAGCC
>CAZIUJ010000082.1:0-4159 GCA_964542345.1 uncultured Alistipes sp.
CGGGCAAGATGAAGTTGGTGGACACCGCCGGTCGCGTCGATAAGTTTATGAGCCGCTACGCAAAACGCTACGATAAGAAGAACGCGAAGTAAATCGCTTTCGCGCTTCGCACAGAACGAGGGCCGCACGACGGGTGCGGCCCTCTTCGTTTTCGGACGACCGGCGCCGGAAACAGGTTATTTCCCGTATTCCGCCTTGAGACGGTCGATCGTGCGGCCGCCGATGCCGAAACTGCTGTCAGGCAGCTCCCGGACCGTTACCATGAAAAACTGTTTCGGGATGCCGAGCGTTTCGGCCGAGACATCGGTGATCTTTTCGATCAGCTCTTTCTTCTGAACTTCGGTCAGCCGACCGCATTCAACGGAGATGTAGGGCATATTCGGATGTTTGAACGGATAAAGATAGTGAAAACCGAGTATAAAAGCAAACAGGTCCGACGGAAGCCTCGCACGAATATTTTCACCCCGCGCTTGCGGAAAAGGAAAAAACTTTCTATCTTTGCCCTCCCTTACGGGACGTATATCGACCTCTTTCATTGGGCGGTGCGGCACGGGCGGTTCTTCCGCGGGATTATGGGGGAGGGTAAGCCTCCGTATGGTAGCCGCAGCGCAGCGGGAATGTCGAATACGAAATTTCAAATTCGTTGCAACCATGAACAAGGACGCAATCATCCGGCTCGTCAACGAGCAGATGTGGACCAAGACGGACGCCGAAGTGCCGTCGTTCAAGGCCGGTGATACGATCACCGTTACCTACAAAATCGTCGAGGGCAGCAAGGAGCGCCTCCAGAGCTTCCGCGGTGTGGTCATCCAGATCAAGGGCCAGGGCAAAACCAAGATGTTCACGATCCGCAAGATTTCGAACGGCGTGGGTGTCGAGCGCATCTTCCCGCTCTACTCGCCCCACATCGAGAAGATCGAGGTCAACAAGATCGGTGTCGTTCGCCGCGCCCGCATCTACTACCTCCGCGACCTCACGGGTAAGAAAGCCCGCATCAAGGAGAAGCGCATGACCTCGACGTCGGAGAAATAATCTCCGGGGCCCAGGGCCGACGATTCCGAGGGGGGGGGTGAAAGAAAGAAAAAACAGCCCCGAAACCCGGACATCAAAGAAAAAGGATGCCGCAGCAAGCGGCATCCTTTTTTCGTGCAGCCTTGCAGATGCTGGACGCAGCGCACGGTGAAGGCGTAAGAGCGATAAATGGCAGTAAGCGGGTTCACGTAACTCGCATCGGCACGCAAGAAGCCCGCATCGCTGCTCCCTGCAGTATTGGGAGCAGCGGACCAATAACCGCCGTACGTGCCAACACCATTCAGGACTCCCGTCGTGCTGGCGCGGTAGCCCGAAGCAGGCGCATGAAGCAATCGCTCGAATGAATGGCGGAAAGAATGCGGTAATTAAAAATTAAGAATGAAAAATGAAAAATGAAGAATTATTCAAGGGCCCAAAATATTGGGCTACTCTGAAAATCATTCACTATTCATTATTAATTATTCATTGGTGCAAACTTCCCGACAAACTGGGGTGCATAACTGACGGCGCTGAAGTTTGCACCGTCAGCAGATTGCTGAATCTGCGGCCGCGCTGGTGAATGCCGTAACATTTCGCCACTCCGGGCCGAAAGCTGCTAATTTGCCGCTTTTTGTTCCGGCAAAAAGCGGCGTAAAACCGACGCTCGCAGCATGTGCAGAAGCCGCTTGCGGATTATGCCATGCAAGGAGGAGGAAAACAAGCGTAGCGCAGTTAAAGTCTCCTCACGGACGTCTCCGCCGGCTGCGGACGGACTAACGCTGCTCCGGGCGCCTGCTCGCGGGGTATAACCCTGCCCCTGCGCGGATGCTTTTAGTCCGTCCTCTGTTTAGCGGCTCCGACGTCGAGTGTGGAATTATATACTTGCAGAAAGTAAGATGCAAAAATTGATTTTCTACTTTTCACCTTTAACCTTTCACTTTTTACCTTAAAAAAGGCAGCTTCCTGCAGATGCTGGACGCAGCGCACGGGGAAGCCGTAAGCACGCGGACCGCTGTACGCCACTTGCACCTGCGACATGGTAAAGTACACGCCACCCGCATTGGTATTGCCGGCCGCGGAGGCGGAAGAGGACCAGCAAAGGCCCTCGGTACCGACATGCGACAGGGCTCCCGTCGTGTAATTGCGGTAGCCCGAAGCAGGCGCATGAAGCAATCGCTCGAATGAATGCCGGAAAGAATGCGGTAATTAAAAATGAAAAATGAAGAGTTATTCGAGGAGCGCGAAATATTAGGCAACGCTGAAAATTATTCACTATTCATTATTAATTATTCATTGGTGCAAACTTCCCGACAAACTGGGGTGCATAACTGACGGCGCTGAAGTTTGCACCGTCAGCGGATTGCTGAATCTGCGGCCGCACTACCGAAAACCGTGGCTTCCGATATTCCGGGCCAAGCTGCTTTCAGTCGGAATCGGCCGCACGCTTGCGGACAACATACACAAGATCGTCCGGCAGGGCATAAAGCCGGCGTTCCTCCTCGCTGAGGCTCGCCGCATAGTCGATGCCGCGGGCTTCGAAACCCGCTTCGCGCAGCCGCTCCACATAGTCGGCACCATAGACGCGGCGATGGTCGTATTGCCCGAACAGGCGGGTCCGCTCCGCCGGATCGACGATCGTGTCGTCTTCGAACGTCCGCTCGCGGCTCCGGTCGACCGGCGAGAGCAGCATCCCCCACCCGCCGGGCCGCAGGATGCGGTAAAATTCGCGCAGGGCTTGCCCATCGTCGGCAACATGTTCCAACAGATGGTTGCAGATCAGCGCATCGAACGACGCATCGGGCAGCGGGATATGTTGCACATCGAAGTGCAGATCGGCCAGCGGGCTCTCCAGGTCGGCCGTTACGTAGCGATCGGCATGGGCCGCAAAGTGGGGCTTCAGATGACGCAGGATGCAGACTTCGGGCGCCACATGGAGCGTGCGGGGAAAGGTGCGCAGCAGGTCGGTTTCGCGCGTCAGGTAGAGCCACAGCAGGCGGTGGCGTTCGAGCGACAGGCAGCGGGGACAGAGCGCATTGGGGCGCGGCTGCACATAGCCGTACGGCAGGAACTTCCGATAGTGCGCCCCGCAGACCGGGCATCGGACGCCGCGGCCCTTGTACAGGAGCCCCAGCACAGGCACGGCCCACCCTGCCGCCCGTTGCAGCACGGGCCGGGGCACATGGTTGAGAACCCAGCGAATCAGCCGTTTCATCGCTCCTCCAGGACTTTATCCACCTCGGCCTCGGCTTTCTGCAGACGGGCCCGGCAGCTCTCGATCAGCTTCGTCGCCCGCTCCACCTCGGCCGCCAGGCCGTCGACGCTCACTTCTTCGCGTTGAATGCGCCCGACGATCTCCTCGACGCGGGTCATCGCCTCTTCGTAGGTCAGCTCTTTTTTTGCCATATCTTCGTATCGTTTATCGTCGCCGTCAGCAGGCCGTCCGCCAGGCGGATCTCCACTTCGTCGCCCCGGCGGACCTGCGTCGCCGAGGTGAGGGCCCGGCCGCCGCCGTGCAGCAGCGCGAAGCCCAGCTTGAGCAGCCGCTCGGGGGCATGCGCCGCCACGATTTCGGCTGCCCGCTCCAGTTGCATGCACCGGGAGGCCAGCATCCCGCGCGCCGTCTCGGCCGGCCGGCCGGCAAGCTGCGCCAGCCGCATCCGTTCACGGGCGAAGCGTTCGCCGCATTGTTGCCGGAGGGTTCCCCGAAGTTGTTCAAGCCGCAGCGTCGCCGCATGCGTCCGTTCGCGGGTCGCCTCGCCCAGGCGGAGCGCCAGATAACTCAGGTTCCCGTCAAGTTCGCTGAGCCGGTCGACCAGCCACCCCGCCACGGCGGTCGGGGTCTTGAGAGCCGCAAAGGCCACCAGATCGGCCACACTCGTGTCTTTGTCATGGCCGATGCCCGTCAGCACCGGCAGCGGAAATTGCGCCACATGGGCACAGAGCCGGTAGGCATTGAAGCAGTTGAGGTCGCTCACCGAGCCGCCGCCCCGGATCAGCGCCACCGCGTCGAACTCCTCCTGCCGCCGGGCGATGTGCCCGAGCGCCTCGACGATCGAGCTTTCGGCTTCGGCTCCCTGCACAAAGGCATCGAAGAGCGTCAGTCGGAAACCATAGGGCGACTTCTCCAGCTCCTTGCGGAAGTCGCGGT
>CAZIUJ010000082.1:4169-6327 GCA_964542345.1 uncultured Alistipes sp.
CGCTCGACACCACCGCAATGCGTTGCAGGGCGGCCGGTACCGCAAGTTGGCGGTTCATCTCCCAGACACCTTCTTCCTGCAGTTGGCGGATCGTCTCCTGCCGCTGCCGCTCCATGTCGCCCAGCGTGTAGGAGGGGTCGATGTCGGTAATCTGAAGCGAGAAGCCGTACAGCTCATGATAGGTTACCAGCGCTTTGAAAAGAATCTGCAAGCCCGCTTCCAACTTCCGGCCGGTCTCCGTCTCGAAATGCGCCGCCATGCGGGGATAGTTGCTGCTCCAGATCATGGCCCGCGCCTGCGCCGTCGGCACACCGTTCGCGCCCCCTTTTTCCACAAGTTCCAGGTAGCAGTGGCCCGAGTAGTTGACCTTGATTTCCGAAATCTCGGCACTCACCCACACCGGCAGTTCGAACGCTTCGTCGAGCGTCCGTTTGACTTTGCGTTGCAGTTCGCGCAGCGTGATATGTCGGGATTCGGCCATCGCGTCAGCCCAAAAGAGTGTCCAAAAGAATGCCGAGGGTCAGCAGCAGCCCGAAAAGCTGCATGTTGCGGGCCGTCTCGCCCAGGCAGACGTTCAGCGCATCGCCGTGGTCGATGCGGACCATCTTGCGCCACGCGGCGACCAGCAGCGGCGCATAGAGCAGCGGCAGCAGCGCCGCCCACAGGCGTCCGTCAGGAAGCAGCGTCAAGCACAGCCCCAGCGCCGCCGCACCCAGCAGCAGGTAGCCCCAGCGGCCGACGGTCTCGCCCAAGAGCACGACAAGCGTGCGCTTGCCGCAGCGGGCATCTTCGGCTCGGTCGCGGAAATTGTTGACCCACAGCATCGTGTCGATCACCAGTCCGCAGGCCAGCGCCACGGCCGTAACTTGCGGCGTCCACCCTCCGGTCTGAATCAGGTAGGTGAATCCCGTGGGGATCACGCCAAAAAAGGCGACGACCGCTGCGTCGCCCAGCCCATGATAGGCCAGCGGCCACGGCCCGGCCGTATAGACGTAGGCAAAAAAGAGACAGGCGAGGCCCACGAAAAGGAGCTTCCAGCCTCCGAAAAAGAGCAGTCCGCAGCCGACGGCACCGGCCGCCAGCGTGAAAAACGCAATGCCCATCTTCATGGCCGGCATCGTAATGTAGCCTTTCGCAAAGGCTCGGTCGGGCCCGAGGCGGTCGGGACGGTCGGCTCCCCGCAGGAAGTCGCAAAGGTCGTTCACCAGATTGGCAAGACACTGCGTCAGCAGCGCGAACCCTAAGCAGAGCAGCGCCACGGGCAGGCGGAAGCCGCCGTCGCTCCAGGCCATCGCCGAGCCGACGGCCACGGGGATCGCCGAGGCGCCGAGGCTGTAGGGCCGCACGGCCAGCACCCAGGCGGAGAAAGAGTTGGTTTTCATGATCTTATCGGATGCGGATATAGGGTTCGCGCGGCATCGCCTTGCCTTCCGGAAGCTGGAGCGTGAGGACGTGTCCCGTCTCGACCGGGATGCCGTTTCGGGTCGCCGGCGTCCAGCGCGGCGCTTCGGCGAGGGCCTTGAGTACGCGCCGCTTCAGGCGGCCGTCGGTCGACTCCAACATCTCGGAGACGACGGCTTCGCCCTCGCAGGTTACCTTGTAGCGCAGGGAGACGCGCGCCGCAGGTTCGTCAGCGTCCCAGCGGACTTGACGGGCGATGTAGCGACCGAAGGGCAGCGAATCAGGGAAAAGGGCCGGGGTATCGTAGCGCAGCACGACACGGATGACGCCGCCCGCCGCCTTTTCGCCGAACCGCGCAATGGTCTCCTCGTCGGCCGGCAGCTCCTCGATCGTCTCGATGTCGTCGGGCGCGATCGAGGCCACGTCGTCGCACGGCACACCGTTGACTATATAGAGCGGTTGTTGCGCCCGGAGCGGAGTTCCGGCACAAAGCAGCAGCAGCAGGAGAATCGGGCGCATCATGGCGGCAGCTTTCCGGTCGAACGTTTCGGCAGCGGAGGTCGGGGGCCTCAAAGTTCGCTCTCCTTGAGCCGTTCGGCATTCTCGGCCACGATCAGATGATCGATGCAGTCCTGAATGTCGCCGTCCATGAAAGCCGCAAGGTTGTAGATCGTGTAGTTGATGCGGTGGTCGGTGATGCGGCCCTGCGGGTAGTTGTAGGTGCGGATCTTGGCCGAGCGGTCGCCCGTCGAGACCA
>CAZIUJ010000083.1:0-6318 GCA_964542345.1 uncultured Alistipes sp.
TCAAGTTCACGGGCATTCCATCGTTCGCGCCCGAGCAGTTCCGCTACATCGAGAATGCCGACCCGCTGAAGTTCAAACAGCTGGCCAAAGGCATCGACCAGCTCATGGACGAGGGCGTCGCGCAGCTCTTCACCAGCGCGCTCAACGGCCGCAAGATCGTCGGCACGGTCGGCGCCCTCCAGTTCGAGGTGATCCAGTACCGCTTGGAACACGAGTACAACGCTTCGTGCCGCTGGGAGCCGATTTCGATCTACAAGGCCTGCTGGATCGAGAGCGACAACGCCGCGCAGCTCGCCGACTTCAAGAAGCGCAAGCACACCAACATGGCCGTCGACAAGCATGGCCGCGACGTTTTCCTGGCCGACACGAGCTATGCCCTCGCGCTGGCGCAGGAGAATTTCAAGGATATACGCTTCTACTTCGCGTCGGAGTTCTGAGTGCGGGAGGCCCTTGCCGCGATGCGGATGCTTCCCGCGTAGAGCCAGTAGAGGGGTGCCACGACGAGCAGGAGGCTCAGGATGTCGGGCGGCGTAACGATGGCCGCCACGACCAGCAGCCCGACGAATGCGTGGCGCCGGTAGCGGCGCAGCAGGTCGGCCGTAACGACGCCCATGCGGGCCAGGAACCAGACGAGCAGCGGCAACTGAAAGAGGAGCGCCGACGCCAGCGACGCGACGACGACCGTCGAGAGGTACTGCCCGACGTCGATCATGTTGACGATGGCGGCGCTGGCCTCGTAGTTGATGAAGAAGCTCACCGACAGGGGCACGATGACGAAATAGCCGAACAGCAGGCCCCCGAAAAAGAGCAGCGAAACTCCCGGCACGAAGCGCCGGGCGGCAGCGATTTCATGCGGCGTGAGGGCCGGTTTCACGAAGCGCCAGAACTCCCACAGAATATAGGGCACCGCGAGGGTCAAACCCGTCAGCAGCGAGATTTTCATGTGCAGGTTGAACTGCCCGGCCAGCGAAGTGTTTATCAGCCGGAAATCGAGCTTGGCGACATCGAACGCCGCGACATCGACCCCGAGCGACCAGCCGGTCTTCGCATCGATCCACTGGCAAAGGTGCTGCAGCCCCTCGCCGAAAGCGAGCAGCAGCCGGTTGGTCGGAAAGCCGGCGTTCCGCGGCCCGAACAGCACGCGGTCGATCAGGAAATCTTTGGCGAAGAACGCCGCGACGCCGAGCACCGCAACGGCCAGCGCACTGCGGATCAGGTGGGGACGCAGTGCTGCCAGATGACCCCAGAAATCCATTCCGGAATCCTCGGCACCGGGATTTTGCGAACGGGAAGACATGGAAAGGTTCCGATTTCCCGGACGGCTATTTCTCCTCGTCGTCTTTCAGCGCGTCATGCTTCTCTTCGGCCGGACTGTCGCCGTTCACCGCATCCTTGAACTCCTTGACGCCGCGGCCCATGCCGCGCATCAGCTCGGGGATTTTCTTGCCGCCGAAAAGCAGCAGCACCACCAGCACGATCACCACAATCTGACCGTAGCCGATCACACAGGGATAGAACATAGTCTTTGCCTTTTAATATCCGTTTACAAAGATACGAAGAGCCGAGCGCAATGCCAAATTTATTTGAGCATTGCCGAGGCCGAGTATCTAAGGCGTTAGCCAAAGATATGAAAAGTCAAGCGCAGAAACAAGTTTACTTGCAACCTGAGTACCCCTCGATCCGGCCGGCAGCAGCGATTTGTTGATAAAATATCGAAAACTTTGGCATGCGGGCTGCATAACGGGCATCGGAAACGGGTACTTTTGTATCTGTAATCATTCCGGAAGCCTATGGCAGAGATGAAACAATTCGGGCTCGACGTCGAGCTGGACGATCAGGTAGCGCAGGGCCACTACGCCAATCTGGCGATCATATCCCACTCCACCTCGGAGTTCATCCTCGACTTCGCCACCGTCCTGCCGGGCGTGCCGAAAGCCCGCGTCAAGAGCCGCATCATCCTGACGCCCGAGCATGCCAAGCGGCTGCTGCGATCGCTGCAGGACAATATCGTGCGCTACGAAAGCAACGTCGGCAAAATCGAAATACCCACGCCCCAGCCGACGCCCGACGTCGGGCCCAAAATGGGCGAAGCATAGAAAAAGGGGACCGTAAAGGTTGAATTTCATTCTTCGTTTTCCCGCCTCGGCAATTCGTGTAAACACGACTGCCCTCGGCTTAATGAAAACGTTCCCTTTTTTAATGAAGAATCGACTTTAGAGAGGAGGGGCAATCGAGCCGGAGCATTCGGGAAACCGGCAAAATCCGCTTCCCGAACGGTAGCTTTTAATTCTTAATTTTTTTCATTCCCCAGCGCTTCCGCCACGACGTAGGTGCTGCCGCCGATGAAGATCAGGTCCTCGGGACCGGCCAGCTCGCGGGCCCGCGTCAGGGCGTCGGGCACCGTCGCAGCCACCTCGCCCGTCAATCCGTAGATCGCTGCCCGGGTTGCCAGTTCGGCGGCCGGCAGCGCCCGGTGGGTCTGCGCCGCCGTGAAGAGGTAGTGCGCCTCGCGCGGCAGCAGCGGCAGGATATGCGCCAAATCCTTGTCGCGCACGAATCCGACGATGCAGTAGAGCTGCTTGTGCGGCGTCGCCTTGAGCTGCTCGGCCACGTAGGCGATGCCGTGGGCGTTGTGTCCCGTGTCGCAGATGGTCAGGGGCTCCCCGGCGATCCGCTGCCAGCGTCCCTGCAGCACCGTGTTGGCCGCGGCGTGGCGGGTTCCCTCCAGAAAGGCGCGGCGCGAAACGGTCAGCGGCGTCTCCTCGTGCAGGAAGTCGATCGTCGCGGCGGCGGTTACGATGTTGCGGCGCTGATAGTCGCCCGACAGGTCGAGCTGCACGTCGTAGAGACGGTTGTCGCGGGTGCGGCGCAGACGGAACAGCTGTCCCTGCTCGTTGCTCTGCCGCTCCTCGCACGAGAATATCTGTTCGGCGTAGAGCACTTTCGACTTGTTGTTGGTGGCTGCCTGCTCGATCACGCTGTCGTAGCGGGGATCGCTTTCGCCGATCACCACGGGGATGCTCTTTTTGACAATGCCCGCTTTCTCGGCGGCGATCTTTTGCAGCGTGTCGCCCAGCAGATCGGTATGCTCCAGCCCGATGTTGGTGATGACGCTCACGATCGGCACGATGATGTTCGTGGCATCGAGCCGCCCGCCCAGCCCCGTCTCGATGACCGCCACTTCGACGTCGCTCTGCGCAAAGTAGTCGAACGCCATCGCCGCGGTCATTTCGAAGAACGAGAGGTCGAGCTCGACCATCTTGTCGTGGTGCTTGTCCACGAAGTTGACCACTTTCTGCTTGGGAATCATCTCGCCGTCGACGCGGATGCGCTCGCGGAAGTCCTGCAGGTGGGGCGACGTGAAAAGCCCCGTGCGGTAGCCCGCCTGCTGGAGCACCGAGGCGATGATATGCGATACGGACCCTTTGCCGTTGGTGCCGGCCACGTGAATCGTGAAGAAGTTGCGCTGGGGGTTGCCCATGTGGCGGCAGAACGCGGCGATGCGCTCCAGTCCCGGTTTGTAAGCCGTCGCGCCTTTGGTTTCGTAGGCGGGCAGTGCCTGAAAGAGGAATTCGAGGGTCTGGGAGTAGTTCATAACGTGGTATGCGTTTCAGTAACAGATGCTTGTTTTTCGGCCGGATGCCAGCATCCGGCCGTCGGTTCTCGCCGTCTCCGACGTCGTGCGCAGATTCCGACCCCGCCCCGACCCTCTCTCAGGGAGGGAGACTTGCCGCTTCGTTCCTTGCGGCAAAATCAGCGCTGTCGACCGTCGGAACTTCATGATACAAGGTGATTCCTTTTTCGGACCCGGTAAGCTATATAGTAGAGCACCGAGAGCAGAAGCAGGTATTCGGCGAGGCGGCCGAGGTAGTCGCCGTAGCGGGTGTAGAAAGTCTGTCGCGTATTGAGGGGCACCTGCGCCGAGAGGGTGCCGCGCGCCTCCCAGCCGAGGGTAGCACCCACGTCGCCGCGTGCCGAGATGAAACCCGAACGCCCCGTGTTGGCGGCCCGGGCGATGGCCCGGCGGTGCTCGACGGCCCGCAGCCTCGAGATCGTGAAGAGATGGCGGTAGCCCGGCGTGTCGCCCCACCAGCCATCGTTCGAGATGATCGCCATGAACTGGGCGCCGCGGCGCACGAAGCCGCCGTAGAAGTCGCCGTAGAGCCCTTCGTAGCAGATTGCCGGACCCGTCGTGATGCCGTCGTGTGTGAAGGCCGTGCCGTGGGGGCCTACGCCGATCTGCCCCAGCGTGCCGCCCAAGTCGATGACTAGAAACTCCAGCCACTCGAAGAGCCACGGCATCGGAGTCTTTTCGACGCCGATCACCAGCCGTCCCTTGTGGTGCACCTGCCGCCGGCCCGCCGAATCGAGCCCCAGTGCCGTGTTGAAGATGTCGTAGTAGCCCCGTCCGTCGGCATAGGCCCGGGCCGTGCGGCTCTGCATGCCCTCAGGGTAGTGGCGCAGGGTGTTGGCGCCCGTAATCAGCAGCGCCCCGGGCATGCGGCGGCGCAGCGTGTCGACCAACTCGTCCAAAAATTCGCCCCGGATCGCCGGCTCCCAGTAGTAGTCCGGCAGGGCCGTTTCGGGCAGCAGCACGAACTGCGCGTCGGCCGGCACGTCGCCGAGCAGGTCGATGATGTTGCGCTCCTGACGCTCTGCATCGGAATGGAACTTGTCGTAGCAGTCGACATTGGGCTGGACGATCGTTACGCGGGCCGTACCCTCGTTAGGCTGACGCCAGGAAAACCAGATGCCGAGCGACACGGCGACCGGAACAAGGAGCATGCCTCCGGCGGCGGCCCAGCGACGCAAGCTGCGGCGGGCCTGCCAGGCTTCGAAAAAGAGGATGTTGCAGAGGAGCACCCACAGCGAACCGCCGAGAACGCCCGTGTATTCGTACCACTGCACGGCCCATACGTCGTGCGAAAAGCCGTTGCCCAAGATGAGCCACGGCCATGAAAATTCGCCGACGGTGTACCAGTATTCGGTGGCGATCCATGCCGCGACGAGCGTGGTGTAAGCCAGCGCTTTCGGAGCATGCTTCGAGACGGTGAAGTAGAGCATGAAAGCGATCAGGTTCAGCGTCGTGGAGGCCAGCGTCGCGGCGACGGGTCCCACGGGCGTGGCGTACCAGATCCACCATACGGTCGCCGCGTTCCACAGCGCGAAAGTCAGCGCCGCCCAGCCCAGCATGCGTCCCCATGCACGGCGCGAGGCGTCGTAGGTCGAGGCGATCCACAGCAGCGGCACGAGCGCCACGGGGAGCGTCAGGCCCGACAGGGAGAGCCATCCACCCGAGAGCAGGAGGACCGAGCCGATGACCGCCGCGATTTTACGAGACATGGGAGAAAGGGAGCTTCTTTAGCCGTCGCAAATGTAGTCAAACGGCGGCATATTGTCAAACAAATCCGCGATTAAAAGTTGCCCGCACGAGCCGATGTATGAAAAAATCGTTATCTTTACACGATTATTCCGCCACCGACCCGAAAACGCTGTTCACTATGAATACACAACCTGTCGTCGAGAAGTTCGAAGCGCTCTACGGCTCCGGAGCCGAGCTCTTCGCCTCGCCCGGCCGCATCAACCTCATCGGCGAGCACACCGACTACAACGGCGGCTTCGTCTTCCCGGGAGCCGTCGACCGGGGCATCGTCGCCGCCATCCGCCTCAACGGCACCGACCGCGTGCGCGCCCATGCCCTCGACCTGGGCGAGACGGCCGAATTCGGCCTGCGCGAGGAGGAGAAGCCTGCCGAGGCGTGGGCCTGCTACCTCTTCGGCGTCTGCCGCGAAATGCAGAAGCGCGGCGCCGCTGTCGGCGGCTTCGACACGGTCTTCGCGGGCGACGTTCCGCTGGGGGCCGGCATGTCGTCGTCGGCCGCTCTGGAGTCGACCTACGCCTACGCCCTGAACGAGCTCTGCGGCTGCGGCATCGACCGTTTCGAACTGGCCCGCATCGGACAGGCCACCGAGCACAACTACTGCGGCGTCAAGTGCGGCATCATGGACCAGTTCGCCTCGGTCTTCGGCAAGCGGGGATGCCTCATGCGCCTCGACTGCCGCTCGATGGAGTTCGAATACTTCCCCTTCGATCCGAAAGGCTATCGGCTCGTGCTCGTCGACTCGCGCGTCAAGCACGAACTGGTCGGCTCGCCCTACAACGACCGGCGCGCCTCGTGCGAGCGGGTCGCCGTGGCTTTGGGACAAGAGTTCCTGCGCGGCGCCACGATGGAGCAGCTCGACGCGATCCGCGACCGGATTTCGGACGAGGATTACCGGCGCGCCCGCTACGTCATCGGCGAGGAGCGCCGCGTGCTCG
>CAZIUJ010000084.1:0-6316 GCA_964542345.1 uncultured Alistipes sp.
TCGGGCTCATAACCCGGAGGTCGGAGGTTCGAGTCCTCCTCCCGCTACCAAAGGGATCGAACAACAAAGTTCGGTCCCTTGTTTTTTGTCCGGGGAGGACGAGAACCGGAGGTTCGGACGGTCTTAGGAGAGAGCGCAAAGCCGGCCTCGCCGAGCTTTGCCGAACGATGACAGACCGAAGACGAGCGCAGCGAAGTCAATCCTCCTCCCGCTACCAAAGGGACCGAACAACAAAGTTCGGTCCCTTGTTTTTTGTCCGGGCAAAGGAATAATTCAAAAAGTCGGAAATATCCGATAAAAAGCAATCTTCCGAAAAAATAAGCTATCTTTGTAGACGCAAAAAAACGCCCCATGGAAGAGTTGCAGACCATCCGGAACAAGATTTACGAAATACGGGGCCAGCAGGTCATGCTGGACTTCGATCTGGCCGCCCTGTATCAGGTAGAGACACGAACACTCAAACAGGCGGTCCGCCGCAACATCGAACGATTTCCCGAAGATTTCATGTTCGAGCTCACACAAAAGGAGTATAACTCATTGACAAACAATATAAGATCACAATTTGTGATCTTAGAAACCGGTCGGGGAAAATATCCGAAATACGCTCCTTTCGCTTTCACGGAGCAAGGCGTAGCAATGCTGTCGAGCGTCTTGCGAAGCGAAACGGCGATTCGGGTCAACATCGCCGTCATGCGGGCATTCGTGGCGATGCGCAACTACATCACGACAACGACCCAGATGACGGCGGAGCTGGCCGAAATCCGGGCGAAGCTGGCCTTGCTGGAACGTGCCGACGAAGAAAATGCGGCGGCGGTCAACGACCTCTCGGAAGATATGCGGCAGGAATTGGAAACCATCTACCAGGCGATCGCGGCCCTCTCGGTCAAGGTGCCGCAGGCGACGAAACCGCGGCGGCCGATCGGCTACATCAAAGACGAATAAAAACTATTCCGGCAGTTCGAGGCCCCGCTCGGCGGCAAGGCGCAACATCAGCGCATAGGCCGCCTCGTAGTCGTTGGGAATTTCGCCGTCGAGAATCGCATTTTTGATGACCTCCTTGATCTCGCCAATCAAGCGACAGGGACCTATGCGATAGGTTTTCATGATGATCTCGCCCGTGATCGGAGGCTGAAAGTTGCGGATGCGGTCGCGCTCTTCGAGGTCCTTCATCTTGCGGCGCACCAGTTCGAAGTTGGCCATGTAGCGCTTCACTTTGGCGTCGATGCCCGACGTGATGTCGGCTTCGCAGAGGAGCATCAGCGCCTCGATGTCGTCGCCCGCCTCGAAGAGCAGGCGCCGCACGGCTGAATCCGTAACCAAATCCTCCGAGAGAATGATCGGCCGCAGGTGCAGGAAAACCAGTTTCTGCACGAACTTCATGTGCTCGTTGAGCGGCAGCTTCAGCTGCCGGAAAATCCCCGGCACCAGCTTCGAACCCGCCACTTCGTGGCCATGGAACGTCCAGCCCACGCGCGGATCGTAGGCTTTGGTCAGCGGCTTGGCGATGTCGTGCAGCACGGCCGCCCACCGCAGCCACAGATCGTCGGAACGGCGGGCCACGTTGTCCAGCACCTTGAGCGTATGGATGAAGTTGTCCTTATGGGCATGCTTGCCGCGATGTTCCACCCCCTTGAGGCGGTGCATCTCCGGGAAGATCAGCTCCAGCAGCCCTGTCAGCTCCAGCAATTCGAAACCCATCGACGGCACGGGCGAAAGGACGATCTTGTTGAGTTCCGTAGCGATGCGTTCGCGCGACACGATCTTGATGCGAGGAGCATTGCGGCGGATCGCCTCGAAAGTCTCCTCCTCGATCGAAAAGCCCAGCTGGGCCGCGAAGCGCACGGCCCGCATCATGCGGAGCGGGTCGTCCGAGAAGGTGATGTCGGGGTCGCACGGCGTGCGGATGATGCAGGCATCCAGGTCGTCAAGGCCTCCGAACGGATCGACCAGCTCGCCGAACGTCGCGCCGTTCAACGACCACGCCAGCGCGTTGATCGTGAAGTCGCGGCGCCGCTGGTCGTCTTCGAGCGTGCCGGCTTCGACCTGCGGCTTACGCGAATCGTGGGTGTAGGACTCCCGGCGGGCCCCCACGAACTCGACCTCCACACCCCCGGCGCGGAGCATCGCCGTGCCGAACGTCTTGAAGACCGAGACTTTCGTATGCAGTTCGCGGCCCAGCGCCTCAGCCAGGGCGATGCCGCTGCCTACGACCACCACGTCGATGTCGGTCGAGGGACGGCGCAGATAGTGGTCGCGGACGTAGCCCCCCACGACGAACGCCTGCACGCCCTCGGCGTCGGCCAGCCGCGAAATCCGGCGGAATATGGGATTCGACAGCGGCACGCGGCTATTCGGCGGATTGAAGTTGACGGCGATAGAGCTGCACGGTATTTTCCAACCCGTAGTAGAGCGCATCGCTGATGAGCGCATGGCCGATCGAGACCTCGTCGGTCCACGGGATCCGCTGCACGAAATAACGCAGGTTCTCCAACGAGAGGTCGTGCCCCGCATTGAGCCCCAGCCCCTGCCGGCGCGCCTCCTCGGCTGCTGCCACATAGGGTGCGATCGCCAAAGCCGGATCATCGGGATAGATACGAGCGTAGGCCTCGGTATAGAGTTCCACGCGGTCGGCACCGCAGAGCTTGGCCCCGGCGACCATCGCGGGATCGGGATCGACGAAGAGCGACACGCGGATGCCCCGCTCGCGGAAGCGGGCCGTAACGTCCGTCAGGAAGTCGCGGTGGGCCACCGTGTTCCACCCGGCATTCGAGGTGAGGGCATCGGGAGCATCGGGCACGAGCGTTACCTGCGCCGGCACGACCCCGCACACCAGCTTCACGAAATCGGGAATCGGGTTGCCCTCGATGTTAAGCTCCGTCGCCAGGCATCGCTTCAGAGCCCGCACGTCGTCGTAGCGGATATGCCGGGCATCGGGCCGCGGATGCACCGTGATGCCGTCGGCCCCGAACCCCTCGATGCGCGACGCCGCCAGCACGACGTCGGGCACGTTGCCGCCGCGCGAATTGCGGACTACGGCGATCTTATTGATATTTACGCTCAGCTTTGTCATAAAATTCGCTATATTTGCATGTGCGGAGCCGCCGGCTTCCGACACACGGCCGGGGCGCCGAAAGGAAGCGCCGCGACGTGGTAAAGGTACTCACTTTTTTTGAAACTCCGCCGATGAGAATCCTACTTTTTTCCCGAAGCTGCCCGGCCCGCGGCGGCGAAGAACTCCGCCAGCTCTTCGCCACGCTCGAACGCTTCGACTTCGACTGCCTGCTCAACGAGGAATTCGCCGCAGCGATCCGCACTGCGACGGGGCAGGAATTTCCGTCCGACAAAATCTACGGTGAGCGGATCGGGCCGCAGCCTGCAGGCACTACGATGGTCTGCTACGGCGGCGACGGCACGCTCCTGGAAGGGGTTCACCGGTTAGGCGGCGCGCCGATTCCCGTGTTGGGCATCAACGCCGGGCACTTGGGATTCCTTACGGGAGCACCGAACGAGGGACTCGACCGCATCTTCGGGGAGATCGCCCGAGGGGAACTCTCCGTGCAGCCGCGATCGATGCTCGAAGTGCGGGGCGACTTCGCCGAAGGACCCCATACGGAACTGGCCCTCAACGAATTTACCGTCCAACGCCACGGTGCCGACATGCTTGCGGTCGAGACCTACGTCGACGGGCAGATGGTCGCCACCTACCACGGCGACGGCGTGATCGTCTCCACGCCGACCGGTTCCACGGCCTACTCGCTCAGCGCCGGAGGGCCCGTCGTGGCACCGGCATGCGCCTGCTTAGTCATCTCGCCGCTGGCGCCCCACAACCTCACCATGCGCCCGGTGGTGATCCCCGACACCAGCCGCATCGAGCTGCGCATCCACGAGCGCCGCTCCGATGCGTTCGTTACGCTCGACAACCGCAGCTACCCCGCAGGCCCCGATGCCGCATTCTCGGTGAGCCGTGCCGAGCAGCAGATTTTTCTGGCCCTGCCGCACAATATATCGTTCTACGACACGTTACGCAATAAGATGATGTGGGGAGTGGACTTGCGAGAGGTGAAAAGTCAGAGGTGAAAAGTGAAAACTGCCGTTTTTCGGACAGATTTCTGTTCGACAGTTCCGGCACAAATCCGAAGCCGCAACGGGAATACGACTTCTCCCCTTTCACTTTTCACCTTTCACTTTGGAATAAACCGCCGAAATCCTTATATTTGCACCCTATTATGAGTGAGCAGAGACGCATACCGCAGCACGTGGCCATCATCATGGACGGCAACGGGCGCTGGGCCGAGCAGCGGGGCATGGCGCGGCACGAAGGCCACGCGGCCGGCATCGGGCCCATCCGTGCGTCGGCGGACGCCGCGATCCGCCACGGAGTCCGCTATCTGACGCTCTACGCTTTTTCGACCGAAAACTGGGGACGCCCCGCCGAGGAGGTCGACGCCCTGATGGAACTTTTCTGCCAGTGCGTCATCCACGAAACCCCCGACATGCAGCGGCAGGGCATCCGCATCCGGACGATCGGCGACCGCAGCCGCTTTTCGGAGAAAGTGCAGGCGCACTTAGCGCAGGCCGAGGAGCAGACCGCCGGCGGCAACAAGCTGACGCTGACGCTGGCGCTCAACTACTCATCGCGCGACGAGATCGTGCGGGCCGTGCGGAAACTGGCGGAGCGTATTGCTGCCGGGACGCTCGCACCCGCGGCCATCGACGAGGGGACCGTCGGCGGAGCGCTCGACACGGCCGGGATGCCCGACCCCGATCTGGTAATCCGCACCAGCGGCGAATGCCGGTTGAGCAATTTCCTGCTGTGGCAGGCCTCCTACGCCGAGCTCTGCTTCCCGCAGGTCCTGTGGCCCGATTTCACGGAGGCGGAGTTCGATCGCGCGCTGGAAGAGTACGCCCGGCGCGACCGCCGGTTCGGGCTCGTTGCGAGCAAATGAAGTAACTGAAGATTAGAACGCAGAGAGATGAATAAATTCGGCAAGGTATTCGTGGCGATCGCGCTCATGGCGCTCGGCATTCCGGATACGTCCGCACAGCAACCCGCGCCCGCCGACACGGCCGTCTCCTTTCCCGAGGACGCCCCCGTGCTGCGCAGCGACGGCACGCCCCGCCTCTACCATATCCGCCGCATCGACGTCCACGGCGTCAAGTACCTCAACCCCGAAATCCTCAAGTCGTCGGCCGGTCTGATCACCGGCGATTCGGTCTACCTGCCCAGCGACTTCATCGCCAACGCCATCACGCGGCTGTGGAGCCAGCGGTTCTTCTCCGACGTGAAGATCGGCGCCGAGATCGAGGGCGACAGCCTCGACCTGCAAGTCTTCCTCAAGGAGCGGCCCCGCGTGCTGGATTGGGATTTCGAAGGCGTTTCCAAAGGCAAGAAGAAAGACCTGCTCGAAAAACTCAAGCTCCGCCGCGGCAGCGAACTCTCCGACTACGTCATCGACAAGAACATCAAGCTCATCAAGGCCTACTGGGCCGAGAAAGGCTTCCGCAACACGGAAGTCGACGTCCGCATCGACAACGACTCGGTCCGTCCGCAAGCCGTGAAAGTAACGTTCCTGATCGACCGCAAGCAACGGATCAAGATCGGCAAGATCAACTTCTCGGGCAACGAACAGTTCCCCGACAAGCGTCTGCGCCGCACCTTCAAGAAGACCCACCAGAAGTCGATCAACTTCCTGCGCAGCACCAAACTCAACGAAAACGACTTCGAAGACGACAAGGAGCTGCTGATCGACTTCTACAACGCCCGCGGCTACCGTAACGCCACGATCGTGCGCGACTCGGTCTACCCGATCGACGAGAAACGCTTAGGCATCGACATCGAACTTTCGGAAGGCAACAAATACTACATCCGCAACGTCTCGTGGGTCGGCAACTCGGTCTACGAAACCGAGGAGCTGCAGCGCATGTTCGGCGTCAAGACGGGCGACACCTACGACAAGAAGACGATGCACAAGCGGCTCGGCATCCAAAAGGAAGTCGACCTGGAAGCCATGTCCGTCTCGTCGCTCTACCAGAACAACGGCTACCTTATGTCGCAGATCGAGCCGGCCGAGACGATCATCGGGCCCGACTCGATCGACATCGAAGTCAAGGTCTTCGAAGGCAAGCAGTTCACGATCAACAACGTGGGCATCACCGGCAACCAGCGTGTCGACGACGAGGTGATCCGCCGCGAGCTGACGACCTACCCCGGCGAATTGTACGACCGCTCGCTGCTGATGCGCACGCTCCGCATGCTGGGGCCAGACAACGGTAAAAGATGACCGGAAAAAATTTGGCTGTGAATAGTAACTGGAAA
>CAZIUJ010000085.1:0-6190 GCA_964542345.1 uncultured Alistipes sp.
CGGGGCCGAGACTGGGGGGGGCGGATGAAGAAGCGGGACTGAGGCGGGAGCGCGTGAGTGGGCCGAGGAGCCATTTTGAGCCCCGGAGGGTGGCGGTCGGAAGAAGAAAAGCGAGGAGCGAGGGGAAAGCGCGAGGCGGGAGCGGGATGCGGAGCTATTTTGAGAATCGGAGGGGGCGGAGAGAACGGGATGAAGAAGCGGAAGGTGAGGTATGCACATACGCTCCCCGACCCTGCGAGCCATCACACGCGGGATCGGGGAGCGAAGCTATGGGCGGAAAGCCGACGGCTCTGAAAGTCGTCCGGAATGACGGAAGCGGAAGTGCCGGAACCGCAACGCACCCGCCGGCGGATTTCACCGAGTGTCGGACTTCCGTTCATCCGAACACAACCCGCAAACAAGGCAAACCTGAAAACGACCCGAAGAGAAGCCGGGAAACAACCCGGAACGACGAAGAATTTCTGAATGGGAAAAACTCGAAGACCGACGTCGGTAGAAAAATAGCTGTCCGAAGAGACCCGTGCTGCCGTGCACGGCGGTTGTCGCTCCATAGAAGGAAGAAAGTGAGCGCTCGGCGACAACGCACGAATCCGAAGACGGGGACAAATATACGACAACGAATACCCCCTTGTCAAGAAAAACGCCGAAAATTTTTGAAAAAAATGAAAGGAAGGGTGTTATTTATGAAAAACACCCCGACCGTCAGGTCGGGGTGTCGGCGTTTTATGTGCTGTGGTGGATGAATGACGGGCGGATTACGAAACGCGCGTCGAGAGCAGGATTCTGCCCATGTCCTGCAATGCGGCATTCAACGTATCGATCTCCTGCGCCGTCAACTTGGCGGGTTTGCCATTGACCACGTTGCCGTTGATCCGCTGGTAGAGCCATTCTTTGGACTTCCCGAAGTAATTTTTTGCGATATAAGCTATTGAAATCATCGGCAACGCGGATTCGAGCTGCTGCCGAACAGCGAGGTCGGCCGCCTCCTCGGCTGTCTGGTGAGCGAGGGCGACCATCGCTTCGCTGAACCGATCGCTGTCCTGCTTCGCAAGGGCCGACATCTCCTTTTCGATGGCTGCCAGTTCCCCTTTCGTTTTCGCATTCCTGTACCGCTCCCTGAGCTGTTCGATCTCTTTTTTCATGACCTTGTTTTTTTATGCGCTGATGCCCTTGTTTTCTATGCCCTTATGGTTTACCCCCCCCCTGTGGCGGCGGTCGCTACTTTTTGCCTAATTTTTTCAATTGCTCGATGATCGCTTGAATTTCCTTGTCGAAAACCTGCTTCATGCGGTCGTTGACCTTGTTATAATAATCGAGGTAGAAATTCAGGTCTTTCCTCAACCTTTGCTTTTCTTTCTCCATAACCGCTCTTCGGATTCGATACGGCAAATATAATAATCCTTTGCTTATTATGCAAATTTCACGCCGCCCTTTTGGAAAAAAGCGGGGGAGTGAACTTCAAATGCACAATTCATAATTCACAATTAAAAATATTCCCAATATTTTATGCCATAGCTGGTTTTGCCTGTTGAACCCCGATCAAGCAATTCGAAAGCGAAAAATTGTGCATGGTGAATGATGAATTGTGAATTGAAATTTGGCATTTCTCTCGGCTTGCACGACATTGCGACAGCTCCGCTGCCGCTTAGATAGGCTGCGCCTCGGCAAAATGCAAATAAATTTGCTTTTGCGCTCGGCTTGCACTACATTGCGTGTGCGTTGCACTCGCTTAGACAGGCTGCGGCTCGCCAGGCTAAGAGCCTGGTTTTATCCTAATTGTGAATTGTGAATTGTGAATTATGAATTGATTTTTGTTTTTCCGCTCGGCTTGCACTACATTGCGTGTGCGTTGCACTCGCTTAGATAGGCTGCGGCTCGGAAATGTCCAAATAAATTTGGCATTTCTCTCGCCTTGCACTATCTTTGCCTATACCTATGAAGACACTCCGACTCTACTTACTGGCCCTGCTGTTGCTGGCGGCGGGAGCCTGCACCCGCACCCCGAAAGAAGAAGCCCCGCGCAATGTGATCTATGGCATCGAAGCCGACGACTACCGCCTGGAAACCGGCGAAGTAGGCAAAGGCGAGACGATGAGCCAGATTCTGACCCGCTACGGCATCACGGTCCGCCAAATCGACCGCCTGGACCGAACGACGAAAGGAGTCTTCCCGCTGCGCAACATCCGCCCGGGCCACAAATACACGGTCTTCATCCATGAAGATTCGCTCTATGCCCCGCACTTAGACTATCTGGTCTACGAGACGGACCGCACGGACTATGTGGTCTTCGGATTCCATGACGGCGATTCGGTCTCGGTGCGCAAAGACACCAAGCCCATGACCCTGCGCCGCGCGAAATGCACGGCCGAGATCACGACGTCGCTCTGGGGTGCCGTGATGGAACAAGACCTGCCCTATTCGCTGGCGGCCGAGCTGGAAAACATCTACCAATGGACCGTCGACTTCTTCGGCATTCAGAAAGGAGACCGTTTCACGGTCATCTATGAAGAACGCTTCATCGACGATACGGTTTCGGCCGGCGTGGGCCGCATCTGGGGCGCCAAGTTCACGCAAGGCGGCAAAGAATATTATGCGATCCCGTTCCGTCAAGACGACAAAGTGCAATACTGGGACCTGGAAGGAGCGAGCCTGCGCAAGCAGATGCTGAAGGCGCCGCTGAAGTATACGCGCATCAGCTCGAAGTTCTCCTACTCCCGCAAGCACCCGATCTACAAAGTCTACCGTCCGCACACGGGTGTCGACTATGCGGCGCCGAAAGGCACGCCCGTACATGCCGTAGCCGACGGAGTGGTAACCTTCAAAGGCTGGAACGGCGGAGGCGGCAACACGCTCAAAATCAAGCATCCGGGGAACCTGATGACCGGCTACCTCCACCTGAGCGGCTATGCGAAAGGCATTGCGAAAGGCGTGCATGTCTCGCAAGGCCAGCTGATCGGCTATGTGGGCTCGACCGGCGCGTCGACCGGACCCCACCTCGACTACCGCATCTGGCGCAACGGCACGCCGATCGACCCGCTGAAGATCCCGCAGAAACCGGCCGAGCCGATCAGCAAGAAGAACCGGGCGGCTTTCGAATATGTCCGCGACCATATTCTGGCGGAACTTGCGGGCGACATCCCCGAAGATGAGCGGATCACGCAACTGGACTCGATCGTACTCCCGGTGCCGGTAGAGACCGCGCAGCCGGCCGAAGCAACGGAACCGGCCGAGCCGGCGAAGTCGGCGAAGAAGTCTGCCGTGCAACCTGCCGCGAAGCCGGCGGCGAAATCCAAGAAGAAGTAGCCGGATGGAGCGGGTCGGGGTCATCATTGTGGCCGGGGGTGCGGGAACCCGCTGCGGCGGACGCATACCCAAGCAATTCGCCCTGCTGGGCGGAAAGCCGGTGCTGGCCCGCACGATCGACAACTTTGCGCAGGCGCTGCCGGGGTCGGAGATCGTGGTGGTGCTGCCGGCGGACCAGATCGACTTCTGGCAGAACCTCCGGGCCCGTTTCGAGGTGGCGCCCCATGCCGTAACGGCGGGCGGAGCGGAACGCTTCGACTCGGTGCGCTGCGGGCTGGAAGCCCTTGTATCGGATGTCGGGCTGATTGCCGTGCAAGACGGAGTACGGCCGTTGGGCACCCCGAAGCTGATCCGCCGCACGGCAGCCGTGGCGGCGGAACACGGGTCGGCGATCCCGGTGGTGGAAGCGACCGACTCCTACCGGGAAGCCGCAGGCGACGGCTCGCGAGCCCTCGACCGCCGTCGCCTGCGGATCGTACAGACGCCGCAGATATTCCGGGCCGACCTGCTGCGCGCGGCCTATCGGGTTGAGCGGCGGCCCGACTTTACGGACGATGCCTCGGTGGTCGAACATGCCGGCCATGCCGTCCGTCTCTGCGAAGGCGAGCGGCAGAACCTCAAAATTACGGTGCCGGAAGATTTTGCCGTAGCCGAAGCGCTCCTTGCGGCCCGCGAAGAAGCGGCCTACGAAGAACTGCCCGAAGAATAAAACACCCGCGATCATGCAAAGCATCTACCGATACCGTTTCGACCGCCACACGATTTACTGGACGCTGGCCTACTGGCTTGTATTCAGCCTGCTGGGCATCGGCCTCTATTTCCTTTACGAAGGCGGCTACCTTTCGGCGTGGTTCACCTCGTTCGTCATCGCCCTGATCGCCCTGATGGCCCTCTCGATTCCCCGCAAAATAGTTGTTACGAGCGAGACCGTGCAAGTGCGCTGCCTGCTGGACTTTACGGAAATCCGGCGCGACGAGATCGTCTCGGTCCGCCGTGTGGAGAAGCGGCAGATGAAGTGGATCATGCCCCTGTTCGGCAGCTGCGGATTCTTCGGCTACTATGGCTATTTTCTGGACCTGCGGCGCTTCGAACGGGTGCGGCTGTATGCGACGGAGTGGCGCAACTTTGTCGAAATTGTCAACATTTACGAAGAACGTCTCTATGTTTCGTGCGCCGAAGCCGACCGCCTGGTGGCCGAACTGATGCCCGCGGAAGGCAACCGTCCGATCGAAGAGTAGGGCGGGGGTGCCGGGGTGCCGAGGAGCAGGGGGCCGAGGAGCTGAGGGGTGCAGGAAGTGCCGAGGAGCAGGAGCGCTGAGGAATGCCGGAAGTGCTGAGGAGCTGAGGGGCGCAGGGAACACTTGGGGCGCTGAGGTGCGGGGGCGCTGGGGCGCTGGAAGAGCAGAGATGCAGGGGCGCTGGGGCGTCTGTTGGGTGTTTGATGTCCGGCCGGAAGCCGGACGCTTTATTTTAAGGCACGCGGAACGGACACAATCGTAGCTGCGAAATTGGGATTGCGGATTCTTTTTCCTATCTTTGCGAGGTTACAGCTACTTATCGGATTTTTATGGACAAACTGATCGAAACGATCGTCGGTGCGATTGAAGATAAAAAAGGTAAGAATATTGTATCGCTCGACCTCTCGGGATTCGACGGCGCGATCTGCTCGGCCTTCGTGGTCTGCAACGCCGACTCGACGACGCAGGTGGCGGCCATCGCCGACGGCATCGAAGAGAAGGTGCAACAGACGTTGGGCGAGAAAGTGTGGCGCGTCGAAGGGCAACAAAGCGCCCTCTGGATCGCGATGGACTATGTGGATGTTGTGGTGCACATCTTCCAAAGCGAGCTGCGCGACTTCTACCGGCTCGAAGAACTGTGGGCCGATGCGCCGATGACCCGTTACGAATACGAAGCGTAGAAAACTCCCCGCTATGGCACAAAACCGCAAAGAAAATAACCCGCGCAAGAAGATGCTGCCGCGTCCGTCGATCTTCTGGATCTACGGCCTGATCGGCGCTTTCATCATGGGCTGGTACCTGTTCGACGGCAGCGACGACACGCCGCTGCCGAGCGACTGGTCGGCCGTCGGCGAGATGGTCGGACGAGGCGACGTCGAAAAAATCCGGGTCGTCAACCGAGACCGGGCCGAAGTGTTCCTAAGGCAAGAGGCGGCCGAACGCTACCGCGAAGACACCACGGGCCGCTATCGCCGCATGCCCGCCGAAGGACCGCAGCTGGTCTTCACGATCGGCTCGGTGGACTCGTTCCGCGAAGACCTCCGGGCGGCGGAAGAGAACGCGGGCACCGAAGAGCGCGTGGTGGTGGTTTACGAGACGAAGACCGGCGACTGGACCAACGTGCTGATCAACTTCCTGCCGTGGGTGCTGATCGTCGGCGTGTGGTTCCTGGTCATGCGCTCGATGTCGCGCGGAGCCGGAGGCGGTGCCGGCGGCGGCATCATGAATGTCGGCAAGGCCCGGGCGCAAGTATTCGACAAGAATCAGACGAAGCGCATCACGTTCAAGGATGTGGCGGGCCTCGAAGAAGCCAAAGTGGAGATCATGGAGATCGTCGACTTCCTCCGCAAAGCCGACCGCTACAAGGAACTGGGTGCCAAGATCCCGAAAGGAGCGCTGCTGGTAGGCCCCCCGGGAACGGGCAAGACGCTGCTGGCCAAAGCTGTGGCCGGCGAAGCCAACGTACCGTTCCTCTCGATTTCGGGCTCCGACTTCGTGGAGATGTTCGTGGGTGTGGGCGCCTCGCGCGTGCGCGACCTGTTCGAACAAGCCAAGCAGAAGGCCCCCTGCATCGTCTTCATCGACGAGATCGACGCCATCGGCCGCGCCCGCGGCAAGAATGCCGGTTTCTCGGGCAACGACGAGCGCGA
>CAZIUJ010000086.1:0-6167 GCA_964542345.1 uncultured Alistipes sp.
GGAGTCGAAAACAAGGGTCGAGAAATGCTGGTACATTAAAGTATATAATTGGGTAACCGAATAAAACGAACGACATGGACAAGATACAGGAGGAGATCATCGAAGAGTTCTCGATCTTCGACGACTGGCTCGACCGCTACGACTACCTGATCGGTCTGGGCGAGCAGCTGCCGACGATCGCACCCGAGCACCGCACCGACCGCTACATGATCGACGGCTGCCAGTCGCGCGTGTGGATCGACGCGCGCCTCGACGACGAAGGCCTCGTGCACTTCACGGCCGACAGCGACGCTATCATCCCCAAGGGGATCATTACGCTGCTCATCCGCGCGCTGAGCGGCCGCACGCCCCGCGAAATCGTCGATACCGAACTCTATTTCATCGACGCCATCGGCCTGAGCGCCAACCTCTCGCCCTCGCGGGCCAACGGACTGGCCGCGATGGTCAAACAGATGCGGCTCTACGCCACGGCTTTCGCCAACCGTCAAAACGACCGGACATGACACCCGAAGAGATACTCCGCGTGGAGCAGGATATCGTCCTGACCCTCAAAAACATCTACGATCCCGAAATTCCGGTCAACATCTACGACCTGGGGCTCGTCTACGAGATCGACTACACGCCCGACGGCACGGCCGACATCCGCATGACCCTCACGGCGCCCAACTGCCCCATGGCCGACATGCTGGTCGAGGACGTCAGGGTGCAGGTGGGCAAGGTTCCCGGCGTCGAATCGGTCAACGTGGTGCTGACGTTCGAGCCGGCATGGGACCGCAGCATGATGTCGGAAGAGGCGCTGCTCGAACTCAACATGCTGTAGGATGGAGCCCGGGCAGGAGCGCGAAATCGTGGAACGGCTCCGTGCGGGAGCCGGAGGGTATGCCTGCGGCACGCCGTTGGCCGCACTCGACCCGCTGCAGCGCCACGAGGTCTACACGGCTTTGGTCTTCGACCGCCTGGAACGCAAGATGCGCTTAGTCGAAGCGCTCCGCACCGAAGCCAACGACAACTGGAACCAGACGTTCTACCTGCTCTACTTCCGCACCTTGGGCGACCGCACGAACCAGGAGGCCTACCTGAAACTGGCACGGCTCGTACCCTACAAGGCCGTGCTGCGCGAACGTCTGACGCCCCGTGCCGTCGAAGCGATGATGTTCGGAGCCTCGGGGCTGCTGGAGCTCTACCGCCACGACGACTACACGCTCGATCTCCGCCGCACGTTCGAGCACCTCGCCGCCAAATACGAAATCGAACCCATGCGCCCCGACGAGTGGACGCTCAGCGGCATTCGCCCGGCCAACCATCCCGTGCTGCGACTGGCCCAGGCGGCCGCATTCTTCGCCCAGGACGAATTCGTCATGGACCGCACCATGGCGTGCCGCAGCGAGGAGGATATCCGCCGACTCTTCTGCGTCGAAGCCTCGACCTACTGGCGCACCCACTACGTGCCGGGTGCCGAAAGCGAAGAACAACCCAAACGCATCGGCACTTTCAAGGCCAACATCATCGGCATCAATTTAGTAGCCATACTCCAGTTCGCCTACGGCAGTTACACGGGCAGCGAATCGCTGCGCGACAGCGCCCTGTCGCTCCTCGAGCGGCTTCCGGCCGAGGAGAACCGCTACATTTTCTCCTGGCGCGACCGCGGACTCCGCCCCGCCAACGCGTTCGAGACGCAGGCCCTGCTGCAGCTGGCCACGGAGTTCTGCGCTCCCGGCAGCACGGCAGCGCCCGCACGGAAAAAGTCGGGGCTCACGCGGCTCTTCGAAAATCTGCAGGCCGGAACTCCGTCGCGCACGACCGACGCACCGCGTTGCGAGGTCTGCCCCTTAGGACGCCGTATCCTCTACAAAATCAAGAAGTCGCACGGCGGAATCGGACAGTGAAACGGCCGTCGCTCCACCTGCGACATCCGCCCGCCGGCGAAAAAATCGACGAAAGCGGCGGAATATTGCGAATAAACCCCTATCTTTGTCGCAGATTCGGTGCCCGGATCCCTCGCAGGGGAACGGGTGAAAAGGGAATCGGGTGCAAATCCCGAACAGTCCCGCTGCTGTGAAGCTCCCTCGGAGTTCCGAACAATCTCTGCCACTGATCCTCGCCGGATCGGGAAGGCGTCGGAACCGGAGCAAGTCAGAAGACCTGCCGAATCGATTCGAAACCGGAAAGACCCCGTGGGATGGGTTTTCGGGCTCGTAGCTGAAACAATACTTGCATATTGCATCCGGAACGTATCGCACCGGGGCCCGGGAAGAGGGATTTGCAGCTGCGCATCGTGCGTTTGCGGCCCCGACCCGGTCGACGTGCGGCCCGATCCGGAAAACCGAAAAGGTACGGCGGCAGAGACCCGTTACTGCCATAACATGTCCGAGAGATTAGTGGGCCGCCGTACCTTTTTATCGGAAAGCCTATGAAGATTCTCTCCTACGGAATCCCCGCCGCCGTGATCCGCTGCGTCGCCGCACGCTACGGCTTCCGACCGGCCGACTCGTTCGACGACGAGGGCGGAAACGAGGACCTGCTGCTGACGGTCCGGGCGCCGGAATCGGCACCGGGACTGCTTGCGCTCTACGACACGCTGCTGGCCCGCGAAGCGGAGATCGACGCCGTAGTCGTCTGCAGTACAGGAAGCTGCGCGACCTGCGCCACGATCCGATACGCCACACCGCAAGGAAAATTCTACACGTTGGGCGGCGATGCCGACGACGAGGCCCTCGCATACGAACTCGGCCGCATCGTCGAAACCCTCTCAGGGCGGCTCTGCGTCCACGAGGGAATCTAAACCTCCTCGAACTTGTAAAGGCGGTCGCCGCGGCGGACGAGCCCCGGAGTGCGAACGGCGCACAGCTGCCCCTGCGACACCGCGTCGACGGGCGAGCCGTCGGGGCCGTGCAACTCCTCGAGCCGCTGCTCCGCCACACCCGTCGTGGGGCCCATGAAGAAGATTTCGTCGCCCCGGCGTAGCGGCGCCGCCTCGACCAGCACCTCGGCGACCGAAAGTTTCTTGAAGAAATTGGTCACCTTGCCCACGTAGACCTTGCGGCGCGTAGCCGCCGAGCCGTAGTGTTCGCTGTGTTCGGCGACGGGGCGTCCGGCGTAGTAACCCTCCCAAAATCCGCGGTTGAAGACCGTGCGCAGGCGCTCTTTGAGTTCCGCCGCCAGCTCGGGCGTGTAGGTTCCCGCTTCGATAGCACGCAGGGCCCGGTCGTAGCACTCCACCACCCGTTTGACGTATTCCGCTCCGCGGGCGCGCCCCTCGATCTTGAGCACGCGGACGCCTGCATCGATGAAGCGGTCGAGGAAGTCGATCGTACACAGGTCCTTGGGCGACAAGACGTATTGTCCGTCCACGTCGAGCGCCGCGCCGGTCTCCTTGTCCGTGAGGGTGTATTTGCGGCGGCACAGCTGGCGGCAGGCGCCGCGGTTGGCCGAGCATCCCGTCTCGTAGAGCGAAAGGTAGCACTTGCCCGAGATCGACATGCAGAGGGCTCCGTGGGCGAACATCTCGATCCCGACCAGCTCGCCCCGCGGGCCGCGGATGTCGTTTTCCACGATCTCGCGACGGATGCGCGCCACCTGCTCCAATGTCAGTTCGCGCGCCAGGACTACGGTGTCGGCCCACTGCGAATAGAACTTCACGGCCTCGGAGTTCGAGATGTTGCTCTGGGTCGAGATGTGGACCTCGACGCCCATACGCCGGGCATAGAGGATCGCAGCCATGTCGGTGGCGATGATGGCGTCGATGCCCTCGGCTTCGGCCCGGTCGATGACCTCGTGGACCGTCCCGATCTCCTCCTCGTAGACCACGGTGTTGACCGTAAGATAGGCCTTGAGGCCCGCGGCATGGGCCGTCGCCACGATACGGGCCAGATCGTCGGGCGTGAAGTTGGCGGCCGACGCCGAGCGCATGTTGAGCTGCCCGACGCCGAAATAGACCGAGTCGGCCCCCGCCTCGATGGCTGCGGCCAAGGCTTCGTACGACCCCACGGGGGCCATGATCTCTATGTCGCTGCGTCGCATGTTCCGAAAATCGATAGAAGATTCCTCGCCCGATCTCATTTTTCCTGAAAATAAGGTTTGCTATATACGTTATACATGACCATTGTTCCCGTTCCCGACGTACTCCTTTCATCCGAGTACTTCACTAATCTCCTGCTCCCGGGAGTCTCTCTTATCCAGACATCGTCGAGGCTATCCAGCATGGCGATCTCGTATCTATGACTATTGATCTCCAACTCGACCTCGGTCAGAATCCTCCATACGTAATCTTCTCTGTCGAGAGTCTCCCGGCCGGTGAGCCCTTTCTCGACCCGCAGCGAATCGATTCTCGAAGACTCCCCGGCAATACTTATCCGGCAGTACTCGTGAATCGACCCCAGCACCCGATCGGCCGCAACCGGACGACCGTCTTCATCGGAGGCAATGAACAGCGTCCCGTCCTCCTTATAGAAGATCATCGACAACTCGTCATTGCCGCCGATATCCGCATCCGTAAACTTCAGTTCATAGCGTCCTTTCACGAACAGGCCGTCCGTTATTTCATCCAGAGCGATTTCCCGACAGCATTCGGTCGGTCTTTCGGGACCCGACAAGCGGATAGAAGTTATCTCCATAAATTATACTTCCGCGCTACGGAAACAGCTGCGGCCCTGCAGAGGTCCACCGGGGCCATGATCCCTATGTCGCTGCACAGCATGCCTGTTCCCGGGAAATGAAAAATTAAAAATTAAAAATACAGCGACGAAAGATGCTTCGGTCTGCGATTCGACCATCTCGGTATGGCAACCGAGTGGACAGGACGATCGGGATTTTTAATTATTTTTTTCGTCCCATAAGACTCGCGGCGAACTCGCGCAGGGGGACCGTACGCGCGGCCTCGACGGAGAGGGTGTCCAGCTGGGCGAGGGCCCGTTCGAAACGCAGCTCGATCTGCTGCTCGGCGAGGTGGGGCACGTCGAGCCGGTCGTAGATGGCTTTCACGGCGGCGATCTTCTTCGCGGCATCCATCTCTGCGTCGGCCAGCAGCGTGCGCAGCTCCTCGCGCGTGGGTTCGTCGGCCCGGCTCATGGCCGTGACCATGAGGTAGGTCTTCTTACCCTCCAATATGTCGCCGCCGATCGCCTTGCCCAAACGCTCGTCGCCGTAGCTGTCCAAGAGGTCGTCCTGCAGCTGGAACGCCAAGCCCAGCTCCACGGCGAAGCGCCGGAGCTTGCGGCAATCCTCGTCGGAAGCCCCGCCCAGCAGGGCGCCGATCTGCACCGACCCGGCCAGCAGAGCCGAGGTCTTGAGTTCGATCATGTGCATGTAGTCGACCACCGAAACTTTCTGCCGCTGCTCGAAATCCATGTCGTACTGCTGGCCCTCGCACACCTCGAGCGCCATCGTGTCGAACGTGGCGAGCACCTGCGGCAGCCGCTCGGCCGGCAAGCCGCTGAGGAGCTTGTAGGCGTAGATCAGCATGGCGTCGCCCGAGAGGATGGCCACGTTCCGCCCCCACTTGGCATGGACCGAGGGCTTGCCGCGACGGATCGCGGCGTTGTCCATGATGTCGTCGTGCAGCAGCGTGAAGTTGTGGAACACTTCCACGGCACCCGCAGCCGGCAGGGCCTGCTGCACGTTGTCGGCGAACAGGGCATGGGCGAGCAGCACCAGCATGGGCCGCAGCCGCTTACCGCCGCCCGAGAGCGAGTAGGCGATAGGAGCGTAGAGAAGCTCGGGTTCGGCCGGGAACTCGGCCTGCGCTAAGTAGTTTTCGATCAAAGAGTGCAACCGGTCGTTGGTATACATGGTCGTCGTGGTTCTGAATTCGCTCCAAAAGTAGAAAAAAACTTCGGAGTTGCCGAATTTTTCCTTATCTTTGATTTCGCTGAAGATACTTCCGCTCGGCAAAATGCAAGCGAGCTCGCTTTTGCCCCCGCTTATTCGTATCTTCGACCGAACAAAAAACGCTCAATCCGAAAAACCATGAAAAAACTCGCTATCGGCATCGACATTGGCGGCATCAACACCGCATTCGGCTTAGTCGACGAACAGGGCGACCTCTACGCCGAATCGGTCATCTCGACCAAGAAATACCCCCATTTCGACGACTACCCCGCCTACGTCCGCGACCTGTGCGAAGCGATGCGGGCGCTGGCCGACAGCCTCTCGTTCGACTACGAACTTTC
>CAZIUJ010000087.1:0-6115 GCA_964542345.1 uncultured Alistipes sp.
TCACCTGACGCTCCTGCATGGCTTCGAGCAGCGCCGACTGCACCTTGGCCGGCGAGCGGTTGATCTCGTCGGCCAGCACGAAGTTGGCGAAGATCGGGCCCTTGCGGACGACGAAATCCTCGTTCTTCTGCGAGTAGATCAGCGTGCCCACCAAGTCGGCGGGCAGCAGGTCGGGCGTGAACTGGATGCGCGAGAAACCGGCGTCGACGGCCTTGGCCAGCGTCGTGATGGCCAGCGTCTTGGCCAGACCCGGCACGCCCTCCAAAAGGATGTGGCCGTTGGACAGCAGGCCGATCAGCAGGGTGTCGACCAAGTGGCCCTGGCCTACGATCACCTTGCCCATTTCGCTTCGCAGCGTCTCCACGAAAACCGATTCGCGCTCGATGCGTTCGTTGAGTTCCTTGATGTTGATGACTTCGCTCATGTCGTATGCGTTGTTTTCTGTTTGTCCGTGGTTTTTCCGTTAACGTCGGAATACACAAAGATATTGCAAATATAGTAAAAAAGGCGGAATGATTTTTTGCCGGCCGCCGCTTTTTGCGTATCTTGCGGTTGCTATGATCCGACTTCGTATCGTTCTCTTGTTGCTGCCGGTTGCGGTGTTGCCGTGCGGCTGCGGCCCGGCCGAGGGCGAAGCGCGCTTCGTGCGGTTTTCGTACGAGGGGCGCGATGCCCGGTTCGACCGTCCCGTCGACCCTTGCAATGAATATTTCAACCCCGTGCTCTCCGGGTTCCGGCCCGATCCGAGCGTCTGCCGCAAGGGCGACGACTATTTCTTGGTCAACTCGTCGTTCACGTTCTGGCCGTCGATTCCGATTTGCCACAGCCGCGATCTGGTACACTGGCGGCCGCTGGGGTTCGTGCTCGACCGTCCGGAGCAGGTGCCGCTCGATTCGCTGCGCTTCAACCGGGCCATCTATGCCCCCGACATCAGCTACAATCCCCATAACGACACGTTCTACGTGGTCAACACCTGCGTCGACGGCATCGAAAACTTCGTCGTCAAGTGCCGCGATCCCTTTGCGGGCGGCTGGAGCGATCCGATTCGGCTGCCCGAGGTCGAGGGAATCGACCCCTCGTTCTTTTTCGACGACGACGGCAAAGCCTACCTGCTCCACAACGGCATGCCTCCGGGCGGGCGGCAATGGAACAGCCACCGCGCGCTGTGGCTGTGGGAGTACGACACCGATACCGATCGCGTCGTGGGCGATCCGGTGCTGCTGCTCGACGGAGGCATCGACTTCGCGGCGCAGCCCGAGTGGCTCGAGGGTCCCCACATCTATAAGAAAGACGGCGAGTATATTTTGCTGGCCGCCGAGGGCGGAACTTACGAGGCCCATTCGCAGGTGGCGCTCCGCTCGAAGCATGTGAAAGGTCCCTATACGCCCTGTGCGCACAATCCGGTGCTGACCCAGCGCGACCTGCCCGCCGACCGGCCCGACAAGGTGACCAGCACGGGCCATGCCGACATGGTAGAGACATCCTCGGGCGAGTGGTACGCCCTCTTTCTGGGGTGCCGCCCCTATGCCGACGACTATTATAATACGGGCCGCGAAACCTTTCTGCTTCCCGTGACATGGACCGACGGCGCTCCGGTCATTCTGCCGCCGGGCGAGGCGGTGCCTACGGTGGTCCGCAAAGAGGGACTGGAATCCGATGCGGTGCGACGTCTCCAGACCGGCAACTTTTCGTGGGAGACCGATTTCTCCGAGGGGCTCGACGATCGGTGGTTGACGATCCGCACGCCGCGCGGTGCGTGGCGACGGACCGACCGCCGGGGACTGACGCTGCGGGACAACGGCCGCACGATCGGCGAAGTGGCCAACCCGGCGTTCGTGGGCTGCCGCCAGCAGCACACCGATTTCGTGGCCGAAACCGAGCTGGAATGCCGGCTCGGCGAGGAGCAGTTCGCGGGGCTGGCGCTGTTTCAGAACGAGCAGCACTACCTGCTGTTCGGCCGGACCCGCGATGCGGTGGTGGCCCTGCGGGTCGAAAAGGATGCGGCGACCCCGATCGTGCGGCCGCTGCACCCCGGGGATGCCGGCCGGCGGCTGACCCTGCGCGTGCGGGCTGCGGGCGGAAACTGCGATCTGGAGTATGCGTGGGACGGCGGGGAGTTCGCCGTGCTGGTGCAGGGAGTCGACACCCGCAATCTGAGCACCCATACGGCCCGCGGATTCAACGGGGTGATCGTCGGTCCCTACACCGGAAAACTCCCGGCCGCGGCGCTTGCATCGGGCCGATAAAAATCGTAATTTTGCCGGCATGGAACCGGATTCTGTCTCGAAGATACTCGAAGGTCTCAACCCCGCCCAGCGCGCGGCGGTCGTCAACTACGATTCGCCGTCGCTCATCATCGCCGGCGCCGGGTCGGGCAAAACGCGCGTGCTGACTACGCGTATGGCCCATATGATTCTCAATGGCGTGCCTGCGGACAGTATTTTGGCAATGACCTTTACGAACAAGGCCGCCACCGAAATCCGAAATCGAATCATCGATATGGTTCCGGATCCGCTGACGAAAGACCAAGCGCGCAGAATTTGGATGGGGACATTTCATTCGGTCTTTTTACGTTTATTGCGTGTTTATGCCGATTTGTTGGAATACCCCAAGACATTCACGATATACGATTCGTCGGATAGTAGGAATCTGATAAAGAACATTGTAAAGGAACTCGACCTCGACGATAAAAAATACGCTCCAGCCCGCCTTGCATCGCGCATTTCCTTTGCCAAAAACAGCCTTATAACTCCCGGCGCCTATTTGGCTAATGGCTCGTTAGCTGCTGAAGATCGGCATGCTCAGATTCCCGAGTTCGGCAGGATATACAATATCTATTGCGAGCGCTGCAAGCACAACGGCGCCATGGATTTCGACGATATTCTGTTGCAGACCAACATCCTGCTGCGTGATCATTCTAAAGTTTTAGCCCGCTGTCAGAAGCAGTTCCAATATATTTTGATCGACGAGTACCAGGACACCAACTACGCGCAGTACGTCATTATCCGGCGCCTGTCGCAGACCCATTCGCGGGTGTGTGTCGTGGGTGATGATGCCCAGTCGATCTATTCGTTCCGCGGAGCTACGATTGATAATATTCTTACATTTCAGAAAGATTTTCCGACGGCCAAGGTCTTCAAGTTGGAGCAGAACTACCGTTCCACGCAGACGATCGTCGATGCGGCCAATTCGGTCATCCGGCACAACTCCAGGAGGTTGGACAAGAAGTGCTTCTCGGAGGGCGCCCGGGGCGAGAAAATCCGCGTGCTGAGGGCTTATAACGACCGCGAGGAGGCCGAAATCGTCGTCTCCGACCTGCGCGACCGGGTGCGGGCCGCAGGCGACGAGTGGGCCGAGGCGGCGATTCTCTACCGCACCAACAACCAATCGCTCGTCCTGGAGGAGAACCTCCGGCGCCGCGGCATTCCCTACCGGATTTATAAGGGTTCGTCGTTCTACGACCACAAAGAAATCAAGGACCTGATGGCCTACATCCGGTTGGTCGTCAACCCGCGCGACGACGAGGCGTTCCGCCGCATCGTCAACTATCCGACGCGCGGCATCGGCGACACGACGGTCGATCGCATCGCCCAGCTGGCTGCCGAGCGCGGCGTCTCGATGTGGGAGGCCGTCGACACGCTCGTCGCCGAGGCGCCCGCCGACCCCGTGCGGAAAGCCATCGCCCGCAAGGTCGCGGAGTTCGTCGCCCTGATCCGTTCGCTCGCGCAGTCCCGTGCCGACAAAGGACTCTACGACCTGGGTCTCGAGATCGCCTCCAAGTCGGGCATCCTCGCTGTTTACCGTCGGGAGAACACACCCGAGGCCGCTTCGGCGCTCGACAACATCGAGGAGCTGCTCAACTCCATGCAGCTCTTCAAGGAGCAGCGCGACGCCGAAATCCGGAGCGGCGAGCGCGAGATAGGCGAAGAGGCCACCATCGAGGAGTGGCTGCAGAACGTCATGCTGACGACCGACATGGACAAGGACGACCCCGAGGACCGCAACAAGGTGACGCTCATGACCGTACACTCGGCCAAGGGACTCGAATACAAATACGTCTATATCGTCGGCCTCGAGGAGAACCTCTTTCCCTCGCAGCGGGCCATGGAGTCGCCCGACGGACTGGAGGAGGAGCGGCGCTTGTTCTACGTCGCCCTCACGCGCGCCAAAGTCGCTGCGACGCTCTCCTACGCCGAGATGCGTTTCAAGTGGGGCAACATGGAGTTCTCGCACCCGAGCTGTTTCCTGAGCGAGATCGACCCCCGATACCTCGAGAACGTCGCCGAACCCGATGACGAGCGCCCCATGCCCCGACAGGAGGGCGGTTCGGCCATCGACGAGCTGCGCCGCCGCTTCGACTACCGCTTCCAGCAGCAGAAACAGGCGGGCCGCGACGACGAACGCGGCTACGGCAGCGGTCCGGCCCGGCGTTTTGCGCACACGCCGCAATCCGGCCGTCCGCAAGGCGCGAAGTCCCGCTTCGAAGCTCCTGAACCGCGTAAGAGACCCGATCCCGCCCTTGTCGCGCCGCCCCGTCCCTCGACCGAGGGGTTGCGGCGGCTGGCTCCGCGCCCTGCGACGTTCGATTCCCCGTCCGTGGGGACGACGGCTGCCGGCGACTACGCCGTAGGGCAGCGCGTCGAGCATCCCAAATTCGGCGTCGGCATCATCCGGCGCATCGAGGTGCTCAACGGCGATCACAAGTTGGTCATCGCATTCGACAACGCCGGCGAAAAGACCCTCTTGGCCAAATTCGCCAAACTGACCGAATTATAGGAAGATGTCCGCCCCGCTCGTCTCGGTCTGCATGACGACCTACAACCACGAAGCCTACATCCGGCAGGCGATCGAGGGGGTGCTGGCCCAGCAAACCTCGTTCGGGGTCGAGCTGGTCGTGGGCGAGGATTGCAGCACCGATTTGACGGCGGCCGTTTGCCGCGAATACGCTGCGAAATATCCCGACCGGGTGCGGTTGCTTGTAGGCGAGCGCAACATCGGCTGGCGCGCCAACTACCGCCGCACGTTCGAGGCGTGCCGCGGCCGCTACGTGGCCTACTGCGACGGCGACGACTGGTGGGACGACCCGCAGAAACTGCAGCTGCAGGTCGACCTGCTGGAGGCCGATCCCGCATGCGGCATGTGCTTTACCGCCGCCGCCGACTTTTTCGAGGCGACGGGCGAGCGGCGTCCCTATCCGCCCGAGCGCTATGCCGATTTCGACCGCCTGCTGCTGCGGACCACGATCGCCAACTGCACGACCCTGGCGCGCCGCGACCTCGTGGCCCGCTATTATGCCGAAGTGCGCCCCGAGGAGCACCCCGCGTGGCGTACGGATGACTGGCCTATGTGGCTGTGGTTCGCCGCGTGCAGCCGTATCCGCTTCATCGACCGCCCCACGGCCGTGCACCGGCGCTTGCCCCGGAGCGTGAGCCACACGACCGACTACCGCGAGCGCATAGCGTTCCGCGATTCGCTGATGGATATAAGTTTGTGGTTCGACGAACGTTACGGCGGTCGCCGCAATCGCTTCCGCATCCTGCGCGAGCGCAGTGCCGTGGCGCTCTGGATTCTCTCCTACGAGGGTTCGGCCGGCGAGTATCTGGCCCGCTGGCGGGCCGATGCCGCGGCGACACCGCGCCTGCTCCTCTGCCCCGAGGGTGCCGGGCTCTTGATCAAGAAGATTTTGTTCCGACGCTCCAAAACGAAATGCCCATGACTCTCAGACAACGTTACGACGGCGTGATCGCCTGGTTTTCCGAGCACATGCCCGTGGCCGAAAGCGAACTGCGCTATGAAAATCCCTACCAGCTGCTCGTCGCCGTCATCCTCTCGGCCCAGTGCACCGACAAGCGGGTCAACATGACCACGCCCGCCCTTTTCGAGGCTTTTCCTACGCCGCAGGCCATGGCCGCGGCGACGGCCGAGGAGATCTACCCTTACATAAAGAGCATCTCCTATCCCAACAACAAGGCGAAGAATCTGGCCGGCATGGCCCGCATGCTCTGCGAGGAGTTCGGGGGCGAAGTGCCGGCCGACTTGGACGAGATGCAGCGCCTGCCCGGTGTGGGCCGCAAGACGGCCAACGTGCTGGGCGCCGTGCTGTGGCAGCGCGAGG
>CAZIUJ010000088.1:0-6087 GCA_964542345.1 uncultured Alistipes sp.
AGCCGTAGGGTTTGATGACCATGCAGCCGCGCACGGCCGAATTTTCGGCCAGTCCCGCCTTGACCACCAGGTCGTTGTACCACTGCGAATAGTTGTCGTCCGACTTGGTCAGGTCCTTGAGTTCCTTTGCCATAAACTATGCTTTTGCTGTTTTTGCCTTTTTTCGTGCCGCAAAAATAGAAAATATCAGCCAAATAATGCCGATCTGCGGCGGAATTTTTCGCCCCGGGCGACCGACCGGCCCCGGTCGTCCGGCAGGCGGAGAGGCCCCTACTCCTCCAGCAGACGCCGGCGCCACGCCTCGGGCACGGGCTCGCTGAGCTGCGAGACGAAGTTGAAGACGACCATCACGGAGCGGCTTTCGGCGCGGACCTCGTCGCCGACGAGGAGCCGCTGCAGCAGGGTGATGCTTTTGTTGCCGACCTTCTCGCAAACGGTCGTTACGCGAACATCGTCGTGGAAGCGCACCTGCCCCATGTAGGAGGTGGAGGTCGATGCGGTGAGGATGCGCAGGTCGCCCAAGAGCACTTCGGCGCCGAGCACCTTGTCATAGAAGTCGGTCTTGCCGATGTCGAAATAGCTCTGCTGCGCAACGTTGTTGACATGCTGGAAAGCATCGACGTCGGCGAAGCGTTTCTGAATGGGCGTTACGAGCGTGCGGGCCATCAGTCGCGGATGATTTTCACCTCGCCGCCCTCGCCGAACGCGATGATCGACGAAGCCTTGCGGGTGGGTTTGCCCTCGAAACGGGGGTTGACGACGAAGTCGACGCCGTCGACGATCTCCCGCGCGACCTCCTGCAGGCTGACGGGCGTCTCCGCGCCCGAGATATTGGCCGACGTGGAGACGATCGGCCGGCCCAGCGTCCGAAGCAGCTGCCGGCAAAATTCATGATCGGGAACCCGCACGCCGAGTGTGCCCTCCTCGGGAATCAGGTTTTCGGCGACCCCCGTGGCACCGGGCAGAATGAGCGTCAGCGGCCGGGTCGCCAGCTCCATGACCTCGAATGCGATGCCGGGAGCCCGGTCGACGTAGCGCACGACCATGTCGGTCGAGGAGCACAGCACGAGCATCGACTTTTTGTTCTCGCTCCGCTTGAGCCGATAGATCCGGTTCACGGCGTCGGGATTCGTGGCATCGCAGCCCAACCCCCAGACCGTGTCGGTGGGATAAAGGATCAGGCCGCCCGCGCGCAAAACCTCCGCAGCCCGGGCGACCTCCTCCTGCATGGCGTTCGACGGCTGCATGGGGCTATTTCATCACGAGCTCCGTGCTGCCGATCATGCGGCCCTCGCAATAAAGCTGGATGCCGTAGGTGCCGGCCGTGAATCCGGAACTGTTGAAGAAGATACCCACTTCGAGGTCCTGATTCTGGTAGTCGACCTCGCGCATGGCCGAATAGGGCAGGCGTCCGCCTTCGAACTCGAAAGTCGGCGTCGCATCGGTCGTCAGGACGTAGCCGTCGGGCGAGGTGATGCAAAGATAGACGGCCTTTTCTCCCGGCGCGGCGAGGTCGTTGGCCGAGAGGATGAAGTCGACGCGCAGGCGCGAAGCGTTCTTGATGCGCGACACAGGCTTGCTCTTGTCGTTGAGCGCCGCCATGCGAATGTCGCGGGCCCGGATGACCGAACCGACGCGCACCTTGTTGTTCAGCTCGGCGGCCTTCTCCTCGGCCATGTCGGCCCGCAGCTGCGCGGAGGTGATCTCCTTGCGGTAGGAGACATTCTCCTGCAGGAGCTTCTTGTTGAGCGTATTGAGCGAGTCGATCTGCTTGATATAGCCGTACATTACGGAACGCAGCGTGCCGACCTCCTTTTCATACTGCTTGATCTTGGCCAGGTTCCACGAACGCTCCTTCTTGAGACGCTCCATGAGCGAATCGGCCCGCTCGCGCTCGAAGTTGAGACTGGCCGAAATCGTGTCGTTGGTAACCTGCAGGTTGTCGAAGTCGACCATCAGCTGGCCCAGGTTGCTCTGGATCGAGTCGCGGTCGACCTGCAGCAGCTCGTAGTCGCGCTGCTGCTGCCGGTTGAGGCTGTAGTAGAGGGCCGAGAGGGCCACCAGAATCACCGAGAGGATGACGATGACGATGCGGTAGCCGCGAATCGACTTGTCGGCTTCGGGTTCCGAAATCCGAAAATCCTCCTCCTCGAAATCCGAGGGATCGTATCCCATTCCGTTCTTGTTCATACTTTTCAATCTGTTATGCGGCGGCGGGCCGCTATCATCCGCAAAAATAGACAAAAAACCGGAGATTCCGCACTTTCGGAGTTGGGAATTCTGTTTTTTGTCCTATCTTTGTCCTCGAAAGCGGATATGGTGTAATTGGTAGCCACGTCAGACTTAGGATCTGATGCCTTACGGCGTGGGGGTTCGAGTCCCTTTATCCGCACTTCTTTTGCGCAGGCGACCGAAATGCTTCGGTCGCTTTTTTTTGAGCCGAGCAGGTTTACAAATAAACTTGCAACCTGTCCGACTCAAAAAATGCCGGTCGGCAACCTGCGCACATGCGGTAAATGACAATATGAGGGGTTGCCGAATCAAATTGTGTTATTTTTCAGCGGTGATTCGGCGAAGGCTACGCCTTTCGAGTCCCTTTATCCGCACTCCCTTTGCGCAGGCGACCGAAATGCTTCGGTCGCTTTTTTTTGAGCCGGGCAAATTCCCGCATCAATATTTGTGCCCGTCGCCGTGGAGCTCCTGGCGCGTGAGAGGCTGGCGGTTGATAGCCCGCCAAGCGTACCAGATATAAGCCAGCACGAAAGGAATCAGCAGAGAGACCCACGCCATCACCCGCAAGGTAAAGAGGCTCGACGACGAGTTGCGGATCGTGAGCGACGCCTGCATGTCGGTGAGCGAGGGATAGTAGGCCGTGTTGTTCCACCCGGCGCAAAGCAACAGCGCCAGCACGGCCAGCACCGTTCCGGTGCCGCCGAACCAAATGGCCCGGCGGGAGCCGCGCCACCCCCTGTAAATGCTCCACAGCACCAGCACGACGCCGAGCAGCAGCACGACGGCCACGCAAGGCATCTCCAGCAAGTTGTGCAGGTATTTATACGGTTCGGCGACGATCGCCCCCGTCTCCGGATCGGCCGCATAGCCCACAGAGAGGAGGAGCCGCATGACCCACGCCACGAAGCAGCCCACGAATCCTGCCGCAAAAGGCAGCATCCACCGGCGGGCCCGGCCGACGAGGATTTCGTCGTCGACGCTGTTCATGAAATACTGGCAGGCCAGCATCATGGCCAGCAACGCCACGGCGATGCCCAGCACGAGGTTCCAGCCGTCGGCCAGCGCATCGAGCCCGTGCCACGGCGTCGCCCACTGCGAGATCACCACGCTGCCCGTGTCGCCGAAGTTGGCCAGATTGAGCCGGTCAACCGTAAAGGGCGCCCCCGTAAAGAGGGTCGAGACGGCCGTGCCGAGGAGCAGCGGCCCCAAGATGCCGTTGATGAGCAGAAAGGCGTTGAACGTCTTCTCGCCCAGCAGATTGGCCGGTTTGCGGCGATACTCGTAGGCGACGGCCTGCAGCACGAAGCAGAGCAGAATGGCCATCCATACGTAGAAAGCGCCGCCGAACGACGTAGAGTAGAAAAGCGGAAACGAGGCGAAGAAAGCACCGCCGAACGTTACGAGCGTCGTGAAGGTGAACTCCCATTTGCGGCCCATCGCATTGACGATCAGGCTGCGTTCCTCATCGCTGCGACCGAGGAGGTAAAGCAGCGCCTGTCCCCCCTGCACGAAGAGCAGAAAGACCAGCAGCGCCCCGAGGAGGGCGATCAGGAACCACCAGTAGTTCTGTAAGAAAGTCAATGTATCCATCGTCTCAAAGTTTTTCCGGTTCGGGATTTTCGGAGCCCTCGGGCCCCGCCTTGATCTGGCGCAGCATGATGCTCACCTCGGTTGCGAGCAGCGCCGTGAAGAGGAGCAGAAAGAGGAAGAACGTTACGCTCACCGAAGCGCTCGGAATCTTCGAGGCGGCGACGCCCACGGGCATCAGATCCTGAATGGCCCACGGCTGGCGTCCCACTTCGGCCAGCGCCCACCCGGCCTGCGAAGCGAGATAGGCCAGCGGGATCATCCACACGCAGAGCCGCAGCAGCCAGCGCTTCTCGGTCAGCCGGTTCCGGCGCTCGAAACACCACACAGCGGCCAGCAGCAAGATGAAGAACATTCCCGCGCCGACCATCACGCGGAACGAATAGAAAAGCAGCGGCACGTTAGGCACGGTCTGCTCGGGCGTTTCGAGGTAACCGTAGCCGAAGTAGGCGAAGTATTCGCGCAGGAACGCTTCGCCCTCGGGCGTCGAGGGGTCGAACTTCGCCTCGATTTCGGCCATCGTTTCGCGGTCGCCGCTCTCTTTCGCCGTCCGGTAGCGGGCCAGCTCCCCGACGGCCGCACGGCCGCGCGCCATCTTCTCGGCGGTCGGCAGGAGGCCGTGCTCCTCGTTGCCGTAGAGCAGGTCGCGGATGCCCGGGACATAGGCATCGGGATCGCGGAAGCTCATGACGGACAACATCTTGGGAATGTCGATCTTGTAGCGGACCAGCTCGCCGTTGACCGGCCGACCGTGGGGCTGCACGAGTCCGACAACGGTGAGAGGCGCCCCCTTCTCGCCCTCGTAGAGGGCCTCCATCGCCGCGAGCTTCATGGGCTGCACGCGGGCGATGACGGCGCCCGACCGATCGCCCGTCGCGGCGGTAATCAAGGCGAAAACGAAGCCGAACGCCGAAGCGAGGGCGATGCTCTTGCGGGCCATCTTCTCCTCGCGCCGACGCAGCAGGTACCAGGCGCTCACGCCGACGACGAACAAAGCGGCGAGCGTGAACGACGACGTTACGGTATGCAGGAACTTGTTGGTCGCCACGGGCGACAAGGCCACCTCCCAGAACGAGGTCATCTCGTTGCGGACGGTCTCCAGGTTGAACGTGCACCCCACGGGATGCTGCATCCAGGCGTTGGCCACCAGAATCCACAGGGCCGAGAGATTGGCGCCGATGGCCGTGAGCCACGTGGAGGCGAGGTGGAAGCCGCGGCTCACCTTGTTCCAGCCGAAGAACATCACGGCGATGAAGGTGCTCTCCATGAAGAAAGCCATGATCCCCTCGACAGCCAGCGGCGCTCCGAAGATGTCGCCCACGAAGTGGGAGTAGTTGGACCAGTTGGTGCCGAACTCGAATTCGAGGATGATGCCCGTGGCGACGCCGATGGCAAAGTTGATGCCGAACAGACGCATCCAGAACTTCGTCGTCCGCCGCCAAAACTCCTCGCCGGTACGATAATACAGGGTCTCCATGAGGGCGACCAGCACGCTCAGGCCGAGCGTCAGCGGCACGAAAAGCCAATGGTAGATGGCCGTCATGGCGAACTGCGCCCGCGACCAGTCGACTGTCTGCAGATAATCCATCCGATTGAAATTAAAAATTCATCCTTCGAGGAAACAAAAACAATCTTATTGAGAAAAAACCAATTTTTAATTCTTAATTCTTCATTTTCAATTCCCCGGCCCTGTCAGCTCTTCCAGCACGTATGCGGCCCGCTCCTCGTCGCTCCGGCCCGCCAGAAAGTCGGGAAAGAAGAAGAGCCGGAGTACGGCGAAGATGACGAACAGTTTCACCAGAATGACGATCCACAGGGTCCGCCCCACGGTCATGCCGCGGAAGCCCTCCGCATAGAATCGGACGATACGCCCCGGTGCCGGCCATTTCATGATCTCCGTTCGCTTTTTTCAAAGATAGGTATTTTTTCGGAAAGGACAAATTTTCGTACCTTTGGCCGCGGTTAAGTCAGGCAAAATGAGAAACGAACACCCGAAAACTCCCTCCCCGTGGGTCTCGGCCATTCCGCTGGCCGTGCTGACGCTGCTGCTCTACGGGGTCATCCGCTGCTTCGGCGGCGGTGCGATCGACGGCGGCAGCCAGATCGCCCTCCTGTCGGCCGCTTCGGTCTGCGTCATGCTTTCGATCGGCATCTACCGCTGCCGCTGGGCGGTACTCGAAGAGGCTGTCGTCGACAACATCCGCGCTTCGGCCTCGGCGATCATCATCCTGCTGCTCATCGGCGCCATCGCCGGGTCGTGGATGGTCA
>CAZIUJ010000089.1:0-6019 GCA_964542345.1 uncultured Alistipes sp.
CATCGAGCAGGCGCGTCGAGTGGTTGCCCGTCCAGCACTGGAAGAGGTCGGTATAGTACTTCGAGTTGTTCCAGGCGTCGCGGACCATGCCGTTGAAGAACATGCTGAAGTCGATGCCCTTCCACGAGCAGGAGAAGTTCAGACCGCCCATCCAGCGGGGCTGGTCGGAGCCGAGCCACGTCTGGTCGCGCGTGTCGATCACGCCGTTGCCGTCGACATCCCGGTAGCGGATGCGGCCCACGCCCGGGGCGCCGATCTGCACGTCGTAGGCGTCCAGGTAGTCGTCGACCTCCTGCTGCGTGCGGAACAAGCCGTCGGTCCGGTAGCCCATCCACGAGCCGAACGGCTGGCCGACGATCGTCTTGTCGGTACCGTTGCCGCCGCCGTAGGTGTAGTAGATGTCCGAGGGCAGGTCGGTGATCTTGTTCTTGTTGTAGGAGAGATTGAAGACCACTTCGTAGTTGAAGTCGCGCTTGCGGTCGCGCCACGAGAGCACCATTTCGAGACCCTTGTTGTTCATCGAGATGCCGTTGTACCAGTAGTAGCCGCCCTCGCCGATCGTGGCGATGTAGTCGCGACGGATCAGCATGTCCTTCGTGTCCTTGTCGAAATAGTCGATGGAGAATCCCAGCCGTCCGGAGAGCAGCGAAGCATCGAGACCGATGTTGAGCTGCTGCGTCTGCTCCCAGCGCAGATTGGGGTTGGCGCTCATGGTTTTGTAGACACCCGGCGCCAGCGTCGTGCCGTCGCCCGAGATGTTGTAACCGGCGTCTTTCAAGCTGACGACATACTTGGTGTAGGTCGCTTCGTTATCGATCATGTCGTTACCGTTGACGCCCCATGACGCGCGCACCTTGAGGTCGGAGAGCCAGTCGGTCGTGCCGCTCATGAACTTCTCCTGCGAGATGCGCCAACCGGCCGAAACCGAGGGGAAGACGGCGGAGTTCTTCTTCGAGCCGAAGCGCGACGAAGCGTCGCGGCGCACGGTCGCCGACAACAGATAACGATTGTCGTAGGAGTAGTTGGCTTTGGCGAAGTAGGAGATCATGGCGTAGTTGCTCGCGCCGTTGCCTACGACGGGTTCCTTGGTCGTGCCGTTCAGATAGCGGTAGTCGAGGTCTTCGATGGCCAGCCCCTTGCCGCGGCCGAGCAGGTCTTCGGCGTGCTCGCGCTTGGCCTCGGTACCGAGCAGCACGGAGAAGCTGTGGCGGTCGATGTCGCGGGCATAGGCGATCGTGTTCGACCACACCCAGCCGAGGTTGTAGGAGTTGGTAACTTCCAGCGAATTGTCGGCGGACGAACGCGACCCCTCGCGCCAGGCAGGTTCGAAAGTCGAGTTGAACTCGTTGTAGTAGTTCACGCCGAAGTTTGACTTGAGGGTCAGGTGCTTCACCGGTTCGATCTCGATGTAGGCGTTGCCGAAGATGCGCCAGTAGGCATGGCGGTTGTCGGCCTCGTTGTCGGTCAGACGGATGAGGTTGGGTTTGTCGCCCAGAATGTCGACGTAGCCGCCGGCATAGCCGCCCTGCTCGTCATAGACCGGAATGGCCGGATGCTGGGCGATGACGTTCTCCTCGATACCGCCGGGGTTGAAATGGCGCGTCCAGTGGTTGACGGCGATGCTCTCGCCGATGCGCAGCCGGTCGTTCAGGAAGCGGTAGTCCGACGAGAGGCGCGTGTTGAAGCGCTCGAAATCGGTGTTGCGGCACATACCGTCCTGATTCAGGTAGTTGACCGAGAGCGAAGTGGAGCCGTTCTCCGAGCCTTTGGAGAGCGTGAGGCTGTAGTCCTGCATCAGCGCCGTGCTGAAAATCTCCTTCGCCCAGTTGGTGTTGCCCGTCGGGATGCGGATGCCGTCGGCCTCATAATAATAGGATTGCAGCACGGGCTTCTCGCCGCTGCCGTAGACGACGCTGCTGGGCGTTGCGCCGTTGTTAGCGTATTTGTAGGCGGACCAATAACACTCGCCCCACTGCTGGGCATCGAGCAGGTCCATGCCCGTCGCAAAGGTCTGCGCCGTAAGCGACATGTTGAAGTCGACGTGGATTTCGCCCTTCTTGGCCCGCTTGGTGGTGATGATGATGACGCCGTTGGCAGCCTGCGCGCCGTAGATCGCAGCCGAGGCGGCATCCTTGAGCACCTGGATCGACTCCACGTCGTTCGACGAAAGGATCGACGCCATGTTGTCGCGCGTCATCACACCGTCGATGACGTAGAGCGGCGACGAATTGTTGATGGTCGTCGTACCGCGCACCAGCGTCGAGGTGTTCATGCCGCCGGGCGTACCGTCGGTGGTGATGTTGACGCCCGGGACACGACCCTGCAGGCTCGACAGCACGTTGCCCGTCGGAGTGTCGGCCACGTCTTTCATCTTCACGACCGAGACGGCGCCCGTCAGATCGGCTTTCTTTTCGGACATGTAGCCTGTAACGACCACCTCTTCGAGCACCTCGGCGTCTTCGATGAGCGTAATGGCGTATTCGGTAGCCGGACCGACCGGCTGCTCCACCGACTTGTATCCTATATAGGTGATGTCGAGCGTGTCGCCCTGCTTGGCGTTGAGCTGGAAGCGGCCTTCGAGGTCGGTCGTGGCGCCCGTCGTCGTGTTGCGGACGATGACCGTGGCACCGATTACGGGCAGTCCGTTCTGATCCGAGACCGTGCCGCGGATCGGTTGCTGCGCATAGCCCGCTATGGCCATGCATGACAGAATAAGGAACAGGTAAAATTTTTTCATTTCGTTTCAGGTTCGATTTTATCGCACCTTTTCCCGTCTCGGCATAGCCCGAATCAGTTCGGCGCTGCGCCCGGCTTATCGAAAAGGTTCGATTGACTCGGCCGCCCGAAAGGCGGTCGTCGGATGGTTGTCGTACGGGGATTTTTTCGCATCCGGACACGATGCGCCCGCCGCCCGGAAAAGACGGTTTCAGAACAGCGGGAGAAAGAGAGGTCGGGTTGGGTTCATACGTTTCGGTTTTTCAGGTTTTAGGTAACGCAAACGTACGAAAATGCGACGCCTTCGGATATAACGAATCGAACCGATACGATAACATTTGTATCATGTCTCGTTTTTTGCTTCGGAGGGCGTCGTTCCGAAGCGGTTGCGGAACATTTTGGTGAAGTAGGCCGGCGAGGTGAAGCCGGTGGCATAGGCTATTTCGCTGATCGTCATCGTGCCGTGCGCCAGCAGTTCCCGGGCCTTGCGCAGCCGGTAGTCGTTGAGGTAGTTCACAGGCGAGAGTCCCGTTACTTCGCGCACCTTGCGGTAGAGATGGCCGCGCGACATGGCCATCTCCCCGCTCAGGCGCTCGACGTTGTATGCGCTGTCGGCATAGACCCGTTCGACAAGCCCCACGAACTTGCGCAGGAAAAGGTCGTCGAGGCTCTCGATCGGCTGTGCGTCGACCTCCTCGCCGTGCGTTTCGATCCGTTCGAGCAGCCGGCGATACATCTGCTGCCGGTTTTCGAGCAGCTTGACGATGCGCACCGCAAGATATTCCGGCCGGAACGGCTTGGCGATGTAGCCGTCCGCGCCGGTCGCGGTGCCGTAGAGCGTGTGGCGATCGGTGTGAAGCGCCGTCAGCAGCAGCACGGGAATGTGGCTGTAGCGCATGTCGCCCTTGATGCGCTTGCAGAGCTCGAAACCGTTCATTTCGGGCATCATCACGTCGCTCACCACGAGCGAGACGTCGTGCCCGGCCAGAAACTCGAGTGCCCGAACGCCGTTCTCGGCGGTATGTATCCGGAAGTTGCCGGCCAAAGTTCCGGCAACATAATCCCGCATGTCAGCGTCGTCGTCCACGACCAGGATGTCGTAATCGTATTGCTTGCCGAGCAGCTCCTCAACGGCTGCCGCCGATTCCTCCGACGGCAGATATTCATCGGCGACGGATTCCCCCCCCCGCGTATCGGACGCATCGCAGGGCAGTTCGACGATGAAGCGGGTCCGGCGTCCCGGCTCGCTCTCCGCGCGGATCGTACCTCCGTGCAGAGCGACATACTCGCGCGCCATGTGCAGGCCGATTCCCGTGCCGCCGGCGTCCTTGTCGGTGAAGAACCGCTCGAAGACGTGCGGCAGCCGCTCGGGAGCGATGCCCTTGCCGTTGTCTGCCACCTCGAATCGGACAATGCCGGGTTCCCGCTCGACGACGATCGCGACTTCGCCGCCGTCGGGCACATACTTGAAAGCGTTGGAAAGGAGGTTGACCAGCACCTTTTCGATCATCGCCCGGTCGATGGCCGCCTGCGGCGAATCCGTCCCGCAGCGGTTCTCGAACCGATAGTCGATGCGGCGCTGCCGGGCCGCCGCGTCGAAATAGCACTTGACCTCCCCGATAAGCGGCACGATCGCCGTCGTCTCCCGATTCAGCTCCTGCCGGCCGTTTTCGAGCCGCCGGAAGTCGAGCATGCGGTTGATTTCGCCGAGCAGCCGTTCGCCGTTGCGGTGCATAAGTTTCAGGTCGGGGGCGTAGACCGTTTCGCCGAGTGCCGCCGAGAGCTTTTCGAGCGGCCCGAGAATCAGGGTCAGCGGCGTGCGCACCTCGTGCGAGACGTTGGTAAAGAACTGCAGCTTTTGCGCCGTGGCGGCTTCGATTTCCCGGTTAAGAGCGATCAGCTTGCGGTTCTGCTCCTCTTCGTGGCGGTTCTTTTCGTTGAGCTGTTGGTTGCGGAGACGGATCTTGCGATTCACGCGGAAGATGAAAAAGAGCATTCCCACGAGCAGCAGGCACAACACGGCGATGATCGCGAGCGAGTTTTTCATCGATCCGAAGCGCGACGCAAGTTCGTCGAAGCGCTCCTTCTTCTCGACGATGCTCTGTCGGTAGTCGTCGAGACGTTTGGCTTGGATCAGCATCGTTTCCGCCCCTTTGCGATCGATCGTCGTACTGGCGAGTTCGATATTCTTCTCGACCGGTTCGCCGTCCACGAGGCGGCGGGCGATGCGCACTACTTCGGTGCCGGCCGTCGGGTAGAGGAACGAAACGTCGATGCGGCCGTCGGCGACGGCTTCCAGCCCCGCTCCCGCCACGGCGTCAACGCCGATGATGCAGATGCGGCCCTCGCGCAACGTATCGCAGCGTTCGAAGTATTCGCGCGCAGCGATCGCCATCACATCGTTGTGGGAATAGACCAGGTCGTATCGGCTCGGATCGCCCAGCTCCGGCATTCGCTCCGCAGCGGTCCGTTGGCTCCACTCGCCGTTCACGACGACCGTCTGCGGGGCGATTCCCGCGTCGGCGAGCGCCGCCATGAAACCTTTGTGCCGTTCCTGGGCAGGCGAGGAAGATTCCAGGCCCCGAATCTCCGCGATGCAGGGTCGGCGGAGTGCGGCAAGCCTTTCGGCCGCGAATTCGCCCGCCTGGTATCCGATCCGGTAATTGTTCGCGCCGACGAAAACAGTATATTCGTCCGTATCGACCTTGCGGTCGGTGATGACGGTGGGAATGCCCTGCCGGAACGCTTCTTCAGCGATGGCGGTCAGCGGTGCCGACTCGACGGGAGAGAGCACCAGCACATCGACCTCGCGGTCGATGAGTTCCCGAATCTGTTCGATTTGCCGCTCGCTGTTGTTGTCGGCGTCGAGAACGACGAGTTGCAGATCATCGTAGTTCGACAGTTCGATCTGCATGTCGCGCACCATCGCCACGCGCCACGCATCGTCGAGCGAGCTTTGCGAAACGCCGATCGTCTTCACCGCATGCGCATCCCGCTGTCCGCACGCCGCACAAAACAGGCCGACAATTGCAATCGCACGATATAGAACCGTCTTCCCGCAAATCATATCCAAATATATGAAAAACGGTCCGAATATACAAATCGGGCAGGCAATCGGACCCGCCCGAAAAGTGTTTCCGTTCGGTCGGATGAAAACCCTCCGCCTCGCTGCCGCATGGCCCGTGCACCGCGCTGCGGCACAAGAACGAAATGATTTTATCGGCGGCCTTTTGTTGTACTTTCAAAACGAAACGATCCCGCATGTAATTGACATACAGGATCGTTTGCTTCGATGTGCGTCGGT
>CAZIUJ010000090.1:0-5997 GCA_964542345.1 uncultured Alistipes sp.
AATCGGTGTAGGCCAGCGAGTCGACGAAGAGCGACATCGTGAAGCCGATACCGCCTAAGCAGGCCACGGCCAGCAGCATTTTCCACGTTGCCCCCTCGGGCATGACGGCCATCTTCGACTTGACGGCCAACCAGCTGGCGGCGAAGATGCCCAGCGGCTTGCCCACCAGAAGCCCGAAGAAGACGCCCATGCCGACCGAACCGATCGCGGGCGAGAAATGGAAGATGTTGATGTATTCCAGCGAGGTGATCTCCACGCCGGCGTTGGCCAGCGCGAAGATCGGCATGATGAGGAACGTAACGTAGGGCGCCAGCGCATGCTCCAGCCGGTAGCTCATGCCGGCCGAGCGGGTGCCTAACCGGGCCATCTGACGCAGGTAGAAGCGGTGCTCCTCGTTGGGAAACTCCTCGCCCGACTCCTCGACGGCGAGCAGATGATCCTTGAGCCAGCGCATCTTGTGCATGAAGTACTCCCGCTTGTAGCGCGGCTCCATCGGGATGAGCATCGCCATCGCCACGCCCGAGAGCGTCGCATGGATGCCCGAGTAGTAGAACAGGCCCCAGACCGCCACGGCGGGCACCAGGTAGAAGATCATCCGTTTCTCGCCCATCCGGTGGATGAACCAGACGCCCGCCATGACCAGCAGCGCGAGGAGCAGCAGACCGATCTGCAGCTCGCCGCCGTAGAAGAAAGCGATGACCAGAATGGCCCCGAGGTCGTCGGCGATGGCCAAAGCCGTGAGGAAGACCTTGAGCGAGACCGGCACGCGGTCGCCCAGCATCGAGAGGATGCCGACGGCGAAGGCGATGTCCGTTGCCGTGGGGATTCCCCAGCCGTTGGCCGCCAGCGTGCCGTGGTTGAAGGCGGCGAAGATCAAGGCCGGCGCCAGCATGCCGCCGGCCGCCGCGACGACCGGAAGAATCGCCTTGCGCACGGACGAAAGCTGCCCGTTGACCACTTCGCGCTTGATCTCCAGTCCGACGGTGAAGAAGAAGATCACCATCAGGCAGTCGTTGATGAACTTCTCGACGGTCATGCCGTGCGGAAAGAGCCAGTCGACCCTGCCGTCGGGCGACTTCACCGCCAGCGAGAGGTCGGTCTCCAACAGGTGGTGGTAGAAATCCTTCGTAAAGGGCAGATTGGCCAGCAGCATGGCTACGACCACGCACCCCAGCAGCACGACGCCGCCCGCCCAGGGAGCCTCCATAAAGCCGCGGCTGCGCAACGAGAGCTTGTGGCTGTTGCGCACCCATCGATACATTGAAAACAGACGCATAACTTATTTTTCGGTTAATTGTTCGTCCTGGGATTTCAGGGCCATGCCGCAGAGCTTCCACAGCACGCGGGCCCCCGTGATGGCGTCGATCCGCTCCTCGGGCGAGGGAACCGTCTCCACGACGTCGAAGCCGACGATGCGGCGGCCCGAGCGGACGATGGTGTCGACGAGCCACAAGGCCTTGTTGAAAGTCAGCCCTCCCGGCACCGGCGTACCGGTGTGGGGGCAGCAGTCGGGCGACAGTCCGTCGATGTCGAAGCTCACGTAGACCTCCTGCGGCAGGCGGCCGGCGATGCGGCGGCACTGCGCGTCCCACGTCTCGCCGCGGAACTCGGCCGAAGCGAGCGACAGGTCGTCGAATTGCTCCACGCGCTTCGACGCGGCGGCCCGCTCCCGCTCCGTGCGGCTGAAGTCGCGCACGGCGACCTGCACGAGCTTGGAGAGCTGGGGCACGTCGCGCAAGACGTTGTACATGACCGAAGCGTGGGAGTATTCGAACCCCTCGTAGGCTTCGCGCAAGTCGCAGTGGGCATCGATATGCAGGATGCCGAAATCGGCGAACCGCGCCCCCAGCGCCCGGATCGCTCCGTAGGAAGTCGAATGGTCGCCGCCGACCAGCCCCACGATCTTGCCCGCGTCGAGCCAGTGCCGTACCTGCGCCTCGATGTTGGCGTTCATGGCGGCGCACCCTTCGTTCACGCGGCGCAGCTTGCGGAGGATGCTCTCGTCGTCGGGCGAGCCGCCCGTTTCGAGGTGGCGGATCACCTTGCCGGCGTCGCTGCGCAGCCGCTGCGACTCCTCCTGCAGCGAGTAGTCGACGTCGGCCGTGGCGATGCCCCGGCGCCAGGCGTCGGGCGAAAGGGGATCGTAGAAGTCGAGCTGCGTGGAGGCTTCGATGACGGCATCGGGCCCGTAGGCCGTGCCGGCTCCGTAGGAAACCGTTACGTCCCACGGCGCCGAGACGAGCACCAATGCGGCCTCCTCGGGTGCGAACGGCATGCCGAAGTAGGCGCCGTTCTCCACGCCGACCCCTTCGGGATCGAATAATCGGGCAGCTTCCATCGTACTTATTTATATATAGGCGATCTTCGATGCCCGGCTAAGAGCCGGGTTCTATGAATATTCTTCCTAATGAAAGAACAAAGATACGAATAAGCGAGGGCAAAAGCAAGTTTGCTTGCATTTTGCCGAGCGGAAGTATCTAAGACGAAGTCAAAGATACGCATTTTTTTGTTTTTTTTTCTACCTTTGACGTCGCAATGGAACTTCCGGATTCGAAAATCACCGTCGTGGCCGACAGCGCGATCCCCTTTCTGAGAGGGGTGCTCGAACCGTGGGCCGAAGTGCGGTACCTGCCCGGCGCCGCGATCGCTCCGGCCGACGTGCGGGATGCCGACGCCCTTGTTGTCCGCACCCGCACGCGCTGCGACGAACGGCTGCTTGCCGGTTCGCGGGTCCGGCTCATCGCCACGGCGACCATCGGTTTCGATCACATCGATACGGCGTGGTGCGCGGCGCACGGAATCCGCGTTGCGACGGCTGCCGGGTGCAATGCCCGGGGCGTACTCCAATGGGTGGCCGCCGTGCTGGTCTCACTCGCCCGCAGCGGGGGGTGGGAGCCGGCCGACAAGACGCTGGGCATCGTCGGGGTGGGACACGTCGGGTCGCTCGTGCGGGAGTATGCTGCGGCGTGGGGCTTCCGGGTTCTTTGCTGCGATCCGCCGCGCGAAGCGCGCGAACACCTCGGCTTTCTGCCGCTCGACGAAGTGGCCCGCGAAGCCGACCTGCTTACGTTCCATGTGCCGTTGGAGGCCTCGACCCGCCATCTGGCCGATGCGGCGCTGCTCAGCCTGCTGAAACCCGGTGCCACGGTGCTCAACTCCTCGCGCGGCGAAGTGGTCGACGGCCGGGCGCTGCTCGCCAGCGGCCTTGCCTGCGCGCTCGATGTCTGGGAAAACGAACCGCGGATCGATCCCGACCTGCTCCGCCATGCCCGCCTTGCGACGCCCCATATTGCCGGCTACTCCGAGCAAGGAAAAGCCGCTGCGACGGCCCTTGCCGTGCGGGCCGTGGCCGACGAGTTCGGGATACCGCTCGGCGCGTGGTACCCTCCGGAAGCCGCGTCCCCGATGCCCCGGATGCTTCCGTGGCCGGAACTTTGTACGACGATCGGCCGGGCTTTCGACATCGAAGCCCAAAGCCGGGAGCTGAAAGCCGATCCGGCGGCTTTCGAACGCCTGCGCGACGGATACCGCTATCGCCGGGAATATTTCTGACGGCGCGCCGCTGCGCGGCCGGCCGTGCGGCGGCCGACGAGCGATAAAATGGTGCGATGCTTCCTTTTTTCGTTTTTTAATTCTACATTTGCCCCTGCTATGTATCGCAAGATCATCCGACCGATTCTGTTTGCGCTCCATATCGAACGGGCGCACAGCCTTGTCCTGGGCCTGCTGCGGATCGTCGGCTGGCTGCCGGGAGGCCGGTGGCTGCTGAGCCGCTGCTGTGCGGTCCGCCACCCGGCGCTCGAACGCGAGGTCTTCGGACTGCGCTTCCCCAATCCGGTGGGGCTGGCCGCCGGCGTCGACCGCAACGGCGAAGCGATCCGCGAATTTTCGGCCGTGGGATTCGGCTTCGTCGAGATCGGAACCCTCACGCCGCGACCCCAGGCGGGCAATCCGCGGCCCCGCATCTTCCGTCTTGTGAAAGACACCGCCCTGATTCACCGCACGGGGCTGCCCAACCGCGGTCTCGAAACGGCCATCCGCTACCTGCGGCGTCCGCGCAAGCATGTCATCGTCGGGTGCAACATCGGCCGCAACACCTCCACGCCCTCGGAAAATGCGGCGAACGACTACCTCAAGCTCTTCCGCAACCTTTACCAGTACGCCGATTACTTCACCGTCAACATCAACTGCGACTGCATCGGCGAAGCGGCCTATACGCGCGAGCGGATTCTTGGGATTCTCGACCCGCTTTTCGACTTCCGGCGCGGACAGAACCACTACCGGCCCGTCATGCTCAAAGTCTCGCCGGACATGTCGGACGAGACGATCGACTTAGTTACCGACATCCTGATCGACACGCCGCTCGACGGCATCGTCGCCACGGACGGCACCCGCAGCCGCACGGGCCTGCAGACCAGCAGCGCCGGCATCAACAAGGCCGGAGGCGGGCATCTGAGCGGGGAGCCCCTCACGCAGCGGGCCGTGGAGATCGTGCGCCGCATCCACACCCGCTCGGGCGGCACCTATCCGATTATCGGCGTGGGCGGCCTGATGAACGCCGACGACGTGCGGGCGATGCTGGCCGCCGGGGCCGACCTGGTGCAGCTCTGCACGGGGCTGGTCTACGAAGGTCCCGCCCTGGTGGGGCGCATCTGCCGGGCGCTGCTGACCGATGCGCTGCCGGCCGAGCCGGCGGCGGAAACTCCGGAATCCTAAATCTTCGTACCCCATGAACGCTACGATCGTAACGATCGGCGATGAAATCCTCATCGGCCAGATCGTCGACACCAATTCGGTTTCCATTGCCCGCCACCTCAATGCCGCCGGCATCGTTGTGCGCGAGAAAGTTTCGGTCGGCGACGACCGCGAACAAATCGTCGCGACGCTCCGCCGGGCGCTCGAAACCTCGCAGGTCGTGATCCTGACGGGCGGCCTCGGCCCCACGAAAGACGACATCACCAAGAAGACGCTGGCCGGGATGTTCGGCAGCGAGCTGCGCAACGATCCGACCGTCGCTGCGCATGTCGAGCGGATGCTTGCCGCGCGCGGCATCGCGTACAACGACCTGAACCGCTCGCAGTCCCTCGTGCCGGCCTGCTGCACGGTGCTCTTCAACGCCCACGGCACGGCGCCCGGCATGTGGTTCGAGCAGGAGGGGCGCGTCGTGGTTTCGCTGCCCGGCGTGCCGTTCGAGATGGAACATTTGATGCAGGACGAGGTGATGCCGCGCCTTCGGGCCCGCTTCGCGCTCCGGCAGATCGTCCACCGCACGCTCATCACGTCGGGGCTGGCCGAGTCGATGCTGGCCGAGCGGATCGAAGCCTGGGAAAGCGCTTTGCCGGAGTATCTGAAGCTGGCCTACCTGCCCAATCCGGGCTCCGTGCGTCTGCGTCTTTCGGCCTACGAAGTCGAAGGCGAAAGCGTTGCGCGGGAGATCGAGCGGCAGTTCGAAGCGCTTCGGCAACTTATTCCTGAGTACGTGGTCGGCTATGAGACGGCCACCGTGCAAGAGCTGGTTCACCGAACGCTGGTCGAATGCGGCCGGACCCTTGCCGTGGCCGAGAGCTGCACGGGCGGTGCGATCGCCTCGCGCTTCACGGCCCTGCCGGGCGCTTCGGCCTACTTCCGCTGCGGCGTGGTGAGCTACAGCAACGAAGCCAAAGCCGACGTCCTGGGTGTCGACCCGGCGACGATCGCGCGAGATGGCGCAGTCAGCGAGGCGGTTGCCCGCCAAATGGCCGAAGGAGCCCGCCGCATAGCGCAAGCCGACTATGCGGTGGCGACGACCGGCATAGCGGGTCCCACGGGCGGCTCCGAGGAGAAACCCGTCGGCACGGTCTGGATCGCGGTGGCCACGCCGGCCGGCACGGTCGCCCGCTGCAAGCAGTGCGGCACCGACCGCGGACAGATCATCGACCGCGCGTCCTCTTTTGCCATATCGATGCTGCGGGAAGAACTTTCGAGGAATTCATAATTCAAAATTCACAATTCACAATT
>CAZIUJ010000091.1:0-5961 GCA_964542345.1 uncultured Alistipes sp.
CCGATGCTCCCAAGCCTTGCACCAATCGCCACCATAGAAATACATGAATAGTCTGCGACCACACACTTCCAAAAGCCCCGATGCAGATCACTATCAATGCCCATATCAAAATCGGTTTTCGCCCGAAAGTAGAAATAGTACGCGTAGACACCCTCGTGGTGCTCGGGCGTAGGCAGCGCAAAGGCTGCCCGCAGGTTGTAGGGAACGAACGAAGCCTGGGCCATGCGGTTGCCCGGGAAGTTGTCGTCGTTCATCGAGAGGAGGATCACGTTGTCGAAATCCACGTTGCGGGTCTCTAAGATGCCCATCACCTGCAGGCCCTCCAAGGGTTCGCCCTCGAACGGGATGCGGATCGTCTGCAGGTGGCGGCGCAGCAGCGAGGCGTAGACCTCCGTTTCGATCGCGATATCGCACGCTTCCAACGAGTTGTGCAACTTGGCGATCTCTTCCGAGATGACGGCCAAGAATTCGGTGCGCTGGCGCGCATCGTCGCCCGCATAGGGCATCCGGGCTACAGCGCCAACCGTCTCCGAGAGCCATTCGGAGAGCTCCCGCCACGTCTCCGCCGGACGGAAGAGCTTCGCGAGCAGTTCGTTGCGGCCCAGCCACGCCGCGTCCACCGAAATCCGGCGTTCGCGCACGATCTCCTCCGCCATGCGGCGGGTCTCCGCCTCGTCGCAGCCCGCGACATAGGGGTGCGCCAGCAATCCCGTCGCATCGGCATGGTAGAACGTACACCCCGCGCCTTTCGTCCGGCGCCGCGCCTGAAGCGAGAGCAGGCGTTCGAGAAAGGTGTAGGCCAAACTCTGCTTGAGGGGGTAGCCCATCGTGACGTTGACCTTACCCACCTCCGGCGGCAAAGCGTAGAGCAGCGGCAGCAACAGGTTCTCGTCGGTGAGCACCACCGCCGTGCGTTTGTCCAAAGGTTCCCGCCGGGCATACTCGCGCAAAATCTCCGCGGCATACTTGCACTGCACGGCGTTGGAGACCGTCGACACCACCGTCACCTCCTTGGGTTCGGCCATGTGCTCGTGCGAGAGCTCCGCGCGCGGCGGAAAGAGCGCCGCGTTTTCGCGAACGAACATGCCCGCCTCCTGCTCGGGGTTATCCTTGTAATAGGAGTCGTAGTCCCAGTAGAAATCGGTCTCGGCATGGGTCGACAGAAAGCGGAAGAGGATTTTTTCGCACTCCGACAGCGCATTGAATCCCGCCACCACATAGCGGCGCGGCTCCGGAAAGTCATACGTCCCCGCCTCGATGCGGTCGGCCGCCGCGCGCTGCACCATGCCGCCGTAGGCCATGCCCAACGCAGCCAGCCGCTCGCGGTAACGTTCGTAGATCGGGCCCAGCGTCTTCCAGATAGCCAAAAAGCGGCGTTTCTCCTCCGAAAGATCGGCTTCGGGGCCCAGCGTCGACCAGAAGTTCAGTATCTGCAGCTGCGCCGGCGTAAGATAGGAGATGTCGGCCTCCAGCTCTTTGATATCCGACAGGTTGCGGAAGAGCTGCGAGGCGTCGATGCGGTATTTGTCTATCGTATCGAAATCGGTGAGCAGCATTTCGCCCCAGAAGTAGAAGCGATCGAACTCCTCCCGGTGGTATTGCGAATAAACTTTGTAGAGCTCCACGATCAGACGCAGGCGGTCGCCCGTCTGCAGGCCCGATATCTCGCTCGTGAGGTCGTCGATCGTGCACCACGCCGGCTGCCACATCGGGCGCCCAGCGATGCGGCTCAGCGCATCCACGAAGAAGAGCCGCGCACGGCGCGAGGCGAAGAGCACCGCCCGCTCCGACAGCTCCTCGCCGTAGCGACCGTAGAGGTCGCGCGCCACCTCTTCCAGAAACCCCGTCATCGCACCCTACTCGATCCGGCCGATCTCGCCCGCCAGCAGACTCTGCGTCGTGCGCAGCAGGTTCGGCATCCGTTTGTATCCGATCGTCCCGTTCGTCGAGCTTTTCGCTTCCAGCCGGTCCGTCGCGTCGATCGTCACGCGGGCTTTGTTCCCGGCGCTCACCACGGCCGCCATGCACTCCAGCTCCGCAGCCTCCACCCGACCCGTCGAGGCCGTCAGCGTCAGGTAACGGACCCGACCGCTCAGGGTAGCCCGGCTGTCGCCCGAGAGGTCCATGAACAAGTCGTCCACCGCAAGCTCCGCCTCGAAGCTCGAGCGGGCTCCGACCGTCAGGTCGAACATCGGCGCTGTCAGCACGTTGCCGAACGTCACCCGAGCGTCGGTCGTCGTCAGCGACCGCAGCGCCGTGTAGTAGACCGTCACAACCGTGCGCCCGAGCCGGTGCATGTCCGCACGTTCGCGGATGCGCAGCACCCCGTCGCGGACCTCGGCCCTGAATTTGGTCGCAGAGTCGCCTTTCGTGTCGTAGACGATGCGGGGAGCCTCCCCCGTCGCCGCCTCCACGAAACGGACCTCGGCCGTGGCATCGATCGCCACCGCGTCGAACGGCATCAGCCACTCGCTCCGCTCCGTGGGCGAGAGAGTCGCGGCGGACGCCGCCGACACCGCGGCCGCTCCATCGGAATCGGCCTGAGCCCGGACCGTCAGCGCCAGCAGCAACGCCAGCGCGCTCGAAATCGACTTCTTCATGATCATGTGCTTTACGGAGGCTAATTTACGAATTTTTATCGGGATTTTCGGTTCGGCGACATTTTCTTTTTCCCGTTTTGTTTCGTACTTTTACTTCGCCAATACGTCCTCTCCATGCAGGCCCAGATTCTCAACGCGAGCGCCGGTTCGGGCAAGACCTACCAGCTCGCCTATAAATACGTGCGCGACGTCGTGCAGCAGCCCGCACTCTACCGGCACATCCTCGCCGTGACCTTCACGAACAAGGCCACCGAGGAGATGAAGTCGCGCATCCTCAAGGAGATACATCTCCTCGCCTCGGGAGGTCCGAGCGCCTATGCCGAACGGCTCTGCCGCGAGCTGAAGCTCGACGACGCCACCGTGCGCAAGCGCGCGGCCGAGGCCCGGGCCCGCATCCTCCACGACTACTCGCGCTTCACGGTCCTCACCATCGACACGTTTTTCCAACGTATCCTCCGCGCGTTCATCAAGGAGTTGGGCATCGACCTCGACTACAACATCGAAATCGAGACCTCCTCGGTCCTGAGCCGCAGCACCGACACCCTCATCGAAGCGATCGCCGCCGACAAGGAGCTGCTGCGCTGGATGACGGGCTTCGTCGAAGAACGCATCGCCGAGGGCAGCCGCTGGGACGTGCGCCAAAGCATCCTGGCGCTGGGCGGCGAACTGTTCAAGGAGAAGAACCGCCCGACGCTCTCGGTCGCCCGCTCGAAAGAGGAGCTCCGCCGAATCGTCCAGAACGCCACGGTCCGGGCCGAGACGACGCGGCGGCAGCTGCGCGAGACGGCGGCCCGGGCCGTGGCGATCCTTGCGGCGGCCAACGTAGCCCCGACGGACTTCAAGGGCAAAAGCAACAGTTTCGTCCGCTACTTCTACGCCATAGCCGCGGGCGAGACGAAAGCCCCCACGGCCACGGTGCTGAAGATGAGCGCCACGACCGAAGGCTGGTGCGACAAAGGATCGCCGGCCGAAGCCCTCGTGCCGCAGCTGCAACCCCTGCTGCGCGAGCTCTGCACCCTCTACGAAGGCAACATCCGCGCCTGGAACACGTGCGACCTCCTGCGCGAGAACTACCGCACGTTCGCCCTCCTGGCCGACCTCTACACGCAGGTGCAGCGCCTCTGCGACGAACAGAACATGATGCTCCTCTCGGAGACGAAATACCTGCTCTCGGAGTTCATCGACCACAACGACGCCCCGTTCATCTACGAAAAGGCCGGCACGCGCTTCGAGCGCTTCATGATCGACGAGTTCCAGGACACGTCGGCCCGCGAGTGGGAAAACTTCCTGCCGCTGCTCCGCAACGCCCTGTCGCAGTGCGGCGAGGCGGAGACCTCGGTGCTGATCGTGGGCGACATCAAGCAGTCGATCTACCGCTGGCGGGGCGGCGACTGGCGCATTCTGCACGAGGAGGCCCGCCGGGCGCTGGGCGAAGAGAACACCGAAGTGCGCAACCTCGGGGAAAACTGGCGCAGCCTGCCCGTCGTCGTGGAGTTCAACAACCGCCTGATCGACCGCATGGTCGCCGCCGACAACGCAGCGCTCGACACGCTGCTCGGCGAAGCGACGGCCTGCGGCAAAGTCTCGCCGGCGGCGGCAACCCAGCTGCAAGGTACGCTGCGCGACGCCTACCGCGACCACACGCAGACGGCCCGCCGCAAAGCCTCGACGGAGGGGTACGTCTCGGTCGAGACGTTCGACGAGCGGCCGCCCGTCGTGGAACGCATCTGCGAGCTCCTCGACCGCGGATTCCGGCCCTGCGACCTCCTGATCCTGGTCCGCAACGCCACGGACGGTGCGAAGATCGCCGCCGAGCTGCTCGACTTCAAAGGCCGCAACGCCGACCCCCGCTACCGTTTCGACGTCATGACGCAAGAAGCGCTCGTCCTCGGCAACGCCCCGGTCAGCAGCTTCCTGGCGGCTTCCCTGCGGCTGGCGCTCAACGCCGACGACACGCTCCACCGGGCCATCTACAACCAATATCTTGGGCATGCGTTCGACCGGCCCCTCGACGACAGGGAACGGGCATTCTTCCGCTCGCTCCGGCTCCTCTCGCCCGAGGAGGCGTTCGAGCGGATCGTCATGCGGCACGCGCTGCAGGAACGTCCGCAGGAGACGGCCTACCTGCAGGCGTTCCACGAACAAGTCATCGCTTTCTGCGCCAACCGTGTAGCCGACATTCCGCTTTTCCTGAAGTGGTGGGACGAGCAAGGCGCCGCGCGTTCGCTGAGCGTCGAACGCAGCGAGCAAGCCATCGAAATCCTTACGATCCACAAAGCCAAAGGGCTGGAAAACAAGGCTGTGCTGATCCCCTACTGCTCCTGGCAGCTCGATCCCAAAGCCAGCGGCCGCACGCAAAACATCGTCTGGGCCGAAGCGCAAGGCGAGGCGGCCGCCATCGGCCGCTTCCCGGTGAAGTTCAAGCAGACGATGGGCGAATCGGAATTTTCGGAAGAGTACTACCGCGAGACGGTCTACTCCCACGTCGACAACATCAACCTCCTCTATGTGGCGCTGACGCGAGCCGCCGAGTCGCTGCATGTCTTCATTCCCCGGATGCGGCAAAAGGGACTGCATGTCGGGCTGCTGCTGCTTCAACATATTGCGGCCGAAGGCGAGCGGGCGACGGTCGGCGACCTGGCGGGCCGCCACACGGAGCATGAAAGCGGCGAACGCTTCGAATTCGGCGAATTTACGGGCCCGGCCGACGCGAAGCAGAAAGGCGAAGCGGCCAGCCATGCGGTGCTGAAGAACTACCCCACGGCCGAAGCCGACCTGCGGCTGCGGCTCCCCTCGCAACGCTACTTCGAGGAGACGGAGGCCGCGGCGGAGCTCTCGCCCCGCAACTTCGGCATCCTCATGCACCGGGCGTTCGAAAATGCCGCGACCGAAGCGGAGATCGACCGTGCCGTGGTGCGCATGGAAAACGACGGCATCCTCTCGGCCGCGGAAGCCGCCGAGCTGCGCCGCAGAATTGCCCAGGCACTGAGCGACCCCGTAGCCCGCGAGTGGTTCAACGGCCACTGGCAACGCATCCGCAACGAACAGGAAATCATCCTCCCCGGAGAGAGCACGCCCCGCCGTCCTGACCGGGTGATGACCGACGGCGACCGTGCCGTAGTTGTGGACTACAAATTCGGCGAACACGACGCGGCGCGCTACCGCCGGCAAATCGGCGACTACTGCGCCCTGCTGCGCGACATGGGCTACGCCCGCACGGAAGGCTACCTATGGTATGTGAAACTTGGCAAGATCGAACGAGTAGAATAAATGCGAACAGGTACCCGAATCTTCGGGTACCTGTTTGCATTGGGGTATGGACATGGCAAGTCCCCCGAGGCATCCATTGCCTGCTTCGGGA
>CAZIUJ010000092.1:0-5958 GCA_964542345.1 uncultured Alistipes sp.
TCATGCCGATGATGGCGTGCGGCAGTTCGGGTTCGTCGTCGGGCACCTTGCCGATGTCGTGCAGCAGACCGGCGCGGCGCGCGATCTTGGGATTGAGCCCCAGCTCCGAGGCCATGATGCCGGCCAGGTTGGCCGTCTCGCGGGCGTGTTGCAGGAGGTTCTGACCGTACGAGGAGCGGTACTTCATCTTGCCGATCATGCGGATCAGCTCAGGATGCAGGCCATGAATGCCTAAGTCGATCGTCGTGCGCTTGCCCACTTCGACGATCTCTTCCTCGATCTGCTTCTGTACTTTGGCAACGACCTCTTCGATGCGGGCCGGGTGGATGCGGCCGTCGGTAACCAGTTGGTGGAGCGACAGGCGCGCAATCTCGCGGCGCACGGGGTCGAAGCCGCTGAGGATGATCGCTTCGGGCGTGTCGTCAACAATGATCTCGATGCCCGTCGCCGCTTCCAAAGCCCGGATGTTGCGGCCTTCACGGCCGATGATGCGGCCTTTTACTTCGTCGCTCTCAATGTTGAAGACCGTAACCGCATTTTCGATGGCCGTCTCCGTCGCCACCCGTTGAATCGAGGCGACAATAATGCGCTTGGCTTCTTTCGAGGCGGTCATCTTGGCTTCTTCGATCGTCTCGTTGATGTAGGCCGCGGCTTCGGTCTTGGCCTCGGCTTTCATGTTTTCGATCAGGATGTTCTTGGCATCTTCGGAGCTCATGCCCGAAATCTGCTCCAGACGGGCGTTCTGCTCGCGCATCATCTGGTCGACCTCCTCTTTCTTGTGTTCCAGAATCTGCAGTTGGTTGTGCATCTGCTCTTTCAGACGGTCGTTTTCGCGCAGCTTGTTGTCCAGGTCGCGTTGTTGGTTCTGGAGGTTCTGTTCGATCTGACGGGCTCGTTGCTCGCTTTGGGCGATCTTCTGGTTGCGTTCGTTGCATTGGCGGTCATGCTCGCTCTTAAGTTGCATGAACTTCTCTTTGGCTTGCAGGATTCGCTCTTTCTTGATCATCTCGCCTTCGGCTTCGGCCTCTTTGAGGGCCGCCTCGCGACGTTTGCGGATCGACACCCGCGCCACGAAATTCGTAACGACGGCATAGACCGCAACGGCGCCCGCCGCGGAAATGCAGGCTGCTAAAATGACGGTATTCATTGGATTCGGTATGCTTTAATTAAAGTTTCACATTCATCTTTTTCCGTCGGAGGGGGCGTGCCGGGGCCGCACCGTTCCGGGCGGAAAAACAAAAAAGCCGCATAGCTTCCTTAGTCTTGTTTGACGAATCTGCAAGATCAGTCATGTGTGGAGTCTCCGACCGTCGCAATCTTCCACCGGTACGCCGGAGCGTACGCCCGCAGGGGGCCGAGGCCTGATTTTGAAGCGCCGCGAGTTGCTCCAATATAAGAAGTGTTCAGTTTCGCAAAGCTGTTAAGGAATCTATGCGGGTAGATTCGGTATGTAAAAGAACGTTCGTTCGTCTGTTTCTCGGCCCCTCCGTCCATCTTCCGGACAGGCTGTCCCTTTTTCTTCGGCCCCTTGTTTCTCTGCCCTCTCTCCGGGCCTGCGGCTCTTCTTTCTTCAGCCACCTTGTCGCCCTTCTGCTTCTCGGCCCCTCCGTCGCCGCTCTTCCGCAGGGCTTCGTCGCTTCAGTTCCTCCGTCGGCCCCTTTCGGTTCCTCCGTTGCTCCTCCGCAGGGCTTCAGCCTCCTGCCCCTCTTGTTGCGGCCCCTTCTGCGGCCCCCTCACTCTCCGGGGGCGTTCAGGTAGGCGTCCAGTTCTTCGTCAAGTTGTTCCAAACGGCGCAGGTCGTCATCGTCCAGTTCGCGGTTTTGGCGCATTCCGACGCTGACAATGGCAAACTTCAGGGCCGCGATCGAAAGGTAGTCGACTTCCGTCCAGTTGCGGATGTTTTGCTTCCGGGCGTGGGTCAGGTAGTTGTTCACTTCCCGCTCGGCCAGGCGATAGACTTCTTCTTTCCCGCTGTCAATGTTGAGCGGGTAGCTGTTGCCTGCTATCTTGAGCGTTATCGCCTGCTTCGCCATCGTCGTCTTTTCTTTCGCGCTCGTGTCTTTTCGCACACTTTTCGGCCCCGCTTCGGGTCTCCCCTCTCACTGCGGCCCCCGTTCCGGCCCCTCGTTGCGACCCCTTATCGGTCCGTGGGCCCTTCTTCGGGGCGTTCCAGCAGCGCGATGCACTTGTCCACCTCCCGCATAAGACGGTTGACTCGTGCCCGCGCCTTGTCGCGGTTCCGGCTCTCTCCGGCCAGCCCTTCGGTCAGCTGCATGCGCGCCACTTCGGCATCGAGTTCCCGCACCCGGGTTTCGAGCGCCCGGTTCTCGCTTCGCAGGGCGTCGCGTTCGGCCGTCAGGGAGGCACAGAGGTCCCGGAGTCGGCGGTGTTCCCCGATCAGTTGACGGACGCGGGTCTCGATATTCCCTATGACGCTTTTGTCAGCCATGCTGCGGCGTTGCCTTGAGAGTTCCGTGTTTTCTCTCCAAAGGTACGTAAAAGAACGGGAATACGCAAATTTTATTTCGCCACGGCTTCACCGTAAAGGTCGTAGTCCGACGCCGAGACGATCCGCACATCATAGAAACAGCCGCGCCGGAGCCGGCGGCCCGCCGCCGGAATCAGCATCTCCTGATCCACTTCGGGCGAATCGTATTGCGAGCGTCCCACATAGAAATCGCCTTGCCGCGAGTCGATGACCACCCGCTCGACGTTCCCTACCCGGCGGCGGTTGTTTTCCAGCGAGATTTCGCGCTGGAGCGTCATGATCCGTTCGACACGTTGTTGCTTCACTTCGTCCGGCACATCGTCGCGCAGCCGCAGGGCCGAGTGGGTCCCCTCTTCTTCCGAGTAGGCGAAAACTCCCAGCCGCTCGAAGCGCACGTCGCGCACGAAGGCTTCCAGCTCGGCAAAGTCGGCTTCCGTCTCACCCGGGTAGCCCACTAAGAGCGTCGTGCGCAGCGCCAGGTCGGGAATCGCCCGCCGCAGCTTGCCGATCAGCGCCAGTGCCTCGGCCCGGGTGTGCCGGCGCAGCATCGCCGACAGCTGGGCGTCGGAGATATGTTGGAACGGGATGTCGAGGTACTTGCAAATCTTGGGTTCGGAGGCCATCGTCTCGATCACATCGTCCGGGAAGCCGGCCGGGTAGGCATAGTGGAGACGGATCCACTCGATGCCGTCGATGCGGCACAGGCGGCGCAGCAGCTCGGAGAGCATGCGGCGGCCGTAGAGGTCGATCCCATAATACGTGGTGTCCTGCGCTATGACGATCAACTCGCGAACGCCTTGCGCGGCTAATTTGCGGGCTTCTTCCTCCAGCTCCTCCATCGGCACCGAGACATGCGGGCCCCGGATCAGCGGAATGGCGCAGTAGCCGCACTTCCAGTTGCAGCCCTCCGAAATCTTCAGGTAGGCATAGTGGCCGGGCGTCGTAACGCGGCGGTCGGTGGCCAGTTCGGGATCGGCGGCGGCTCCCAGCGCACGGACAATGCCGTCCCACGTGCGGGCGCCAAAATAGTCGTCCACTTCGGGAATTTCGGCGCGCAGCTCGTCGGCATAGCGTTCCGAGAGGCAGCCGATGACAAAAAGGCGTTCGATTTTCCCGGCTTTCTTGGCTTCCGCAGCACGGAGGATCATCTCGACGGACTCCTGCTTGGCATCGCCGATGAATCCGCAGGTGTTGATCACCACGGTCCCGGCGTCCGTGCGGTCGCTGTCGGCCAGCACCCGGTAGCTGGCGGCCGCCAGCCGGGCCATCAGGTGCTCGCTGTCGACCGTGTTCTTGGAGCAGCCGAGCGTGATGACGTTAATTTTCTTCATTGCCGAACAAAGCGTTTACGAAAGCGCGCCGGTCGAAGATGCGCAGCTGGTCGATTCCCTCGCCGATGCCGATGTAGCGCACCGGGATGCGGAAGCGGTCGCTGATGCCGATCACCACGCCGCCTTTGGCCGTGCCGTCGAGCTTGGTGATCGTCAGCGAGGTAACTTGCGTGGCCTGCGTGAATTGCTTGGCTTGTTCGAAAGCGTTCTGACCCGTCGAGCCGTCGAGCACAAGCATTACTTCGTGCGGCGCCCCGGGGATCACTTTCGACATAACGTTGCGGATCTTCGTCAGCTCGTTCATCAGGCCCACCTTGTTGTGCAGGCGCCCCGCCGTGTCGATCAATACGACGTCGGCTCCGTTGGCTTTCGCCGAGGTCAGGGTGTCGAAAGCCACCGACGCCGGGTCGGAACCCATCTCCTGACGGATCATCGTCGCCCCGGCCCGGTCGGCCCAGACCTTGAGCTGGTCGATCGCCGCGGCACGGAACGTGTCGGCGGCACCGATCCACACCTTGCGGCCGGCCTTGACAAGCTGGGCCGCCAGCTTGCCGATCGTCGTGGTCTTGCCGGCACCGTTGACCCCCACGACCATCACGACGTAGGGTTCGCCGGGGCGGGCGTCGAGGCCGAAATGGCCGGCCGCGCTCTGCGCCTGCTCCAGCAGCGCGGCGATCTCCTCGCGCAGGATCGACTGCAGCTCCGAGGCGTTCATGTACTTGTTTTGTGCCACCCGCTCTTCGATGCGGCGGATGATCTTGACGGTCGTCTCGACCCCCACGTCGGAGGTGATAAGCACCTCTTCCAGGTCGTCGAGCACGTCGGCGTCGACGGTGGAGCGGCCGGCCACGGCCCGGGCCAGCTTCGAGAACAAGCCGGCTTTCGTCTTCTCCAGTCCGGCGGTCAGGGCCTCCCGGTCCTGCGCCTCGGCTTCGGGCGAGGGCGCCGGTTCGTCGGTCTTCTTTTTGAAAATATCGAAAAATGCCATACGGGGCTATGAAAAACAACGATGCAAAGATAGAAAGAAATAGAGAAGTCCGAAAAAAAACGCTACCTTTGTTGTATGAAGACATCCGGAATGAAAAAGGCCCTCATGCTCGGGCTGGCGGCAATATGCGGCGCCGCGAACCTGCAGGCGCAGGATATGATCCTCAAGCGCGACTCGTCGCGCATCGAAGCCCGGATCACGGAGATTTCGACCGCGGAGGTGCGTTACAAGCGCCATTCGAACCCCGAGGGCCCGACCTACGTCTTGCCCCTCGCCGACATCCGCGCGATCCGCTATGCCAACGGCGACGAGGAGCTTTTCGAAGCCCCTGCCCCGGCTCCGACCCCTGCCCCGGCTCCGGCCGACGCAACGCCGGCGGTCTCCGCTCCGCGCCTCCGGCCCTATGCGGTCGGCGATTATTACGAGGAGGGCGGCGTGCAGGGCATCGTCTGCTATGTCGACGCAAGCGGCGAGCACGGATTGATCCTCTCGCGGGACGAGGCCTCGCTGGCGTGGAGCCTCTTCCGCAAGTCCGAGCAGCACCGCACCGGCGCCGTACACCCGAGCGACGGGCAGCAGAACATGGAGACTGTCGCCCGCTACATCACGGAGAACGCGCTTTCGTGGAGCGACTTCCCCGCATTCGAGTGGTGCCGCAGCCACGGCGAGGGGTGGTACCTGCCCTCCATCGACGAGATGCTGGCCATCGGCCACGCCTACCACGGCGGCTCCCGCGCCCACAGCGACCGCAGGGCCCGCAACCGCTTCAACGAAGCGCTCCGCATGCACGGCGGCAAACGCATGGACCGCATGCTCTACTACTTCTCCTCGACCGAGAAGGACGACAAGGAGGCCCTGACCAGCCACATGGAGATCGACCCGCCCTACCTGGTCGAGATTCCCAAGCACAACCGCTTCCTCGTGCGGGCCGTACACCGGTTCTGAGACGCCCCCCCCACACCCCCCACACAAACACAAAGGGCACCCCGTCGGGATGCCCTTTGTATGTAAGAGTCCGGTGTTCCGGCTCCTCACATACTATTTCTTCTCTTCTGCGAAGAAATCCTTGATCTGGTCGTTGGGAACGATACCTTCCTTGAACATGTAGGCACCGGTCTTCTCCGATTTGACCATCTTGATGCACTTGGTGA